>JBOFMT010000043.1:0-58449 GCA_051658525.1 Erysipelotrichaceae bacterium | reverse complement strand
AAAAAAGATAGAAGCAAACAGCTTCTATCTAATCTCTTATTTTAGACGACTTGCAACAGTCGTTTTCCCTAGCAAGGCAATCGTTTTCGTTAAGTCAGGACCATGTACTTGTGCTGTAATGCTAACACGCAATCCCATGAACAAAGGTTTTCCTTTGATTCCTGTTTCTTTTTGTACCGCTTTTACCATCGCTTTGATATGTTCTTCATCCCAAGTCTCACATTGTTCTACTTGTGCAAGGAACGCAGCTTTTACTGTTGGTGTAGTTTCCCATTCCATAACTTCTAAACTCTCTGCATCCAAAGCAAACTCTGTTTTAAAGAACAATGAAGTTAATTCGATGATTTCTTTTCCATATGACATTTGATCGTGGTATAAACCGATCAAAGATTCTACCCAAGCATCACTTTTCGTTGATAAGTCATATGCTTGTGCCAAGAATGGTTTACTAATTGCTACCACTGCTTCCAAAGGCAAATCTTTGATATAACGATTGTTTACCCAAATCAATTTTGCTTTATCAAACATAGATGGTGATTTACTCAAACGCTTTTCATCAAAGATGGATACCAAAGTATCATGAGAGAAAATTTCCTCTTCCCCTTCTGGTGACCATCCCAATAATGATAAGAAGTTAAACATCGCTTCTGGCAAATATCCTTCTTCTTTGTATTGGCTTACGAATTGCATAATACTTTCATCACGTTTTGATAATTTTTTACGTTGTTCATTAACAATTAATGTCATATGACCAAAGGTCGGAGCAACCCATCCCATCATTTGATAAATCATCAATTGTTTTGGCGTATTAGAAAGATGTTCTTCCCCACGGAATACGTGAGAGATTTCCATTGTGTGATCATCTACTACAACAGCAAAGTTATAGGTAGGAATCCCATTGGATTTTACAATAACCCAATCTCCAATATCCTTTGATTCAAAACTTACCGTTCCACGAATCATATCTTCAAATGTATAAGTCACATCAGCTGGGACTTTCGCACGAATTACAAAAGGTAAGCCTTGCGCTTCTTTTTCTGCAACTTCTTCTGCAGTTAAATGAGCACATGTACGATTGTACATTGGTGCAATCCCTTGCGCTTCTTGGCGTTCTTTTTCTTCCGCTAACGTTTCCGCTGTACAGAAACATTTATAAGCGAACCCTTGTTCTAGTAATTGATTTACAACTCCTTGGTAAATATCCAAGCGTTCCATTTGACGGTATGGTGCATATTTTGGATTTGGATTTAATGGAGATTCATCTGGATGAATTCCAAGCCAAGCCAAGTTTTCTAATTGACTTGCTTCTCCACCTTCAATATTACGTTCAATATCCGTGTCTTCCAAACGGAACACAAAGTCTCCTCCGTGATGTTTCGCAAACAAATAATTGAACAATGCTGTTCTTGCACCACCAATGTGTAAGTGTCCTGTTGGACTTGGTGCATAACGTACTCTAACTCTTTCCATTTTTACTTTACCTTTCTAAGCAATACAACGCATGTTGCCATTACGCCTTCTTGACGCCCTACAAATCCGAGTTTTTCCCCTCGGGTTGCTTTTACGTTAATTTGATCTTCATTACAATGCAAACAAGTGGCAATATTCGATACCATATTGGCAATATGTGGTGCCATCTTTGGTTTTTCTATTAGAATAAGTGCATCTAGATTATTGATTTCATAACCACGTTCGCTCATCATTTCATAAACACGAGCTAAAATTCCCATTGAGTTTTGACCTCTCGTCGTTTCATCCGTGTCAGAAAAATGTTTCCCCAAATCTCCTAGAGCAAGTGCTCCTAAGATCGATTCAGCAATGGCATGTAACAATACATCTGCGTCACTATGACCTAGTAATCCCATGGTGTGTTCAATTTCCACCCCACCGAGAATAAGTTTTCTTCCTGTTACCAATTGATGGATATCTTGTGATTGTCCGATTCGATACATACGTTCACCTCTTTACATAAGCGTACTTATTATAGCATTATTTTTTATTTTTTGTCGCTTGTGGATTGCTTTTTTACAAAAAAAAAGAATGCTCCCGCATTCTTTCTAGACATTCATTTCCCCTGCATCAACTGAAACAAGTTTTTGTTTCATCACATCGAAGAACCCCAAATCGGTTACTTTATACGCAGGTATTACAGGAAGCGCCATAAAACTCAACATCATGAACGGATTGAAGGTTGTTTTTGGCATTAACTGATGCATTGCTTGATGCAAAGCATCCATTTGCTTAACTAGTGTACTCGTGTCTTCTAAACTCATGAGACCACCAATTGGTAGTGGTACATCTGCTAATACTTCTCCATTGGCAACTACAACATAACCACCACCCATCGCGATGATATGTTCCACAGCGCGTTGCATATCGGCATCGTTTTTCCCTAAGACTAAAATATTATGAGAGTCATGGGCTACGCTTGTTGCGATGGCACCTTGTTCGAGTTGAAACCCCATTGCCAGTGATTTCCCAACATTACCGGTAGCATGATGACGTTCCACCACAAATAACTTGGCTAGGTCTTGCTCATCAAATACAAATCGTTGCTGCTCATCGCATGTTACCACTACCTGTTGTAGCTGCGTTGTTAGCGTTCCATAACTTACTTGCATAACATTGGCTTTTTCACTTGGAACATGGAGTTCAAATAGTTGAGGATTCACCTGTTTTACATGCATTGAAGCCAATACTGCTTCGCTTGTAGTGCTTGGTTTTTTGCTTGGTGTTAGCATCACTTGATCTCTTGCTACTAACGCTCCATCAAGATAAACTGATGTTGCGAGTATGTTTTGTAAGTCATCAAATAGGAAAAAGTTTGCACGATATCCAGGTGCTACTGCTCCTAAGTGAGGTAATCCATAACACATCGCTACATTATGCGATGCCATGGTCAGTGCCATAATAGGATCCAAACCTTTGGCAATCGCTAGATTTACAACATAATCCATACTACCTTCGCGTACCAAATCGTCAGGGTGACGATCATCGCTACAAAAACAAGCATAGCGGAAGTTATGAGGTGTAATACCTGGTAATAGATCATCTAAATTTTTGGCAGCTGAGCCTTCACGCATAAAGGTATAAATTCCTCGGCGCAAGCGCTCTACCATTTCCTGCGCATCCATGCACTCATGGTCATTTCGAATTTGACATGTTGCATAGACATCCAAACCCTGGTTATCAAGTACAGCACCATGCCCATCAATTTGCTTGTTGGCAAGCATCGCATCACTTAATTTTTCTAACATCGCATCATCATGCAACACCGCTTCATAACTCATAACCTCAGCCAATCCTACAACACGTGGATGTTGGTAGTAGGGTTTGATATCAGCTGGTGTAAATTCACCAAAAGCAGTTTCAAACGGAGTGGAAGGTACACACGATGGTAAGGAGACATAAACCTCGAGCGGTAAAGCTTCACTCGCTTCAAGAATAAAATCCAAGCCTTTTGCACCACAAGCATTTACAAGTTCATGAGGATCGGCAACGACACCACTTACCCCGCGTGGAACTAAAATATCACTTAGCAAATGTGGTTGCAACATCGTACTTTCCAAATGCATATGCGGGTCCATCATCGTTGGTGCTACAAAGGCATGATTTCCACTGATTACCTGCTTAGCTGGTTGTTTTTGGAAAGAAACAATATAACCATCTTTGATTCCAAGATGCGCATCGTGTACTTCTTGCGTAAATACGTTTACAACACGAACATCTTCAATTAATAAATCCAAGGGTTCTAGTCCAGCTGCTGCATTTTTCAATCTTCTTAGTCGTTCTTTTTCCATAGTTGGTCTCCTAAATATATTGTTTATGATTATACACCAAATCAAGAGTGAAGAAAAGAAAAAAACGATACCACGACGGTATCATTTTTCATTTAGTAGCCACAAAGACTCATAGGGATGAATGGTAATCCACGCTTGTTGACAATCAACATTACGTGAGCTTAACATATCTTTCCATGAACCATTTGCGTTTAGTCCAAGCTGCTGCACTTGTGCATCTTGTGGATGTTCACTCACATTATGGATACAAACCAAAACTCGATTCTCTTCTTCTCTTTTAATGATATATAAGCTTTCATACGGATGATGGACAAGTTGTTGTGCATATTTCCCATGGAAAAGCGGCATCGTACGTCTTAACTCAATCATTTGCTTTGTCATCTCATACATCTGTTTTGCTTGTGGATGTTGTTCTAGTTGATTCCAAACTCCCCATGGAAAGGCTGGACGATGCACCCAGCGACCTTCTCGTTGTTTTTTTGGATCGTTGAGATAGCTTTGGTCGTTTTCTTGTGAGAGTTCATCACCACTATACAACAAAACAATTCCTTGAGCCGAAAATAACAGACTCAATATGAGTTGCATCCGTTCCATACTAAGAGTAATACCTCTTTGGTCATGAAGTGCTTTGCTAGCACTCAGCCCTAATAAGGAGGCCAAGGTCCCATTCGTTCTTGCATCTTGCGTTATGGGATTGTATTGATAGTTTTCTCCACGTGCAAAACTTCCTGGATGTGTTCCATTGTAGAAGCGAATTAAATATTGTTTATGTGTTTCTGGTTGCCATCCCAATCGATAACAATCCTCATCATCAAATCCCCAACCGATATCATCATGGCAACGGATATAATTCATCCATCCGCGATTGTTATGATTACGCTCTTGGTTAAACTCCAATAGTTTTGCTCTTCTAGTCGCTAGTGCATTGAATATCGTTACCATAAAGCTTGCATGATACATAAGGTGACATTCTGGTTGCGTTGCACTACCAAAATACTTACGAATTTGTGGTTCCTCTACAATTGCTTCCCCTAAAAGCACCAAAGATGGAGCAACGATTTGAGAAGCTAAACGAAACAATCTTAATATGATATGAACTTCTGGTAGATTCCTACAATTGGTACCCAACTGTTTCCATAAAAAAGGCACCGCATCCAATCGAATGATTTGAACTCCCATTGCTGCTATCGCAAACATCGTTGCAAGCATTTCTTCCAGTACGATTGGATTTCGATAATTCAAATCCCACTGGAAACTAGAGAATGAGGTATACACATAGGTTTGTAGCTCCTCGTTATAGGTAAAGTTACCTGGTGCTTTATCTGGTAACACCCATGGAACGGTAGCATTGTACGACTCAATAATCTTAAGATCGTTTTCCAAGATAAAGTACTCCTGGTACGTTGGATCATTAGCAACAGCCTGCTTTGCCCAAGTATGTTCTTTTGCTACATGATTCATAACATAGTCAATACAAACACTGATTCCTCGATCGCTGCAAGCCTCAATCAAACATTCAAGTTGTTGCTTCGTTCCCAAACGCGGGTCCGTATCTAAGAAGTCTTCAACTGCATAGCCTCCATCATTCTCTCCTGCTCTTGGCTTTAAACAAGGCATGAAATGAAGATAGCGAATACCCAAATCAGAAAAATAATCTAAGCGTTGCATAAACGTTGTAAAGTCATCCGCAAAATGATCAATATACACCATAACACCAACCATGTCTTGGCCTAAATACCAATCAGCAGCAAGTGTTTGATCTTGCTCTTTTAACCTTTGTGGACGTTCTTGGTAGCATTGTTGCAGTCTTCTTTGTAATTGCTGCAAGTTGGCTTCCACATCACTATGGCCTCCATACAATTGTTTGTATGCTACTTCTAGTTGTTCCCAATGCTGTTCTTTACGTATTTCGAAAGTTTTCATCGCTACTACCTCTTTTTCTTTATTCGTATCATAAATACAGACAATACGCAATCTTATCAGCAGAAAAGCTGTAACTTTGTAAGTTTATGACAATAGGTACAGAGTATGTTAGGATACAGATTAGGAGGTGATCGTATGTGTGGTCGAATCTATGTTGGGACTACCCTATTTGAAATAATACAACGTTTTGATATCGTAACTAGCTATATTGAATCGTTAGAACCAAGACAGTATACCCCAATGCACCCCATAGCCATCATTTATCATCAACCCGTTGCTACATTACTTTGGGCAAACTGGGGATTCACAACCAATCAAAAACATCCCATCATTCATGCGCGTTGGGAGAGCATCAAGGATAGAGCAAGTTTTCAAGCTCCCTTTCAATATCAGCGATGCATCATCCCTGTAACTGGCTTTTATGAACCGGATCATCGATTTTCACCGATTCAAAACATCTTTTTTCAAACCCAAACATCACATTTGTTTGCCTTAGCTGGTGTATTTCGTTATCACAGCAATAACCACGTAGAAGTTGTGATTATCACAGTTCCTAGTCCAGTGGAGTACCAGCAACTCGAGAGTCGTTTCCCACTGATGATTACCAAGCAACAAGAGCAAGATTGGCTCAACCCAAAACTCTTTGGACCTGCATTGTATCCGAATATGCAAACAGAACTACCTGCATTAACAGCAAAACGATCCATCGAGCAACTCGGTTTATGGGACTAAAAAAGACATCGCTTGATGTCTTTTTTGCGTAATTGAACATGACGCCCCATCGTGGAGGGTTACGCCGCTCTATTACGAAAGATTCACGAGGAAACGTGAAACCAAGGTGTAGTGCGTGGATCGTTTCTCTACCTTGGTTATATAGTCGCATTGTTTACAAACAACAAACCTGCCAAGGCAGCTTGTAAACCACGCAAGGTATCACATTCTTGCAACAAGACCTATACCATACTATAATAATAGTATAGTGTAAGACTACATAATATAATATTTTTGCTTTTTTTTGGTAATATCGTACAATTCCAGGAGGTTTCTATGCCAATTCGCATTCAACCAGATGCTAGTGAAGTTATTACATACACGGAACAGCATTTACCCATCTATTTAAATTCTTGCTTGATTTCCGATTATGAATATCATGTGTTGTGGCATTGGCACGATGCCCTAGAGTTTTTATACATCGAAGAAGGGTGTATGGAAGTCTATATTGGTGGTGAGCTCCATGTCTTACAACAAGGCGAAGGTATCTTTTTAAACTCTCGTCATCTACATTCTACAAAATCACCAAATCAACAAGAATGTCGCTACACTTGTTTGTTGTTACATCCAGATTTACTAAGAAATATGAGTCAATTAGATGATCCTTACGTCTTTCCGCTAATCAATCATCCTAATTTTATTACCCTTGCCTTGCGTCAAAGCGACGAAACCAAACAAATCCTAGCCATATTATTTGAAATGCAACAGCATTGCCTTCAAAAACGCCCTGGATATGAATTATTGGTTCATAGTCTTTGTCTTCGCTTAGGCTTTGAGCTTTACCAACACATTTCAAATGTCAGTCGAAATGAATTGGGTGATGCTAAAGATATGCATCACTTAAAAGCAATGTTGACCCATATCAAACTCAACTACCAAGAAGCGATTCCGCTACAACAGCTAGCCCTTAGTGCCATGATCTCACGTAGTACATGTTGTAGTTTATTTCAAACCTACATGCATCAAACACCAACGGCTTATATTACAGCTTTTAGAATTCAAAAAAGCAAATACTACCTAAGTTCCACCCAACATAGCATCACGCAAGTCGGAATGCTTTGCGGGTTCAATGACTCAAGCTATTTCACAAAGGTGTTCTCCAAGCACACCGGCCATACTCCAAAGCAGTATCGTAACAAACATCGCAATCAAAACACTTAAAAAGCAGTTATCCTGAGGATAACTGCTTTTTTTTCATTATTCTGCTGTGGTTTCCCACAATATGATTTCCTGGTTTTCTAGTGTTTTTGCTACATCGATTACCCGTTGATTCGAACTACCTTTAAAGTATAAATCAAAATGTTTTAATGTATGTTCAAATCGGCCGTCTACAAGTACATCAATATGTTGCAACAACTTTGCTTGTGCTTCATTTTGAAGTAGGGTTTCCATCGTATAACCTGTATAAGCCCATACATTTAACCCCAATTCACGACATGCTTGTGCCAAGGCAATCAAGGATGCAGCTTGGTCAAAAGGTTCTCCTCCGGATAAGGTAATGCCATCTTGCAAAGGATTTTTCTTGATTTGTTCAAACAGCTCCCAAGCAGCAATACTAAAACCCAAAGCAGGATCGTGCGTTTGTGGGTTTTGGCACCCAACACAGCGGTGTGGGCAACCTTGTGTCCACAGCACTACGCGTAAACCTTCTCCATCAACAATTGAGTCAAAGGTGAGTGGAGCTGCTAAACGTAACCTAGATTCCATGTTTTACGCGTTGTGATTCTTCTGCTTGTTTCGCATTATTGAAGCGATCCAAAGTACCTACCAAGTATCCTGTAATACGACGAATACGTTCAAAACGCATACCGCCATCACTTTCCTTGCGTCCACACTTTGGACAAACATCACCTTCGATGACACCAGAGTATCCACATTGTGGATCACGGTCTACCGGATGATTGATGGAACCATAACCAATACCAGCTTCTTTCATTGCACGAACAACGTTTTCAAATGCACGAATATTACGTGCAGGATCTCCGTCCATCTCGATGTAAGAAATATGACCTGCATTCGTTAACTCATGATATGGTGCTTCCAAAGCAATTTTTTCAAATGCACTAATTTTATGATATACCGGTACATGGAAACTGTTCGTATAGAATTCACGATCGGTAACCCCAGCAATCACACCAAAACGTTTACGGTCAATACGCGTAAATCGTCCAGACAACCCTTCTGCAGGTGTTGCAATAAGCGAGAAGTTCATTCCGTATTGTTGTGCTGCTAAATCCATACGACGACGCATATGGGAAACGATTTTCAATCCCAGTGTTTGTGCTGCTTCACTTTCTCCATGGTGTTCATTGATTGCAGCTTTCAAACATTCTGCCAATCCAATAAATCCAATTGTAAGAGTACCAGATTTAATAACTTCACGAAGTTCATCGTTCCATTCTAATTTTTCAGCCCCCTTCCAAACACCTTGTCCCATCAAGAATGGGAAGTTTTTCACTTTTTTGTTTGCTTGTACTTCAAAGCGTTCCAACAATTGTTTGATTACTTGATCAATTCTCTCATCCATCGCTTGGAAGAATCCAGCTTCATCGAATGCATCATTTAATAGGGCACCATATTCTAATCCTAAACGTACTAAGTTAATGGAAGTAAAACTCAAGTTTCCACGTCCATTTACTTCTTCTGGTCCGGCAACATTTCCAATGACACGAGTTCTACAACCCATGTAAGTAGCTTCTGAATTAATGTTTCCTTTTTGGTAGTATTGTGCATTGAATGGCGCATCTAAGAACGAGAAGTTAGGGAACAAACGTTTTGCACTAACTTTACAACTTAATTTGAATAAGTCATAGTTTGGATCTTCTGGGTTGTAATTTACCCCTTCTTTTACTTTGAAGATTAAGATTGGGAAGATTGGAGTTTCCCCATTACCAAGCCCAGCTTCTTGTGCTAACAATAAATTACGCGTGACCATACGACCTTCACTACTCGTATCGGTTCCGAAGTTTACACTTGAGAACGGTACTTGTGCTCCAGCTCTTGAATGCATGGTATTTAAGTTATGGATAAAACTTTCCATCGCTTGGAATGTTTTCTTTTCTGTTTCTGCTACCGCATATTTATAAGCAAAATCTAAGATTTTCGCAGCCATGGTTGCTTCAATTTGGAAGGTAGTTACCAAATATTGAAGAAAACTAGCTCTGCTATCTTCATGTAAATCAATTTGAATTAACTTAGCTTGTTCTTCTGCTTTTAAATAAGCTGAAACATCAACGCTTTCATCAATATACAATTGACATGCTTTGTTTACATTATCGATATAGTGACGCGTAAAGGTCTTTGCAACCCCTGGTGCTAAATAGTAATCAAACGCTGGAACCGATTGTCCACCATGTTGATCATTTTGATTGCTTTGAATCGCAATTGCTGCCAAAGCTGCATAGCTTAAAATATCTTGTGGTTCGCGTAAATGACCATGCCCTGTCGAGAATCCTCCTTGAAACAAATGGTTTAAATCAATTTGACAACATGTTAGTGTTCCCATATTCATAAAGTCCATATCATGAATGTGGATATCACCAGCATCATGTAAACGTCCGTGTTCTGGATTTAGTAAGTTATGAATACAAAATTCTTTGGATACCGTACTTCCATATTGCAACATCGTCCCCATTGCTGTATTTCCATCGATGTTTGCATTTTCACGTTTAATATCTGCTTCATCACTATCAGAAAACGTAATTTCCTCAATACTTTGCATCAATCTTGATTTTTGGTTACGAATCGTGGAACGTTTCGTACGGTATACAATATAAGCTTCACTCGTTTTTGCATGTCCGTTCTCAATTAGTATTTTAACAACTGCGTCTTGTACTTCCTCTACGGTTGGAATTTGATTGTGATATTTACCACTTAGGTACCCCATTACCTGTTGTGATAAAGCTTCAGCAATCGAATAGTCCGCTTGGACACCATCCTTTTCTGCAGCACTGCTTGCTGCTAAGAAAATAGCACGCGCAATTTTTTCCGGAACAAATGCTATTTCCCTACCATCTCTTTTTAATATTTTTGTTAACATGTACTTCATCCTTCCTTATATCATATGGGTCATATGCTTTACTTTACAACATCATTTCTCTAGATACAACAAAGCATAATCAAAATTTTTTTTCAATGTTTATTTTATGAAATTAATCGTGAAAGGATGTTGTTTTTCTTTCTTATTTTCAATGTGATAATTATGTTTTTTTCACTTTCTTTTCCCGTTTAGCTTTGGTATGATGTAAGAAAAATATGGAGGTATATTATGTTAGATACCATTGGTATTGTCGGCTCTAGTCTCATTGACCAAACAATTGTAGGTTCCCTTGAATCAGATGGTTGCAACAAGGTAACCCATCATTTTACACATGGTGGTTCTATGCGAAATGTAAGTGAACATTGCGCTCGTAACAGCCAAACCAATATGTTTGTCTCTATTTTTGGAAACGACGGCTTCGCGGAAGAACTCATCACGCATTTAAAAAAATGTTTGATCATCGTTTTCGATAAACGGGTTCCCTACCGTACCCCGATGTTTACCCAGTACACTTCCCTAAATAAGAAGAGTTGTAACATCGATGAACACTTTTTATTTCAAGACAGTGACTTTTTACCCTTGAAACACTTAAAGACTTGTTCCTATATCATTACCGATATTACGAGTGTCGTTCTGCTTGAAAAATTATCTCAAACGAGTCGTGTTATTTATAATGGAGTACAACCAACTCCAAATATGCTTCCCTTTTTAAGTGGGTGTATCCTAAGTGCTAGCGATTTAACATCCACCACCGAAGCGTTTTTTGCGTCTACACAAGCACTCGACTTCGTTATCTTAACGCATGGCAAACACCCAATTCAGTACCGCATCAAAAACTTGCAAGGAGAACATGCTATACCTACTTTTTCTCATGATGTAATTGGAAGTGGAGATGCCTTTAGTGGTGCCTTTATGGCGAAGTTAGCAAATCAAGGTGATTGCTTGGAAGCGCTGCAATATGCAGCTAGCTATGCAACTAGTTTTACCAAAGCGAAGCAACCTGAGTAAAAAAAAGTCTCACATTACATGTGAGATTTTTTTATAGTTTGATAAATTTTTCTACGTCGATTACAAATACGGTAGCTCCACCGACTTGCACTTCAACAGGGAACGAAGCAAAGCGTCCAATATCATAGGAAGCTGATGAAGGAACAACTTCGGTACGTCGTTTCGAGAACTCCCCAATCACTTCGATTGCATTATCTACTTGATCGTCATCTACCCCTACAATCAAGGTTGTATTTCCAGCTCGTAAAAATCCGCCGGTCGTTGCTAGACGCGTTACCTGGAAATTTGCTTTGGTAAGTGCACTGGATACTGCCGGACTATCATCGTTTGACATAATGGCCAATAATAATTTCACGATAAAATCCCTCCTTATGGTATACTGTCATTCTATCATTAAACTGTTAAAATATCAATTTTTCATCATTAAAAGCGTACGAAAGCTCCCCTAGCATCGTCGGGTTTTCCCTTATTGATTATGGCTTCATTCATGCTTCTAAATAATTTGTTGATAATGGATGTTCTTCCCATAATCTTACGATAAAAAAGAGTTAACGTTCCTATCTAATTTTGTTATAATATTATAACCTTGGAGGTTGTTTATGATTGATTCAATTTATTCATTAATTCCACCCCTACTTGTCATTGGGATGGTCTTATTTTCAAAAAAAGTATTGGGCTCCATTTCTGTCGGTATTATAGCGGCAGCATTGTTGTTGCACAATTTAAATCCATTGTTAGCACTGGAGAGTATTGTCCGCGTTGTAGTCAATATTTTCTACGTCGATGGAGCGTGGAACTTATCAAATTTATATTTGATGGGCTTCTTATTTTTACTAGGTATTATTACCAGTTATATTTCCACCATGGGTGGAACCCGAGCTTTTGCTTCTTGGGCGAAAAAACACGTGAAAAATCGCGTAGCTGCACAGTTGATTGCTTTTGTGTTAGGGATTGTAATTTTCATTGATGACTACTTCAATGCGCTTACGGTTGGGGAAATTGCCCGTCCACTAAGTGATCATTATGGCGTTTCAAGAGAGAAGCTAGCCTATATCATCGATTCAACTTCTGCACCTGTTTGCGTTATTTCTCCGATTTCATCTTGGGGTGCTTATATCATTGCTTTGATTTCAAGTATTTTTATTACCTTTGACATTCAAGCGAGTGGATTGGTAGGCTTTTTAAATATCATTCCATTTAACTTTTATGCCATCATTAGTTTGATGATGGTCTTCGCCACGATTGTATTCAATATCAATTTCGGACAAATGCGTGCCTTTGAAGCTGCCATTCCCGAGTTTGTGGAGGAAAACGAAACAAAATTGTCCGCAAAACCGAAAGACTTACTGCTACCAATTTTATTTTTGATTTTAGTTACTGTTGGTATGATTTTCTTTACCGGTTATCAAGCTGTTGGTGAATTTAATATTTTCTTAATGTTAGAAGAAGCCAATACTAACCTTTCCTTATTTACTGGAGCCGTTGTTTCCTTAGGCTTTACCTTACTCAACTACCGTCAAAGTGGCCTTGGCTACAAAGAGCCTTTGGTTCATGGATTTAAATCGATGTTACCAGCGGTAACGATTCTTATCTTTGCTTGGACTCTGGTTGATTTGATTGCTGGTATCGGTACTGGTAATTATTTGGCTCATCTCTTGAGTTCGATGAACTTTAATGCTGGTTTCTTACCCGCTTTACTGTTCTTAGTTTCTGGGGTTATGGCCTTATCTACAGGAACGAGCTGGGGAACATTTGGTTTGATGCTTCCGATTGGAGCTCAAATTGCAATGAGTTTACAACCAAGCTTAATTCTAGTTTGCCTGGCAGCGGTACTGGCTGGTGCTGTCTTTGGAGATCACTGTTCTCCAATTTCCGACACAACCATCCTTTCTGCCACTGGAGCAAAATGCGATTTGATTTCTCACGTTATGAGTCAGCTTCCTTATTCTATCTTCTGCGCGATTATCTCAATCATCGGATTTATTGTAGCAGGGTTTACGAACAACTTAGCCATTTCACTCATCGTAGTATTTTCCATCTTCTGCATTAGTTTATTGGCAATAAAATTTGTTTTAACCATTGAAGAACGCAAAGCATAACACAAGGGATCTCCCTTGTGTTTTTTTATCAAAATACTAGCATTTTATGCTTGTTTCCCGTATTGTATTGCTAGAGGTGAAACTATGGACGGACTTATACATTTATATTGCGGCTTTGGGAAAGGAAAATCAACGGCAGCTTTTGGCTTGGTTGCACGTCATTCCTTTTATGGTAAAAAAATACTCGTAACACAATTTCTTAAAAACTTCAAAAGTGGAGAAGTACAGTACTTTTCGAAAGATCCCAATGTGACCATTATTAAAACAGCACGGGTTGAAGGATTTTTTCCTTTTATGGATCCTGAACTTCAAACGCAAACCAAACAAAAAGAAATGGCTTTGTTTCAAGAAGTCATTGCAGCAGCACCAGCCTATTCGTTGTTGATTCTCGATGAACTCATTGATGCAATTAATTTAGACATCATCCCTTTGGATACTGTGGTAACGTTTTTAAAAAACAAACCAACTCACTTGGAGGTCGTACTTACCGGTCGTAATCCCGATGACTCCCTCGTAGCACTGGCTGATTATTACACGCAATTTGATGCCCTAAAGCATCCATTTGAACAAGGTATTGCTGCAAGAGAGAGCATTGAATACTAATCCCTTTTGGGATTTTTTTATTGTCCTTAGTGTTGGAAAATGCTATACTATACCTACCTGTCAATGAGGGAGTAGTTAGCAAACTCTTTGTAGTAATGTCAACATCATGGTGAATCACCTGGCATTACTTTAAATAACGAGACTCATAGACCATCTTTTTGATGTGTCTATGTGCCTCGTTTTTTTTTCTTTCTTGACAGCATTTTAGGAGGAACGTATGATTTATTTCGCTTATGCACTTACGGCAGTTCTTGTCGTAGGATTGTCCATGCAAGCGGCAAAGTATGTCGACTTATTGGATAAGAAAACCGATATTTCTGGTGCTTTTATCGGTGGTATCTTATTATCAGCAGTAACATCACTACCAGAGTTACTAACCACAATTTGTGCAACCCTTTGGTTGGATCAACCCGGCTTGTCCATCGGGAATATCTTGGGTAGTAACCTTTTCAATTTAGCAGTCTTAGCTGTATTGCTCTGTCTTAGTTTCAAAGCGTTTCAGAAAGCTCGTATCGCTAGTTCACACACTACGACAACCTATTTATTAGTTGCGATTTATGGAATGATGTTTCTTAACGTCTTTGGGTTGTTTCAAGGAAGTATCTTTCACATCACGATGTTATCCTTCTTCATCTTTGGAATCTATGTGATTGGGGTTAAAGTAATGGCCAATGATACTATGGAAGCTGAAGATAGTGAAGCAGAAATTGCGTGCAGCTTAAGTGTGAAACAAATTGGAATCCGTTTTGCTCTGACTTCACTTGCTTTGGTTGTATCATCGATTCTCATTACCTACTTCACTGATTTGATTAGTATCGATTTAAATCTAGGTGCAGGTATGGCCGGTGCAATCTTCTTGGGGATTGCCACTTCACTACCAGAAGTAACAAGTTCCATTTCTTTGATTCGTATGAAGAACTTCAATGTTGCTATTGGTAGTATCTTAGGAAGTAATCTATTTAACTTTTTAGTTTTGTGTATTGCTGATGTTTTGTATGTAGGGGGAAGTATTTATTTGTTTTCTGATGTGAACACGTTAAACTTACTCTTCTTTGGTGCACTAGCAACTCCACTAACACTTGTATTACTAGGTCGCAAACGCTATGCATGGATTTCAATTCTATCTGGAATTGGCGTTCTATCTTGTTATCTATTTTTCTTAATCGTATAAAAAAGCCGTTGCACTTTTGCAACGACTTTTTTTTGTATTATACGTTGAAACGGAAGTGCAATACATCTCCGTCTGCTACGCGATATTCTTTTCCTTCCAAACGCCATTTCCCAGCATCCTTCACGGCTTGTTCACTTCCCAATGCATCAATATCAGCAAAAGAGAATGTTTCTGCACGAATAAATCCTTTTTGGAAATCTGTATGGATAATTCCAGCACATTCTGGAGCACTCATTCCACGTTGGAATGTCCAAGCACGAACTTCTTGTACACCTGCAGTAAAGTAAGTGCATAGATCAAGAATATGGTACGCTTCTTTGATCACACGTTCCAATCCACTTTCAGCAATTCCTAATTCTTCTAGGAATACTTCTTTTTCTTCTTTCTCTAATGAAGATAATTCTTCTTCGATTTTAGCACATACTGGTACGACAACATTATGTTCTGCTTCTGCAAAAGCAACTACACGTTGGAAGTTCGCATTCGCTTCTGGTTCCATAATTTCTTCTTCACTTAAATTAGCTACATAGATCATTGGCTTGATTGTTAGGAAGTTCATCGTTTGAATGATGACAAGTTCTTCTTTGTATAGATCTACCGAACGTGCAGGTCTTCCTTCTTTCAATGCTTCAACAATTTTCGTCAATACAGCAGCTTCTGCTTGTGCCTCTTTGTCTTTGACTTGGGCTTTACGACCTACGCGGTCCAAACGTTTTTCTGCAGATTGTAAATCGGCAAGAATCAACTCTAGGTTGATGATTTCAATATCACGAATCGGATCAACACTTCCCTCAACGTGAGTGATGTCATCATTTGCAAAACAACGTACAACGTGACAAATTGCATCACATTCACGAATATTAGATAAGAATTGGTTCCCCAATCCTTCTCCTTTGCTCGCTCCCTTTACAAGACCGGCAATATCAGTAAATTCAAAAGTTGTATAGATTGTTTTCTTTGGTACCAACAATTCGCATAAACGGTCAACTCTTGAATCTGGTACTTCAACAACACCGACGTTTGGTTGAATCGTTGCAAATGGATAATTGGCAGCTTCCACTTGGCTTTTTGTAATTGCGTTAAATAAGGTTGATTTTCCAACGTTTGGTAAACCAACAATTCCAGCTGTTAATGGCATAAGTTATATTTCTCCTCTAATCTTATATAGTGTACCCAACAACGATAAAATAATCAATCGTTAGTCTTCAATTGGTGCTTTTTCCACTATTTTCTTTAAACTTTTCTCAAATTTTGTACGGGGTAGTAACACACTTGTCCCACACCCCAAGCATTTGATGCGAATATCTGCACCCATACGAATGATCTTCCATTGCTTTGATTTACGGCAAGGGTGCTCTTTTTTCATCTCAACAATATCATTTAAATTAAAGTCCATCGTTTGTTCTCCTTTGGTAGGCGTGTAACGTATTTTCCAACAACATAGCAATGGTCATCGGTCCAACACCTCTTGGTACTGGAGTAATACCAGCACATACATCTACTACATCAGCTAAGTCTACATCACCACAAAGTTTTTGGTTTTCGTCGCGGTTGATCCCCACATCGACAATGATACACCCCGGTTTGATCCAGTCCTGTTTCACCATTTTCGCTTGTCCTATCGCTACCACCAAGATATCGGCTTGTTTGGTTAGCGCTTTGATATTTTGTGTTTTACTATGTACAACACTTACAGTTGCATCCTGTGCTAACATCATCGGAATAATTGGTTTTCCTACGATATTGCTTCTACCAATGATGACAACATGCTTTCCTTTGAGGTCGATATGATAATATTCGAGTAATTTCATCACACCTTTTGGAGTGCAAGGTTCTAGTCCACTTTGATCCAATACATTTTTCCCGATGTTAACTGGATGAAAGCCATCCACATCCTTATTTGGGTCAATGGCTTCAATGACTTGTTGCACATCAAAATGTTTTGGTAATGGTAACTGAATTAATATCCCATCCACCCCATCATCTTGATTCAATTGTTCTATTTTAGCTAAAAGTTCCTGTTGTTCAATCGTTGCAGCGAAGTGAATCACACTACTTTGGAATCCCACCACTGCACAGGCCTTCTCTTTGTTTCGAATGTAGGTTTGGCTTGCTGCATTATCGCCTACCAACACAACGACCAAATGCGGTGCACGTTGAAGAGTGCCTACCGTATTTGCAATCTTGTCTTTCCAAGTTTGTGCAACTACATCTCCATACAATATTTTTTCCATTTATATTTCCTCACTATCTAAGATAAACGTTAACGGACCGTCGTTCACTAAGTGAACCTTCATATCGGCTTGGAACACGCCCGTTTCCACATGATATCCAGCTTGTTGACACAAGGTGTTAAAGTGTTGATACAACGCATTGGCCGCTTGTGGTGCCATTACTTGATCAAAGCTTGGCCGCTTTCCTTTTTTTAAGGAAGCGTAGAGAGAAAATTGAGAAATCGATAGAAACGAATTGCTGACTTCTTTTAATGCTAGATTCATTTTGCCCGCTTCATCTTCAAAAATACGGAGCCCATCTAATTTTTTTACTAACTTAGCAACTGTTGCTTCATTATCACCCGTTTGAAATCCCACAAATAGAACACAACCTTGATCGATTTTCCCAACAATTTCTTGATTTACACTAACGTGTGCTTCCAATACTCTTTGAATGATTACTCTCATAACTTTCACCTCATGTTTTCCTTTCTATTATAGCTTAAAACGCACTTTTTTTACATAGTTTGATGTTTGAAACTTTGCTTTCTTTTACCTGACTTGGTATACTATACACTAGAAACAAGGGAGAACACTATGGACATTTTTACACTTATCATTATTAGTATTTCACTCGCAATGGATGCCTTCACTGTATCGATTGCTAAGGGGATGTGTTTACGAACACATATAAAAAAACAGGCATTTTTGATGGCTGCAACGTTCGGAATTTTCCAGGCGGTTATGCCACTAATTGGTTGGTTCGCAGGTACTTATTTTGAACAATTCATTCGCAATATCGATCACTGGATTGCCTTCGGCTTATTGGGTATCATCGGATTAAAAATGATTTATGAAGCAATGCATGAAGATGATGACGAAGAGGAAGCTTGCGAAATTCTAACAACCAAAAAATTAATGATCTTGGGTGTTGCTACTAGTATTGATGCACTAGCTGTCGGAATTAGTTTTTCACTCTTTGATGTCAACATTTGGATTGCCATCACCTTAATTGGTTTGATCACATTTGTATTATCGTATTTCGGGGCACTCTTTGCTCATAAAGTAGGTCATAAATTTGGAAAATATGCGGAACTTGCTGGTGGTTCTATTTTAGTGTTGATTGGCCTTAAAATCTTGTTGGAGCACCTATTCTTCTAATGCAACCACTCGCTCATCGCATGCGGCCCAAAACACTAGCAGAAGTCTGTGGACAAACACATTTGATTGGCCCTGCGGGTATTCTTTCTAGATTCGTTACCCAAAAACAAATCTTTTCTTTGATTTTTTATGGTCCTCCAGGTTGTGGGAAAACGACATTAGCTACCGTTCTAGCCGATGAGTTGCAACGTCCCTATCGCTTTTTCAATGCTGTTATTGGAAACAAAAAAGATTTGGAAACCATCTTTCAGGAAGCAAAATTTTATCCAGGGATGATTTTAATCATGGATGAAGTCCATCGTTTAAACAAAGACAAACAGGATTTATTGTTACCCCATTTGGAAGATGGGACAATTACCCTTATAGGAGCTACCACAGCCAATCCACTCTTTTCCATCAATCCTGCGCTTCGTTCACGAACGCATTTATTGGAAATTAAAGCGATTGAAGCGAGTGACATTATCAAAGCACTAGAGCGAGCCTTGACAAGCAATGACGGTTACCAAGGTAATTACACTTATGATTTCGCTTTACTTGAAAAAATTGCGAATCAAGCCAATGGGGATGTGCGTTATGCTTTGAATATGCTAGAACTTGCTGTTACCCTGAGTGAGAATCAACATTTAGCCAGCGATGCGTTGCAACAATTCCTTCAAATTCCTAATTTGAAAACTGACGCTGATGGCGATGGTCATTATGATTTATTATCTGCCTTTCAAAAATCCATTCGCGGCAGTGATGTCGATGCTGCTCTACTGTATCTCGCGTCTTTGTTGGAAATCGGGGATTTGGCAAGTTTGGAACGTCGTTTACTTGTGACAGCTTATGAAGATATTGGACTTGCAAATCCGAATGCTGTGATGCGCGCAAGCCAAGCCATTACCATGGCACGTAGTGTAGGGATGCCAGAAGCTCGCATTATTTACGCTAATGCAATCATTGAACTAGCACTATCACCAAAATCGAAAAGCGCGGAAGCAGCCATTGATGCGGCACTGCAAACCATTCGTAAAACTCCTTATCAAGTTCCAGATTATTTACGTTTGACTCCTGTTTCGATGCAAGAGGAGGATAAGTATGATTATGGGCGAAGTGACTTATGGAATTTGATCCAATATTTACCTGATCGCTTTGCTAACCTACAGTTCTATCAGCCTGAGAAGCTAACACCAGCAGAACAGGTGTACTTTGATAACTACCAAAAGTTACGTCTACACAAACGAAGTAATCAGTTAGCGCAACTAAAACAAGGCAAAAAACCACGCAATCAATAGCGTGGTTTTCTTTTTACTTGTTGCATGGCATACCGAATCCCTTGATTTGCATAATCCAAAACTCCAATTTGATACAGTGCCATTCCTTTCTTGTAGACAAAGAACAGTACACCTAGTTGAATTGTCAAACAGAACAAAAGTTCAACAATGGGTACATTTCCGAGTAACAATCGAGCCGGCATGAGCAACATGGAAAATAAGGGAACAAAACTCAAACCATAACCCAATCCATAGGTCAATTGATAGGGAGAATTACAAGCCAAACAGGTGTAATAAATTCCTAGCAATACAAGATAAAATGGTGCTTGAATCGCACTCGCCTCTTCTAAAGTGCCTAAAAAACTTGAGGCTACAACCAAACACAATTGTATTGTAATCATACCAATACACAACACGGCTAGCGCTAATAGTAACAGGGTTCCTTGTTGGAGTGAGGGTTGAATCATCTTTATCACATCGATAAACGTAAGTGAAGCAACAGGAAATTGCGTTAGATTGGCGACCAACCGCAGTAAACCTACTCCCAAATCATAATCATAGCGAAGCCAAGCCCAGAAAAGAAACCAAGCTAACGCCATCAGCATCTGCAAACAAATGGTTGTCCAACTAACAATAAGTTTCCCTAGTAGATGCGTCCGAGCTGGAATACTTGTTAAGATGAGTTCCAATGTTTTGGTCGCCTTTTCATAGATGATTTCATTCGCAATACTTGTCGAAAAACTTAGCATTAAAAAGTAAATTGCCGTTAACAATAAAAATAATAGTACCGGGTTTTGTTGTTCTTGAATCGGCTCCAATACCTCAACATTTATAGCACTCGGATACAACAAGCGATCCAATTGTTCGATACTAAGACCTTGTTCCTGGGCAATCCATCGTTGAAGATACTGGTGATAACCAACACTCACTGCTTGTTCAACATCATGCTTAGGTTCGTACTGAAAAACCAATCGGAATTCTGCTGGATAAAACATGGCTACTTTAAGTACGCCTTGCTCAGCAACTTTAACAAACTCAATTTGTTCCATTTCAAGTTGTTCCATAAAGTTACGCACGCTATCATCTTCAATCACCACTTGATACGGTGCCAACCAATCAGGAGTTAGTGTTTCTAGGATAACATCTGAAAATAGCACGACCCCACATACCAAACACAACAATAAATTCCACAAGCCCATGGTTTTATTCCAGATTCTACGTTTGAGTGAAAATAGGACTAACTCACGCATGAACGTACCCTCGAATCAGCTTTTCCATTGGTGGTTTTGACAGTTGATATTCAAAGATTTGTTCCGTAAGTAACGCTTTGATTGCCGTTTCCAGCTGGGTTGGTTCAAGTTGATACCAAATCGATAATCCATCCTGCCAAGAACTTTGTGAGAGTGCTTCTATTTTGGGGTATGGAGCTTCCTTATGTGGTAATACCAAACAGAGTTCCTGTTGACTGCGCAAAGCATCCATGGTTTCAAACAAGCGTACTTCACCATCTTGTAACACGAGTAAACAATCACAGTATTGTTCAAAATGGTAGAGTGTATGCGTGGATAAGAGGATAATTTTATGTTCTGCTTTGAGTTGTAGGATTAAATTTTGAAATAGTTCTTGGTTTTGAAAATCCAACCCGCTAAACGGTTCATCAAAAATATAAATAGCGGGATCATGAATGATTGCACACAACAATTGAACCTTTTGTTGGTTCCCTTTCGACAAGGTACCTACTTTGTGTTTTCGATATTCTAACAAATTAAAGTAACTTGCCCATCTGGTAAATGCAACTAGGAAGTCCTTGTGTTTTAGTTTCTTTAATTGTGCAAAATACCACACATGTTCTTCCACTTTCATATCACGAAGCAAAGAACGTTCCTCAGGCAAATAACCAAACAACCGCGAAGTAGCTGAAATTTCTTCCCCGTTATATCGTATCTCTCCTTTTTGTTGTTGCAACAAACCCAACAAGACACGAAAAGTTGTCGTTTTCCCAGAACCATTGCTTCCTAAAATCCCGAGAATTTCCCCTTTCCGTACTTGAAACGAAATCTGATTAATGCCTCTTTTGTTTCCATAATTGAGTGTAATGTTTTCTAATGTTAGCATGGTATTCCTCCCTTCTTACCTTATATGATAAAAAGTGAGAAACTCCTAAAAAAAAATCCCTTTCAGGATTTTAGAGAATTGTAGAATTGTGATATGCATATTGGCATGCATATCCGATAAATAAAATATTCATCAATAAACTTAATGGATTATTCAATGAAATTAAGTTTGCAATCACATTGAGGGAACCGCTTAGTAGTAACATTGGATTCAACAATACGGTAAATCCATAATACAAGAACAATTGTGATAATAGGATGGAAGCAATGGTAAGTCCTAGTCCCAAGTAACCAAATTTATGACCAACCCCGCGCCCTTGGTTTTTAATCACATTCGCAATCACGAATCCATTGAGCAAAAATAGAACGGCAGATACGCTGTTCAATAAACGTGCGATAAACACATATACCACACTCATCCCAATCGTTGCTAGAACACCAGCAATTACTGCTTGATTGAAGCGTGCATTGTTATTCAGTAATTTTGAATTGTAAATTTTCATTTTCTTTCCCTCCGTGGAATAAACGATGGTAATGTGTCCACATCACTTGCATCGCTTGTTCTTTTTGCATTTCTTTTAAATCGCATAGTTTTTCTAGTGTATGTAGAACATACGCTGGTTCATTACGCTTGCCACGATGTGGTGCCGGTGTTAAGTATGGAGCATCTGTTTCTACAAATAAATGCTCCAGTGGAACCGCTTTGGCAACATCCAACAAATGATTGGCATTTTTAAAGGTAAGTGGTCCCGCCAAGGAAATATCCAATCCTAAACTCAAGATTTCGGCTGCACTTTCCACACTTCCTGTATAACAATGCATCAATCCACTCACCTTTTGGTATTGTTTTAGTAGGTCAAGTGTATCTTTGGTTGCATCACGCATATGAATTAATACTGGTTTTTGATAGCGATTTGCTAGTTCCATTTGCTTTTGAAACCATTCTTTTTGAACGTCTCTTGGAACGCTATCCCAATAATAATCGAGTCCAATTTCTCCTAAAGCAACAACGCGTGGATGTTGCAATAAGCTTTCTAGTGCAAGTAGATCATCTAATGTTTTATCTAGTAAATCCGTAGGATGAAATCCAACTGCAAGATCAATCCAGGGATAGGTTTCACAAACGCTAAGACCTTGTTGTGCTTCTTGCAACGATGTAGCAACGACAAGCATCTTACGTACGCCAGTATCCCAGGCATTTTGAATGACTTGCGTTTGATCTTGTGCAAACGCGGCATCCAATATATGTGTATGTGTATCAATGATTCCAATCATAACTGCTATTTTCCCAAACAAAAGTTACTGAATAACGTATCCAGTAAATCATCTTTATGTACCTTTCCTAATATTTCTTTTAGACTTGTATAAACTTCTTGTAAATCGATGGCTACCAAATCCAACTCAAACCCCAATTGCATTGCATCCAGTGCAATTTGCATATGATGTTTCGCCTTAATCATCAAAGCGATTTGACGTTCGTTGTTTAAAGCTGGCTCATCTAGTACACGTAAATGGTGGTGATAGATGCTACCCAAAGCATCCAACAACGGTTGGATTTCTCCTTGTGCTGCTGATATCCATACATGTTCATTATCAGGTGCCATCAAATCTTTTTTATTATAAATAATCAAACGTTCTTTGTCTTTGGTGCGCTCTAGTAATTCTTCATCATAGGCATCGATACGTGTTGGATCTAGTACGAGTAGGACAAGATCGGCATCTTCCATTGCTTGAATCGAACGTTGAATCCCTATTTGTTCGACCACATCATCACTTTCACGAATACCTGCCGTATCCATAAGTCGCAAGCGAACACTTCCGAGTTGCATACTTCCTTCGACCACATCACGCGTTGTTCCTTCAATATTCGTTACGATAGCGCGCTCTTCCTCTAACAATGCATTCAATAGCGAACTCTTCCCAACGTTTGGTTTCCCAACGATTGCTGTTTTAATCCCATCTCTTACAATTTGACCACTTCTTGCTTTATCTAAGATTTGATCAATTTCTTGAATCCACTGTTTCGCATTCGGAATCAAACGCGTACTCGTAAGTTGTTCCACATCATCATATTCTGGATAATCGATATTGACTTCGATATTGGCAATGATATCCAATAAATTTTGAATCAATGGCTCCAACATCACTTTCACACTTCCCTTGATTCCCTGCAGGGCAACGGTTAAGTTGGCATCACTTTGTGCATGAATCAAGTCATCAATTGCTTCTGCTTGTGTTAAGTCAATGCGTCCATTGATAAACGCTCGTTTGGTAAACTCTCCCGGCATGGCTAACCGTGCTCCATGAGATAGACACAATTGTAACACCTTATTGGTTACCAAATACCCTCCATGGGTATTAATTTCCACAACGTCATCTCGCGTAAATGTTTTCGGTGCACGGAACACCGAAACAAGTACTTCATCGACTTGTTGTTTTGTAGTTGGATCTTGGATAAATCCATAGTGTATGGTATGCGATGGAACTTCCATCAAATCCTTGGTAAATAAACCATTGACCAGCTCAATACAATAATCTCCACTCAAGCGAATAACTGAGATGGCTCCATCCGCATTTGCTGTTGCGATTGCTGCGATTACATCATTTAACACACATCTACCTCCATACATTCAATGACAATATTATAACACAAATCCGCTGATGCAAAGATACGGATTGCTCAAAGCAAGGATAGAAGCATGGTAATTCCATTTCTTCCGATAGCATTATTAGGTTAACACATAATGAAGATGTAATGTTGTATATAAGCGATTTTATACCCAAACGATTTAGATTTTTGGAACACAGTGACAAACTTCATTAAAATCTTTCCAATAAAAAAATAAAAATCCATTTTGGTTTGGGTATTGAAAAAAAAGAAAAGCTTGTTTATAATGAAGTGTACGACTTTTTTAAGAAACGAGGTATATGTCTATGAAGTACGATTTAATTATTGTCGGGGCTGGTCCCGGAGGAATCTTTAGTGCATATGAAGCAATCAAGCTACAACCTGAACTAAATATCTTAGTATTAGAAGCGGGAAATCCATTAGAAAAACGCCATTGTCCAATCAATGGAACAACCATCAAATCTTGTATCAATTGCCCAACATGCGGTATTATGAACGGATTTGGGGGAGCTGGAGCATTTTCTGATGGAAAATACAATATTACCAACCAATTTGGTGGAACCTTGTATGAGCATGTTGGAAAAGAAGAAGCACTTACTTTAATGCGTTACGTTGATGACATCAACCTAATGTATGGTGGACAAAATACCAAACTATATACCACTGCAAATTCTTCAATGAAGAAACTTTGCTTACAAAATGACTTGCACTTGTTGGATGCGCAAGTTCGTCACTTAGGTACTGATATCAACTATATTGTACTTGAGAACATGTATAATCTATTAAAAGATACGGTAACGTTCCAATTTAGAAGCTACGTTACCAATGTTGAAAAAAGCGAAACCGGCTATGTTGTATCGACTGCGAAAGAACAGTATACATCTGAACACGTCATTATTTCTACTGGCCGTTCTGGTAGTAAGTGGATGGGTGAAATTTGTAAGCAGCTCGATATTACAACAAAGAGCAATCGCGTTGATATCGGAGTTCGTGTAGAAATTCCAGCTGCAGTGTTCTCGCATATTACAGATGAATTGTATGAAAGTAAAATTGTATACCGTACTCAAAAATTCCAAGATAAGGTACGTACCTTCTGTATGAATCCAAAAGGTGTGGTTGTTAGTGAAAATACCAATGGGATTGTAACGGTAAATGGTCATAGTTATGATGACCCTTCCCTTTACAGCGAAAATACAAACTTTGCCTTACTTGTTTCTAACCACTTTTCAGAACCATTCAAAGATAGCAACGAATACGGTGAATCGATTGCTCGCCTTTCTAACATGTTAGGCGGTGGTGTGTTAGTTCAACGCTTCGGAGATTTAATCCGTGGTCAACGTTCGACACAATCTCGTATTGATGAATCTTTCTTAACACCTACCTTATCCGCTACTCCTGGAGATTTATCCCTAGTGATTCCAAAAAGACAATTGGATGGTATCATTGAAATGATCTATGCTCTTGATAAAATTGCACCAGGTACTGCAAATGATTCGACCCTCTTATATGGTGTAGAGGTAAAATTCTATAATCTAGAAGTTGAAATTGATCACAACTTACAAACCAAACACGAAGGTCTCTATGTTATTGGAGACTGCAGCGGGGTTACGCATTCCCTATCCCATGCAAGTGCAAGTGGAGTTCATGTAGCTCGCCATTTATATCAAAAATAATTACGACCATCTTCGGATGGTTTTTTCTTTTTAACTCGAAATATTAACAATGATCCGTAATTTCTATATTATTCTTAAACATCCGTTGGATTTTTTTCGACTCTTGCACATATCGTTTGACGATTTTTCAGCTTCGTTCGTAGGATTCCCACACCATTAACAAAGAGAGGTTCATTTTAAGTATTTTGTAGTTGATAGGATTTGGTTTTTAATTGGTATCGTTCTTGTTTTTATTATCCAAACAGGATTTACTAGCGCAAAAAATAATGGACTCAATATTATGAAAAAAACTTATGGGCTTTGCATTTGGTACCTTTGTGTTCTGGTTTATCAGGTTCGGATTTAAAAGAATACGGACTAGCATGCTCCTATGCAGACTTTGTCGTATCAGCAGAAGCTATTGCAACGAAAACACCACTGAGTACAATACTCTTCACAACTTAATGGGATATGGAATACAACGAGGGCATAAACAATATTATCGTGGTGTCCATTACGAGCTAACTTATTACCTAAAGTAAACTTTGAAATTTTTGTATCTGCGATTCCAGTCGAAACAATCGTAGAAAAAGTTCGCTCGATTCTTTATATAGGACATAAAGGAGACGGGAAATTCTTTGTTTACGATGTTGAAAATGCAATTCGTATTTCTACTGGAAATCAAGGTTACGATGCTTTACAAGATGCTGTTCTATAAAAAAACCTGCTTTTCTAGGTTTTTTGCTTTATAATGAGAGTAGGATCGGTGAACTTATGAATTTTATAAAACATTTTAATACCATTACCAAACATAAATACCAAGTAGCAAAACTCTGCTTTAAAATCGGATTGTACCGCCAAGGGCTCTTACATGACCTTTCAAAATATAGTTGGATAGAGTTTTCCAGTGGAGTACGTCATTACCAAGGACATCGCTCTCCCATTGATGCGGAACGTGAACTCTTCGGTGTCAGTCTTGGCTGGTTACACCACAAAGGACGCAACCCACACCACTGGGAATATTGGATGGATAATGCACGCGGCGGCTTAAAACCGGTAGAAATACCACTTCCCTATCTAGCGGAAATGTTTTGCGATCGTGTTGCTGCAAGCAAAATCTATCTTAAGGATACCTATAATGACGCATCCCCGCTTAACTATTATCAAAATGGGTTACCTTTTGTGTCACTCCACCCAAATAGTGCTGCTATTATCGAGGATTTCTTAACCCACCTGGTTAGCCATGGAGAACAGGCAACCCTTGCATATATCAAACAACAACTAAAGCAAGAACAACATAAAAAGAAGGAAACAAAACAGCATTCGCTGTAAGTCTCCTTCTTTTTTTATTCTTGTTCTTGTTGTTCTAAACAACCGATAAGTTCTAAAATTCGATTCAAATCATCATTTCCATTATACGTAATGGTAATGTGTTTGTCGTCTACCTTTACCGGTGTTTGGAATTTATGCAACAGTTGTTGTTGAACAAAATCGAAATTATATGTTTCTACTTTTTCTGGTTTTACAGAAGTTGGTTGGTTCAATGCCTTTGCCAAAGCTTCGACTTTACGAACACTCAATCCTTCTTCTGCCGCTTTATTCGCCAAGAAAATTAGATCTTCCACATCTTCAATCGAAACCAAAGCACGAACATGTCCCATCGATAAGCGATCTTCAATTACAAGTTGTTGAACACTGTTTGGTAATTTCAACAATCGTAACAAGTTGGTTACATGAACACGCGACTTCCCAATGCGTTGAGCTAATTCATCTTGTGTATAGTTGAGTTTTTCAATTAACTTTGCATAAGCTTTCGCTTCTTCAATCGCATTTAAATTTTCACGTTGAATATTTTCTAACAATGCAATTTCCATCATTTGCTTGTCATCAAAATCAACAACAATTGCCGGGATATTGGCAAGATTGATCATTTTGGCTGCACGCAAACGACGCTCACCTGCAATCAACTCATAGCCATTCACACTTTTCTTTACTAAGATTGGCGTAAATACTCCATGCTGTTCAATCGACTGTGCTAATTCATGAATCTTATCATCCGAAAATTGAATTCGCGGTTGATATGGATTGGGTTTGATGAGATTGGTAGGAAGTTCTGTTTTACTTGTTCCTGCATCAACATGACCTGCCTGAATATCATCCAAAACATCGGAAACGCTAGATCCAAAAATTGCATCTAATCCTTTTCCTAACCCCTTTTTATCTTGTTTCATCTATTTCCCCCCTTTTTTACGATTATACAATTCCACTTCTTTTGCCAATCCTGCATAAGCTTTGGCTCCTTCGCATTTGATATCGTATTCAAAAATACTCTTACCGCGACTTGGTGCTTCACTTAACTTAATGTTTCTTGGAATATGACTTTTATATACACGATCTTTGAAATGTTTACGAACTTCCTGTTGTACTTCTACACTCAATTTCGTTCTCGCATCAAACATCGTCAATACAACACCTTCAATCGCCAGTTTCGGATTGAACAATTGTTGAACCAAACGAATCGTTAACAATAACTGTGTTACCCCTTCAAGTGCATAATATTCACATTGCACGGGAATAATGACACTATCCGCCGCAGTTAATGCATTGGTATTCAACAATCCTAGGGATGGTGGACAATCGATGATAATGAAATCATAATAGTCTTTTACTTGTTCTAGTTTATTTTTCAATAAAAGTTCTTTTCCACTCTCAAATTTTGCCATTTGTAAATCAGCTCCAGCTAATTGAATATTGGCTGGACACAAATCAATTTTTGGTGCATCCAAAGAAATTTTAATATCGTTTACGGTTTCCTCTTCCATCAATAAATTATACACACTTGGGCTTTTCGCAGAAATCTTTGCTCCAACACCTTGTGTTGCATTTCCTTGTGGATCGAAATCGACCAACAATACCTTGTGACCTAAATATCCTAGTCCAGCTGCTAAATTTACGGATGTTGTTGTTTTTCCAACACCACCCTTTTGATTTGAAACGGCAATAATTTTACCCATAGTTGTTCCTCCACTAGCGTGGGATTTTGATGATTATTTCGTAATCTTCCTTTGTATTATCTTCTTTCATTTCGATAGCTACGCCAGTTCGTTTCACCATATCCACTGCTCTTACGATTGTATTGATCGCAATTTTTATATCTCTTGTTAACCCGAAAGTTTTACTTTTTTTTGGTTTGGCCTGTGGTTCTTTCGCAACCAGTTTTTCCGTTTGCGCAACCGTTAGACCTTTTTCTTTGATTTTTTTCAATACTTGTGTTTGCTGATCACTCGCGACTTGTAACATTGCTCTAGCGTGTCGCTCACTAATCACTTTTGCACTCACAGCTTCTTGGACTTCATCACAAAGTTGCAATAAGCGAATCTTATTCGCGATTGCCCCTTGGGATTTTCCCATCTTCAATGCCAATTGTGATTGGTTTAAGTTGGAACCTTTCATAATTTGTAAATATGCTTTGGCCTCTTCAATTGCACTCAAGTTTTCTCTTTGAATGTTTTCAATCAAAGCCAACTCTGCCATTTGTAAATCATCTGCAGATAACACAACGACTGGCACTTCCAATTTTCCTAGAAGTTTCATTGCACGAAAACGGCGTTCTCCTGCAACAATTTCGTAAGATTCCCCCATCTCACGAACACTGATAGGTTGTATCAATCCATTCTCTTGAATCGACTGTGCCAAATCCATTAACGCATCTTGATTGAATTCCAAGCGCGGTTGGTAGGGATTGGCTTTGATACGGTCCATCGGTAATACTACGGTTTGTTCCATTCTATACTCCTTTTAATGGTGCTTTTTTTATTTGTGCAAATGCTCGAGGATATTTCTTTGGTGTCGCTTTAATCTTGGTAAATTCAAAGTTTACACGCGTAGATCCATCCAACAATGTTTGAACAAATTGTTGTTTCAACTCACACCCTAATAAAGCGATTGCTTTTTTGCTTTCGCGATATTCCTCTTCTCCATTTTGACCTTTTAGCGCTAAGAACGTACCACCAATACGAACAAGAGGAATACATAATTCCGCAAGCATTGGCATATTAGCTACAGCACGCGCGCTTACAAAGTCAAAGTGTTCACGATAATCCTTCGCGAAGTCTTCAGCTCTTGCATTCACCAGTGTCACATCATCCAATTCTAACACTTGGCACAAGTGCGTTAAAAACGTCACACGTTTTCCTAATGGTTCCACGATCGTTACCTGAAGTTCAGGATACGCTATTTTTAGTGGAATACTTGGAAATCCTGCACCAGCTCCTACATCACAAAGGCTACCTTGTATCTCAACTTCAAAGGAAGGTAGGATACAATCCAAAAAATGCTTTTCATAGATTTCATCCGGTTGTGTGATGGCCGTGAGATTCATCTTCTCATTCCATTCGATTAACGTTTCCATGTACAATTCAAATTGTCGTAATTGTTTTTCACTTAATGTTAACCCTTTTTGTGCTAATACCTCAGCAAAGTCTTTTTGACTGAATTTATGTTCCATACTACAACCCTCCGGTATCTTTAATTATAGCAAAATAAAGGCTCTTTCTAAACCTTTATTTCCGAAAAATACAAATTATTTCCCTGAGCATCAATACACAAGGTCACAGGAAAACGTTCTACCTCTAATGCATAGATTGCTTCCGGTCCAAGATCTTCAAATGCAACCACACGGCTCGCTTTGACACACTTACTCAAATAGGCACCTGCACCACCAATTGCCACAAGATAGACTGCATCGTTTGCTTCCATACTCGCGATAACCTCAGCACTACGATACCCTTTTCCAATCGTACCAGTTAACCCCAAGTCCAACAACGCCGGTGTATAACGATCCATGCGTGAAGCGGTGGTAGGTCCACAGCTTCCAATTGCATGACCAGGTTGTTTTGGTGTTGGTCCTACATAATATAGTAAAGAGTTTTCCACAGGAAAAGGCAAAGCTTCACCAGTTTCTAACAACTGTGTCAATCTTGCATGCGCAGCATCACGTGCCGTATATATCGTTCCCGTTAAATATACAATGGTCCCAACAGGAACACCATGAAATTTTTCCTTGGTAAAAGGTGCGTGCAACTCCATTAGAATACCTCCTTCGCATGTCGTGTCACATGACATGAAATATTGACTGCGAGCGGTAACCCGGCGATATGGGTTGGAAACTGTTCGATATTAACCTTCAAAACACTGGTATCCCCTTGTAATCCTTGAGGACCAATATTTAATGTATTCGCCATTTCCAATAATCGAGCTTCGAGTTGTGCATACTCTGGAATCGGATTGGCAACATCCAAACTACGGAACGTTGCTTTTTTTGCCAATTTTGCACACTCCTCAAAGTCTCCCCCAATACCAACGCCTACCACAAGTGGTGGACATGCATTCGGTCCTGCTAGTGCAATGGTTTCTAGCACTTTTGCTTTGACACCTTCAACACCATCTGCTGGTTTCAACATATATAACTTCGACATATTTTCACTTCCAAAACCCTTTACTCCAATTTCCAAGCTACACGTATCGCCATCACACAACTCTGTATGAATGATCGCAGGCGTATTATCCTTGGTATTGATTCGATGAAATAAGGGATCAGTAACGACACTTTTTCGTAAATAGCCAACTTCATAACCTTGGCGAATTCCTTCATAGATAGCTTCTTTTACAGAACCACCTACGAAATGAACTTCTTGTCCCACCGTTAAAAACGCAATAACCATTCCCGTGTCTTGACATAAGGGAATTCGCTCTTCTTTCGCAATACGTGCATTTTCTTCTAAAATCGATAAAATTGATTGAGCACGTTTTTGAGTTTCGTTTGCTTGTGCTTTTTTTAGCGCTCGTTCTACATCACTTGGATAAGCAACATTGATATCTTGCACCATTTGTTTCACGCGATCACGAATGATCGCAACATCAATCTCACGCATGGTTACGGACCAAGCCTTCTGCTTTAGCGATGGCTTCTACTTCACTTGCAATCGCATCCACAACACGTGGATCAAATGGGGAAGGAATGATATAGTTTGGTTGTAATTCTTCATCTTGGATTAGTCCTGCTAACGCCCTTGCTGCAGCAATTTTCATCGATTCATCGATACACGTTGCATTTGCTTGTAGTACGCCTTTGAATAAACCTGGGAATGCCAAGACATTGTTCACTTGATTTGGATAATCGCTACGACCACTTCCTACAATTAGAGCACCTGCTTCTAGTGCATCTTCCGGCATAATTTCTGGTGTTGGATTTGCCATAGCAAAGACAGCAGCTTGCTTATTCATGCTAGCCACCATCGCTTTTGTAACTAGATTTGGTGCACTAACACCTACAAAAATATCAGCCCCGACCATTGCCTCAGCCAAATTTGCATAGTGTACACCATCTAGATTCACGCACTCCAACAACTCTTTTTTCAAAAAGTCGTATGCGTGTGCGTCGCTTTGACGGATTTGGCCATCCTTATCAAACGCCTCAATGTGTTGAATACCAAAATCTTTCATTAATTTCATAATAGAAGAACCTGCAGCACCTGCACCACTTACAACTACGCGTAGTGTTTCTACTTTTTTCTTTGTTAGACGCAAGGTGTTGATGATCGCCGCAATGGTAATGATTGCCGTACCATGTTGATCATCATGGAAAACTGGAATTTGTAATTTCTCTTTCAAGGTACGTTCAATTTCTACGCACTCTGGAGCTTTGATATCTTCCAGTAAAATCCCACCAAATGTTGGTGCAATCATCTCACAAAAACGAATCACATCTTGTGGACTTTTCGAATCGATACAAAGTGGAATCGCATCAATATTTGCAAATTGCTTAAACAAAATCGATTTCCCCTCCATTACAGGTAACGCTGCACAAGGGCCAATATTACCTAGCCCTAACACAGCTGTTCCATCACTTACAACCGCTACACTATTTCCTCGGTTGGTATAAACATAACTGTTCTCTTCATCCGCTACGATTTCTTTACACGGTTGGGCAACTCCTGGAGAATAAGCCAATGATAAATCCTCAATGGACTTTACTTCAACTTTGCTACGAATCTCCAATTTCCCCCGATGTTTTGCATGCAATTCTTTTGATGCTTCATAAACTGTACTCATATCCAAACCCTCTTTCTTTTGTGTCAATTATATCATAAATTATCTGTCCCGTTATCGAAAAAAAAAGCATCCAAAGATGCTTTTTGCTTAATTATACAGGATAGCACACCACATGCCATTGTAATATCCAATCGCAATGTAGCGCATATTCGCATTCAATAGTGCAGCGCGGTGACCTGATGAATTCATCCACCAAGTAAATCCAGCTTGTGCAGTATTTCCTGCATAGGTTAAGTTCTCAAGCGCGGAATTGTATTTCACACCATACTGTGTTAAAGCGGTTTGGAATGAAGTACCATTCGGTCTTGTATGAGAAACATATCCGCGAGCTTCTTGAGCTCTTAGATTTGCAGCTTGTTGTGCTGCGGATGGAGCAAAGCTCAATGGTGCTAACCCTCTTGCTGCTCGTTCGTTGTTAATCAGGGTAAACATTCCATTGATACCCGATACGTTGGTAATCGGTGCAATGGTTGTACTTGAGCTAGAAGATCCTGATACCGCTGGTGTTGTAACCACTGGTTTGACTTCCTCTTTCACTTTAACACTCAATGTTTTCTTTGATGTATTACCACTTAAATCGGTTGCTGTATATGTTACTTCATACGTTCCGGCTTTTTTCGTATCAACTTCGCTTGAAATATTTGCTTCAATGTTTTCACCCGAGTTGTCCGTTACGCTCTTCAAATAGCTTTTCGCATTGAATTTAGCACCGTACTCAAGTGTAACACTCGATTTGGTTAATGCAATGGTTGGTGCTGTCGTATCACCCACATTAACAGTGATATCTTTTTCATAGACAACCCCAGGTACCATTTGCTCCTGACCTACATAATCAGCAGTCATTGCACCTTCTTTTACCGTAGCATCATATACTCCTAAGCGAACTGTAATATCTTGTTCACCCAACTGGTATGGATTGATTTCGCTCAAATCCAAATATACCTGATTATCGGTATATACTTGAGCATCGACTTCTGCAATGCTCATGAAGCTATCATACTCTAACATGCTAGCTACAACATCTTGGAAGGCATCTTTACTATTTAGTTCTACACTATAGTACTCTTCCTCTACAAGTTCCACTGTCGCAATTTCTTCATTGGTTTCGCTTGCTGCGGATACGGTACTCGTTTGGTAACCATATGCATAGCCAGCGGCAATCAATGTTAGAAATGCGGATGAAACGATACTTGCTTTTTTGATATTTAAATGTGTTTTATTCTTCATAAATGAACCTCCATTTAAGTCCCCTGCCATCTAAGTATAACAAACCCTTTTTCAAAAAATCAAGTTTTCGAGGTATTTCACATAGTATGGAATGGCGAGATTACTCTATATTTTTTGCTTAATTCAATAAGAATTTTACGTAAAATCGTTTTACTTCTTTGATATACGAGTGACGAATGGTCACGATATCACCGTTTTTCATAATGATTTTATTTCCTTCAATCGATTGAATAAAATTCATATTTACTAAAAAACTTTGTTTGGTACGAATAAAGAAATCTTGTTGTAAACGTTCTTGAAGTTTATCTAATTTTTCATAAACAACAAAGTTCATATAGGTTGTATGGATCACAACTTTATGTCCAATACTTTCCAAATACTCAATACTTGTTACAGGAATAAATTCTGTTTTTCCTGCCGATGTTACAATCAAACCTTCTTGTTCTTTATGTACTAGTTTTAAACAGTCATCCAAGCATGGAAATAGTTTCTCTTCACCAACCGGCTTCAACAAGTAGTTCAAGGCCTTGACTTCATAACTTTCGATTGCATGACTTAATGAGGTTGTGATAAAGATGATAATAACATCTTTATCGCGTTTACGAATTGCTTTCGCGATTTCAATACCCGTACGTCTCCCCAAATAAATATCGAGTAAGATGATGTCATATTTTCCTTCAAAATGGTGATGGAAGAATTGGACCCCATCGGTAAACGTTTCTACCTCAATTTGCACACTGCGAGAAGTGATATATTGATTTACTTTTTGTTTCAATATTGCTACTTCTTGTGGATTATCATCACATATTGCTAATTTATACACTGGAATTCCCCCTTTGTTATAATTATAACAAAAAAAAGCCTAAGAATTTAGGCTTTTTCGATTTTTAATGATTTTATTTGTTCCCAAGGGAAAATAGATCGACCAAAATGACCATAACATGCACTTTCCCCATAGATTGGACGTTTTAAATCTAGTTCTGAAATAATGTTCGCCACCGAGAAATCGAAATTATTAGCTACGATTTCCAATAATTCGTTATCGCTGTACTTTGAAGTACCAAAGGTTTCAATCATAATTGAAACTGGTGTAGCTACCCCAATTGCATAAGCAACTTGTAACTCACAACGCTCACAGAGCTTTGCAGCAACTAAACTTTTAGCTACGTAACGGCAATAATAAGCAGCCGAGCGGTCTACTTTACTTGGATCCTTGCTAGAGAAGCAACCCCCTCCAATACGTCCCATACCACCATAGGTATCAACAACAATTTTTCTACCCGTTGTACCACTGTCACCAAAGCTTCCTCCGACAACAAAAGATCCACTTGGATTGATGAGATATTTGGTTGCTTCATTGATTAATTTCGCATCAACAACTGGTTTGATTACTTTTTCTAAAACAAGGTCACGTAGCGATTCCAATGAAATTTCAGCAACGTGTTGTGTAGAAACGACAATGGTATCAACATATTGCGGTACTCCGTTTTCATACACTACACTTACCTGTGTCTTCCCATCAGGTAAAATATTAGTTTCTCCTTGTTTTCTCACATTGGTAAGTTGCATTGCCAATCGATGTGCTAAGTCAATAGCTAGTGGCATATAGGTCTCTGTCTCATTACATGCATAACCAAACATAATTCCTTGATCTCCGGCTCCTACAACACCATCCGCCTTCACAACAGCTGCATGAATTTCACTGCTTTGCTTGTTTACCTTAACACATACTTCATACGTCTCTAGATACCCAATTGCTTTGATGGTATCACGTGCAATTTGTTGGTAATCGATGTTTGCCTTAGTGTTTGCTTCTCCATATACCAAGATAAAATCATCTTTGATGGTTGCTTCTACCGCCATCTTACTCTCAGCATCTTGCGCCAACGCAGCATCCAAAATTGCATCGGCAATTTTATCGCAAATTTTATCTGGATGTCCTTCTGTAATACTTTCACTTGTAAATAACATTTGATTCATTGTTTAATCCTCACTCTTTCCATAAAAAAACGCCTCTCAATAAGAGAGACGTTCCTTTTGGTTGGTAGTTTCGTTTTCTCTTATCGCTGCTAGCAGTACCACCTTACAAATGTGTTTGTAGGTTGGTGTGGGATCAACGAGCTAACTCTCTACCCCAACTCTTGATAATTGGCTTTCTAATTAAACCACATTCTCAATCGCTTTGCAAGTTTTTTTTGATCTAGTAACACTGCATAATTTCTAACTCTCGAAATTGCCTTGGGTTTGCATTTCAACCAACGATTGTTGTATGATAAGATAAGAGAAAGAGGTGGAACAAATGAATTTATACGGTTATGCAAAATGCTCTACCTGTATCAAAGCAAAAAAGTATTTAACTGCGCATGATGTTGCGTATACTTATATGGAACTGATGGAACAACCACCAAGTGCAGAAATGTTTCTGGCTTGGAGCCGTCAATTTGAAATTCCGATGGATCAATTTTTCAATAAACAAGGCACCAAGTTCAAAGCATTGGGTTTAAAGGAGATTTTACCAACGAAAACCGACAGTGAACTTGCAACCCTACTAGCTAGTGATGGATATTTGGTTAAACGCCCATTGTTAGTTTCAGAAACAAATCTTGTTCTTGGATTTAAAGAAGTAGCGTATCAAAATATCATAGGGGGCACAAAGTCATGTTAGGTGAATCATTAGAAAATTATTTAGAAGCCATTTTAATGTTGGAACGTAATGGCGAGGTTCGTAGTATTGATATTGCTAATTATATGAAGGTATCACGCCCTAGTGTAAACAAAGCGGTAAATCTATTAAAAGAGAAAGAGTTTATTTCACAAGAAGCTTACGGTAGTGTCAAACTAACACAAGCGGGACGGGATGTGGCAACAGCAATCCTTGACCGCCATCGCAATATCACATCATTTCTAATGCAAGTGTTGGATGTGGAAGAGACCGTGGCTGAAAAAGATGCGTGTCGCATTGAACACGTCTTAAGCGAAGAAACCTATCGCAACTTAGTTGCTTACCTAAATAAATAAGGAAAAGGGCAGTGGGAAACGCTGTTTCAACATAAACGAACGTGCAAGTTTATCATTGACTTGCACGTTCGTTTTTTTTAAAAGCTTGGGAAATCGAAGCGATAAAACGACCTCCTTTTAGATATCTTACGCATGTCAACAATAGTACTAGAACCAACCTTCATCGTTCCTCAAGATATACATCGTTGACAGAGTCTCTGCGTGTAGCATGCGTCACATGCGTTTAAAAAATTTAACAGTCGATTACAATCTTATCCCAATCGGTAAATTCTCCAAGATACACCCTTCGCAACGCTAATTATACGTATCGACAATCCAATCAATGCATGTTGAACTAGATTTCCATTGCCTTTCAAATATTGGTAGTAATGAAATATTACATAAATAAACAACAAATATTTGACAGGAAAATCACAAAGTGCTATACTAACTTTGTTACCTACGGCTAACAAAAAGATGAGGGGTATAATATGAAACCGTTAAGTAGTATAAAAATCAATCAACCCGTGATCATCAAATCCATTGAATGTGAAAATCCAATGCGAAGAAGAATCATGGATATGGGTTTAACCAACAATACGTTAATTACCATAAAAAAACTAGCACCACTCGGTGATCCATTTGAACTAGAGATACGAGGTTTCTCACTAACCATACGAAAAGCTGATGCTTCGAAAATTATGGTCGAGGAGGTTAAGTAATGAAAATAGCACTAGTTGGTAATCCAAACTCTGGAAAGACTTCACTCTTCAACAAACTAACCGGCTCAAACCAAAGTGTTGGAAATTGGCCTGGTGTAACCGTTGAACGAAAATCTGGAACGTATACAAAGAACGCAGAAATTGAAATTATAGACTTACCTGGAATCTATTCCCTATCAAGCATGAGTTTGGAAGAAGAGATTACACGAAATTATCTTATCGAAAACAAACCCGATGTGATTTTAAATATCGTCGATGCTTCTTCCTTGGAACGTTCTTTATATCTAACAACACAGTTGTTGGAAATGGAACTTCCCGTTGTCGTTGCACTTAATATGGTTGATATCTTAGAACGTCGCAAGGATGTGATCCATCCAGAGGCGTTGGAACAATATTTCCATGCACCGTTCGTTACCATATCAGCTGCGAAAAACAAGGGTATTCCTCAATTGATGGAAACTTGTTTCCAAGCAACAACACAAGCTACGCTCACATTGTTCTCTAACGACATTGAGTCAGCGTTGGCAAAAGTAGCAGAACAAATTCCGGAGCAATCGTATTTGCCGAAACGTTATGTTGGATTAAAGGTACTAGAACAAGATGCTTGGGCGTTATCAAAAATAGCGACCAACGATCTTATTACATCACAACGCAAAGCGATAGAAGATGCATATCAAGATTCCTTTGATGCGACTGTCGTGAATAAACGTTATGAGTATATCTCAAGTGCAATTCCACATTGCTATCAACCAAATACGAGTTATGCCAGCATTTCGGAAAAGATGGATCGCGTACTAACCAATCGTTGGTTGGGCCTACCTATATTCTTCTTCGTTATGTGGTTTATCTATTTTATCTCAATTTCTACCATAGGAGATGCAAGTATTGGTTGGATTGAAGCATTAACAGAACTTGTAGGCAATGGAGCAACGTCTTTGTTATCAAGCTTAGCTGCGAGTCCTTGGGTCATCAGTTTAGTTGTAGATGGTTTGATTGCCGGTATCGGCGCAATCCTAGGTTTTGTTCCACAAATTATGATTTTATATTTCTTCTTAGCAATCTTAGAAGACACAGGTTATATGAGTCGTATCGCCTTTTTATTGGACCGTGTGTTTATGCAGTTGGGATTATCTGGAAAAAGCTTTATCCCAATGATCATTGGTACTGGATGTTCTGTTCCAGGTATCATGGCAACACGCACCATTGAAAATGAACGTGATCGTCGCCTAACGGCAATCATGACACCCTTTGTTCCTTGTGGTGCCAAACTTCCTGTCTTCACCTTATTTATTGCTGCCTTCTTCCCAAACTCAAGTTTGGTTGCAGCAAGTTTGTATATGGTTTCGATTCTTGTTATTATATTTTCAGCCTTACTACTGAAAAAAGTCGTGTTTAAAGGTGAAGTATCGCCTTATATTTTAGAACTACCAAAGTATAAAATGCCACAAGCTTATAGTGTCTTCCGTTCTATGATTACACAGGCAAAAGCCTTCATTGTTCGTGCAGGTACGATAATCTTCATCGGATGTACTTTGATTTGGTTCTTACAAAGCTTTAACTGGCAACTACAATTCGTAGAAGCTGATCAAAGTATTCTTGCTACACTTGGTCAATGGATCGAACCCCTCTTTGCACCTATGGGTATTCATTCTTGGGAATTGAGTGTTGCAACATTAACTGGATTTGTGGCAAAAGAACAAATTGTATCCACCTTAGCAATTCTTCTCAATACGGGAGAAGGTTTAGCCTTAAGCCAAACCATCTCAACGATCATTACACCTGCCGCAGGTTACTCCTTTATGCTCTTTGTTCTTTTATCCTCTCCTTGCTTTGCAGCGATTGGAGCATTGCGTTCGGAATTAAAGTCAGCGAAATGGACAGCGTTCGCTTTAATCTACCAAACCACACTTGCTTATATCCTTGCAATTATTGTGTACCAAATTGGATCCCTTTGGTTCTAAGATGGACCTCATCATTATCATATTGCTTGCGATTGCCCTCTACTATGCAGTACGCAAGCGTAAGTTTTGTCGTTGTGGATGCAAACAGAAAGGTGACTAAGCTATGATTGATTTACTTATCGTTGGAATCATTCTATGGATTGGCATTGCCTTACTGCGCTACCGCAAAAAAAAAGGTGGCTGTGCTGGTTGTTCGTTGGACTGCTCAACTTGTCACACCTCCCTTTATGATTTGTACAAGCAAGATCAAAATTTACCTTCCTCATAATATAAAAAAAAACCACAAGTTTATTCAGCCATTCTTGTGGTTTTTTTTATTTTATTTTACTTTACGAATTTCAATCTTCCAATGACTACCTACACCAATGTTATATGCTTTCGCAAAACTTCCTTGGTTAATAGCAATACCAACACAGTACAGCGAGTTGATATACAAGATGGAACTTCCAATCATAACATCTGCGAAACTACGACCGTAGATGATATTGTTTTGGTAAACTAATGTTGCTCCATTATAAATAGAAACTTCCACTTTTTCACCCCATTCTACGCCAAGTTGTACAAAGTCTTCACGTGGAATATTCGTCCATAGACTTCCGAAACGAACATCAAGAATATCGACTGCTCCAGCAACCATATCACTTGTAACCGTAAGTTCACTCAATTCGCATTCTACGATGCGATCAACACTTAACTCTTGTCCAACTTCTTCGAATCTAATCTTACCAGCAGCAAGTTTTGCACCTACGTATGCATACAAATCACGTCCATGGAAGGTATAAGAGTTTTCGGTATTTGCACGACGTTGTTTCGATTCTTCAATTTCACGAATTGCCTTGATTCCCATCGTACGTTTGATGTGTGTTAAGGTTCCATTATCCGGCGTTACGATATAGTGTCCTGCATTCGTTAACGCAACAACACTCTTACGCTCTGAACCAACGCCTGGATCTACAACACTAACAAACACAGTCCCCTCAGGCCAGTATTCTACTGTTTGTACCAAACGGTAACTCGCTTCAAAGATATTGTATGGTGTAATATCATGCGTTAAATTTTCAATGGTTAAATCGTTGCATTCGTTATAAGCAACCCCCATCATGGCACTAACTGCACCATCTACCAAACCAAAATCACTTTGTAACAATAATAATTTACGCATTTTTCTTATCCTCCTTCGTAAACGTAACACTCCAATTTGCACCAAAGCCTAAACCATAGGTTTCCATAAAGTTAGCTTGGACACTTGCAAGTGCAATCTTCATCAATTCATTGTTGTAAATCATTGGTTTTCCCTGTTCTTCATACCCAAATGCTTGAGCGAACAGCAATCGGTCTTGAAACTTCACATTACCATCTAACGCTATCGTAACATCGATATGGTCTCCATAGGCAAACCCAGCCGTTTCAAACAGGGAACGCGGAATATTCGTCCATAAGTTTCCAAAATTTGGATCGTTGATTTCCAAATATCCTGATACCGTTGTTTTTTCAAGGTGTTTTTCAAGTTTAGGTTGTGCTAGCTCGTATGCCTGAATTTCTTCCACAGTATACGCTTGCCCTACCTCTTCATAAGAGATGATACCTGCAGCCAAACGGGCTGCACAATAAGCAAACAAATCACGACCGTGGAAAATCGCAACACCTTCAGAGTTTGGTAAGCGGTTGATCGTTTCATCGATTTCTCGAACTTCTTCAATTCCTACCCAATGCTTTAGGTGGGTTAAACTTCCATTGTCCGGTGTTACCACATAGTAACCATCGCTTGTTTTTGCGACACAGGCACGTCGGAATGTTCCAACACCTGGATCTACAACGCTAACAAATACCGTGCCTTTTGGCCAAAAGCGCATCGATTGATATAATCGAAAACTCGCACTATAAATATCGTATTGTGGAATCTCATGCGTTCCATCGATAATCTCCAAGCTACGATCTACACTTTTGACTACGCCATACATCGCACAAACAGCACCTTCTTTATACGTAAAGTCGGTTTGAAATACCAATAATTCTTTCATTTTATTCTCCCTTTATAAGAATGGATTATAGAAGCGTGATCCATTAATCCATAATGTCATTCCAATTGAAACAAGGAACAACACTACAATCAATGCAATGGTCCAACGATCCGATTGTTTCAGTGGACGCTCTGCATACCAACTACGTTGCTTTAACTTTCCAAAACCACGAAGATCCATCGCATTCGAGATGGATTCAATACGATCCAGTGTAGAAAATACCAAGGGCACTAAAATACCCATCGCATTTTTAATCCGTTCCATCGTCTTCGCTTTTTTGGATAAATCCAAGCCCCTCGCTTGCGAAGCCAATGAGATTTGCGTGAAGTCTCGCATCACATCTGGTAAATAACGTAGCGTTAACGCTACGGAATAACTAATTTTGTACGGTACTCCTATTTTGTTTAAACTTGCTGCAAATTCGCTTGGATTGGTTGTTAGGATAAAAATCAATCCCAGTGGAACGACCGCAGCATATTTAGATATTTTGGTAACTTGGTAGAACACTTGTTCCCATGTTAAGGTATAGTTCCCAAAAAAGTGAATAATATCGTGTTGTGTACCATAAATACTGACCCCTTCTAGCGGAGAGAACAGAAACGTTAGAATCATGTTAATGACTGCAAAACCCATAATATAGTACATTACAAATCGAATTTGATTCCAACGAATATTCGATAATTTCATCGCATAGAGACAAATAACACCGATCAGTAAAATCACACGAATATCATAGGATAACATTACAGCAAAACTTAAGATTAATAATGCAAGTAACTTTGTCATCCCAGACAAATTATGTATGAAGGTATCTTCATAATTATAAGAAAATAGTTTATCCTTCATAGCCATGTTCCCTTTCATACTGAATAAAACTTTCAATAAAGTCTTTTGGTTCAATGTTTGCTTTTTGCGCAATATAATACAATGAAGTTTTCTTTAAATTGGCTGCTTCAATCACTGCCTCATCACTCATTACTTCAAATACCGGTGCATCCATTTGAATGCGTCCATCACTTAGCACAATCGCACGATCGGTATATTCCAACATCAAGTGCATATCGTGAGTAATCAAAATAATCGTTTGTCCTGCAGCATTCAATTCTTTTAAGAATTCCATGATTTCATGGTAATGCTTATAGTCTTGACCTGCTGTCGGTTCATCTAAAATCAGGATATCTGGTTGCATTACCAAAATACTCGCTACACAAACACGCTTCTTTTGACCATAGCTGAGTGCAGAGATTGGCCAATTACGGAACGGGAGTAGTCCACAAACACGCAACGCCTGTTCTACACGACGATCGATTTCAGCTTTATCTAAACCTGCATAAACAAGTCCCAAAGCTACTTCATCATAAATCATCGCTTTGCTTAACATTTGGTTTGGACTTTGTAAAACAACCCCAACCTTTTGACTGCGCTCTTTGATTGATAACGGAGCTAAATCCTCTCCATCAATCCAAATACTTCCTGCTTCGATTGGTGCAAAACCTAAAATGATTTTCGAAATGGTCGATTTCCCAGCTCCATTTTTCCCAACCAGGGCAACCATTTCGCCTTTATGAACAGAAAAACTAACATCATCTAGGATTTTCTTTCGTTTATCATAGCGGAAATCTACATTACGTAGCTCTAACATTACTTCCTGTTGTTTCACTTCACTTGTTGCTGGATGTGTGGCAAACCAATGTTGTAGTTTGCCTACTTCAGCTTGTAAGTCCAATGCTTCAATATCATCGATACGTGAAATTTGGTCCAAATCAATGCCTGCATATTTCATTGCAGTTAAATACAGTGGTTCTCGCAAGCCGTAGCTAATCAAGTCTTTTCCTTTGAGTAAGGTTTCCATTCCTGCATCTAAAACAATTCGTCCTTCTTCCATTAGAATAATACGATCGATATGACGATAGAACACATCTTCAATACGATGTTCAATAATGATAATCGTTTTATCTTGTGTACGACAAATATCATCAATCAAGGCAATGGTACGTTTTCCCGATGCTGGATCTAGATTTGCAAGTGGTTCGTCAAACAATAAAATCTCAACATCATCGACTAAAACACCACCCATTGCGACGCGTTGTTTTTGTCCACCGGATAACTCGTGAGGTTCCTGTTTTAAAATTGTGTGTAAGTCGACAACATCCGCTACCTTAGCTACGATGTTATGCATCTCTTGTTGGTCTTTGTTGTCATTTTCCAAAGCAAAAGCAATGTCCTCAGCCACACTGAGACCTACAAACTGTGCATCGCTATCTTGTAACAAGGTCCCAACCGTTTTAGAGCGTTTAAAAATAGAACTCGTCTCACTGATGTTGCCATGCATGTGTAAACTTCCTGTTGTTTTCGCCTTGTAAGCATGAGGAATTAAGCCATTGATACAATTGGATAGCGTAGATTTCCCGCTTCCACTTCCTCCTACGATTAAGATCTTTTCCCCAGGATAAATATCTAAATTTATATCATGAAGGGTAGGTTCACTCTGTGTAAAATATTGAATTCCAAAATTTTGAAATGATAGTATTGGTTTTTTTTCCATAATTTTTTCCTATAAAAAAATAGCAGTTGCCTACTATTTTTTTCCTCTTATCTTATTCTTTCGTTAAAGATCCTTCTTTGGTACGTGTTTTGCTGTAGGCAAACAACAATAACGTTGCAATGATTCCAAGTGTAAGTGAGTTACTAATTGCAGCTACAACACCTTGTGTAAATGCTAGATTTACAGGTTCAGCCATCATAAAGATATCCAAAACCGGTGCAACTACAATCCATGCTACCACATTGGCAATAACTTGCAAGACATTAAACTCGATGATTTGTTTTTTTCCAAATTCCCCTAATTCAACTTTACTTTTGAAAAAGTACAAACCAATGATAGAACCAGCAACACCAGATGCAATAACCCAGCTCCACCAAATTCCATAACCACTCATCGCATCAGATAATGCATGACCGATAAATGCCATTAATCCACTTGCGATTGGACCAAACAATGCTCCAAATAACCCCATTACTCCATAGGCTGTTTGAATCGATGTGTTAGGAATTGGTGAAGGAATTTTCACGTATGTAAACAACACAAAGAACAAAGCAGCTCCTAGAGCTGTCGCGACAACTGTTTTTGTCGAGAATAAACTTTTCTTTTCCATAGATACCCTCCTTATTTTTCGCCTTTATCATACCATACTATATAGGAATGATTCTATACTCCTTGCACAATTTTTCAAGTTATTTCAGTAACAAGCTTTCATTTTACAAATCATTTCTATTTTTCGGTTATATTTTTTTATTTTTTTATCATATTAGAGAAATAATAGCTTATTTTTTCAATTATTTGCCTTATTTATACTAAAAAGAGAAAAGAGTAACGTATGAGTTACTCTTCCATTATTTACTTAAGCTTCGATACCGAATTCGCTTGATAAGTAGTCATCGTAAGTTGTACGACGGTCTACAATTCCGTCTTCTTTGATTTCAATGATACGGTTTGCAATTGTTTGAATGAATTGGTGGTCATGCGAAATGAAAATCAATTCACTATCATAATTGATAAGTCCTGTATTCAGAGAAGTAATCGATTCCAAATCCAAGTGATTCGTTGGATCATCCAACATCAATAAGTTTGGAGCTTCCAACATCGCTTTGGATAACATACAACGTGCTTTCTCTCCCCCAGAAAGTACATTTACACTTTTCAGTGCCTCTTCTCCAGAGAATAACATACGTCCTAGGAATCCACGTACAAATGAAATATCATCGATTGGTGTGTATTGTCCTAACCACTGAACAATGGATTCACTTCCTTGGAAGAATGCACTGTTATCATTTGGTACATAAGATGGTGTAATCGTTTGTCCAATTTCAACTTTTCCAGTTGTTGGCTCTAATTCTCCACCTAATACCTTTAATAGGTAACTAGATTTCAAAGGATCTCCAACGATTGCAATTTTATCACCATTCATAACATTGATGTTTACATTTTTAAACATCATTTCACCTTCAACCTCTAAGCTCAAGTTTTCAACGTTTAACACTTGACGTCCAGATGCACGTTCTGCTTTGAAGTTGATAAATGGATATTTACGATTGGAGATTGCAATATCATCCAAGACAATTTTATCCAATACTTTTTTACGAGATGTTGCTTGTTTTGATTTTGAAGCATTGGCAGAGAATCGACGAACGAATTCTTCCAACTCTTTAATTTTATCTTCTTTTTTCTTGTTGGCATCGTTTAATTGTTTCGCCATCAATTGACTTGATTCATACCAGAAATCGTAGTTCCCTGCGTAAATACGAATCTTACCAAAGTCGATATCCGCAATGTGCGTACACACTTTATTTAAGAAGTGACGGTCATGGGATACAACAATAACAGTTTTTTCGTAGTTGATTAAGAAGTTTTCCAACCAAGCAATCGCTTTGATGTCCAAGTTATTCGTAGGCTCATCCAACAACAACGTATCTGGTGTTGCAAACAAAGCTTGTGCCAACAAAACCTTAACTTTTTGAGAAGGTGTTAATTCTTTCATCAATACATCATGGAATTCTGTACCAATACCCAAACCATTCAATAAACTTGCTGCATTAGCTTCCGCATTCCATCCGTCTAACTCAGCAAACAAACCTTCTAATTCCCCAGCTTTGATTCCATCTTCTTCTGAGAAATCTTCTTTCATATACAATGCATCTTTTTCTTGCATGCAGCTATATAATGCTTGGTTTCCCATCAAAACAGTTGTCATAACAACTTCTTCATCGTAGGCAAATTGGTCCTGACGTAACATATATAATGTTTCTCCATTCCCCATAAAAACATCACCTGTCGTTGCTTCAATATCTTTTGACAAGACCTTTAAAAAGGTAGATTTCCCAGCACCGTTCGCACCGATCAAACCATAGCAATTTCCATTTACAAATTTAATATTTACTTCTTCAAATAAGGTTCTAGAACCAAATTTTACACTGACATTATTACATCCTATCATCTGTACACCTCCATAAAATAATCGTTTATACAATGTTCATAACATGCTAGATTATAGCATAGAACACGCAAAAAACACAAACAGCGTGATGAGAAAAGTTGTGGAAAATTATCGTTTTCTCGTCTCGTTCTATGGTTTTCCACAGGAAAACCAATCTGTGCTGCGCAGTTCATAAAAAAAACCAATGCCGGAGCATTGGTTTTTAAGGTCACTATTTAACTTCTACGTTAACAGCTTGTTGACCGCGGTCACCTTCAACAACATCGTAAGAAACAGTTTGTCCTTCTTCTAATGTTTTGAATCCTTGTGCTTTGATACCAGTGTAGTGTACGAATACATCTTTACCGTTATCTCCTGTGATGAAACCGAAACCTTTTTCGGAGTTAAAGAATTTTACTTTACCTGTGTTCATATGACTCTCCATAGGGGCATTCGCCCGATATATTATTTCACTGTGTACTATAGAGAAGGAACTTATTACTAGATCTGAACTCTGTATTACCAATCAAATATATTTTTATTATAGCATATACTTTTAAAAACAACTATACTTTTGCTTAAAACAATTAAAGTAAATTACTTTTTTCAAGTGTTGACATGATGTTTTCCACTATTTTTTATGATTTCGAGGTTGTTGGAAGGAACGGAAGGATCTTATTTGCTAGATCTGCCGCGTTCATTGTTTGTAAGTACACCTTCCCTGAGCCAGAAAGCGTTGCCAAAAATAAACCTTCGCCTCCAAACAACATATTCTTCATTCCTTTTACCATTTCAATCTGGTAGCTGACACTTTCATCAAAAGCTGCAATATGTCCCGTATCAACTTTTAAAACTTGGCCAGGTTGTAGATTGATTTCAATGACATCTCCGTCAATTTCCAAGAAAGCCAAACCTCGTCCACTTAATTTTTGTAGGATAAATCCTTCTCCACCGAATAATCCTGAAGAAAACCGTTTGGTAAATACCATATCCAATTGCACGCTGTCCTGTGAACATAAAAAAGCTGTTTTTTGTGCAATGATAGGGCGCGTTATATCAACTGGCAAAATATTACCAACAAACCCACTCGCGAAGGTCACACTCGCTCCAGTTTTTTGAGCTGTAAACTTACTCATAAAAATGGATTCGCCACCAAACATCCGAGTTAAACTTTTCGCAATCCCTCCACGCATGTTCGTATCCATGGAAATTGCTCCATCCATCCAAGCCAAACCACCACTTTGTGAGATGATGGTTTCTCCTTGTTGTAAGGTAAACGAAACAACAGGGACATTATTGCCCTCAATTTTATATTCCATCTCGACTTCCTCCTATTGATATCATCATTGTATCATAGGAACAGGAAAGAAACCAAAAGACGGCACTTGCCGTCTTCGTTTTATGATTTTTGACGTCGTTGTAGTTCTAAGTACATCGCAAGGACCGTAATATCACTTGGCGAAACGCCAGAAATACGACTTGCTTGCCCCATCGTAAGTGGTGCAACTTGTGTTAACTTTTGACGTCCTTCTAAGGATAAGTTTTCCACTAATGCATAATTCAATTCCGCTGGTAGTTTTACCTGTTCCATCGCACGTAAACGATCTGCTTCTTTGCGTGCTTTGCGAATATAACCTTCATACTTTACATCAATTTCGATTTGAGTTGCCACCACAGCATCCACATCCAAACCAGTAAATGGCGCTAATAAAGCTAGCGTAATATTTGGTCGTTTCAATAACTCCAACGCTGAGATTCCATCCTTTAACACATCACTACCAATTGCAAGCAACGCTTGATTCACATCGCTTTTTGGTGTGAAGCGGATTTCAGATAATTTCGTTTTGATTGTTTCAATTGCTTGTAGCTTCGCTTGGTAAGCAACATCACGCACATTGGATAACAAACCAAGTGCTACACCATAACCATGAAGTCGTTGGTCGGCATTATCATGACGCAACAACAAACGATATTCGGCACGACTAGTCAACAAACGATAGGGTTCGCGGGTTCCCTTTGTTACCAAATCATCAATCATAACTCCAATATATGCTTCATCACGTGATAAGATCAAAGCTTCTTTTCCATCTAGTTTTAATGCTGCATTGATTCCAGCCATCAAACCTTGACCAGCAGCTTCTTCATAACCAGAAGTTCCATTGATTTGTCCTGCACTGTACAACCCAGCAATTTTTTTATTTTCTAGGGTTGGACGAAGTTGTAACGGGTCAATCGCATCGTATTCAATCGCATAGGCATAGCGAACAATCTCTGCATGTTCAAGTCCAGGTAAACTAGCAACCATCAAGTCTTGAATCTCATGTGGCATACTGGAAGAGAACCCTTGAATGTAGGTCGTATCCAAGTGACGAGATTCAGGTTCTAGAAAGATCTGGTGGCGTTCTTTATCTGCAAAACGTACGAGTTTATCTTCAATGGATGGACAGTAACGAGGTCCAACACCTTCGACAACACCAGAATACATCGCTGAACGTTCTAAATTGTGATTGATCACTTCATGCGTCGTTGGTGAAGTATATGTTAAGTAACAAACTTCTTGCTGTTCATACGGTAAGATTTCTTTGGTGTCAAACGAGAAACTTACAAAGAAGTCACTACCGGGTTGCACTTCGGTTTTCGTAAAATCGACCGTGTTCGTACGTACACGTGGTGGCGTTCCTGTTTTTAAACGGAAGGTTTCAATACCCAAAGCATGTAAACTTTGTGTCAACGCTGTTGTCGTCGGTTCATTATCAGGACCTTCTAAGGTAACTTCATGACCTACCATAATTCTAGAGCTCATAAACGTTCCTGTAGTAAGAATCACAGCACGCGCAAGGATTGAGCGTCCATCGGCAAAGCGAATTCCTTGGATTTGATTGTTTTCAACCAAAAGTTCACTCACCATACCTAGTTCAATCGTTAGGTTTGGTGTGCTTTTCACTACACGTTCCATATAAGCTTGGTATTCCACTTTATCACTTTGTACACGTAGGGATTGTACCCCTGGACCTTTGGTCGTGTTCAACATTTTAAACTGTAATCCCGTCGCATCCGCTGCTTTTCCCATTTCTCCACCTAGGGCATCGATTTCTCGAACAACAATCCCTTTGGCTGGACCTCCAATGGAAGGATTACATGGCATATTTCCAATCATATGTTCACTGATGGTTGCCAACATCGTGTTTTTTCCCATTCGGGCTGCGGCAAGTGCCGCTTCAATACCGGCATGTCCTCCGCCGACTACGATAATATCATACATACAAACAACTCCTAACTGCTTCTATTATAGCAAATGTATCAAAGAGAAACTGCTATGAAGCATAGCAGTTTATTTGATGATCGTTCCGTTTTCTACTGATGCAGGTGCTTCCATTACTTGAATGGCATCCCCTTCACCACTTGCTAAGATCATACCACAACTTAGTACACCGCGCAGTTTTGCTGGTTTTAAGTTGGTTACAACCATAACTTTTTTCCCAACCATCGCATCTGGTTGGATGACATGAGCAATACCAGATACAATTTGTACGGTCTTGCTTCCTAAATTTACTTGTGATACCAAAAGCTTATCTGCTTTTGGATGTTTTTCGCAGGCGATGACTTCCCCTACTTTGATTTCAACTTTTGAAAAGTCTTCAAAGCTAATTTCAGGAAGTCCTGGTTCTTCTACTGGTGTTGGATTCAATTGTTCCAACAAAGTGTCTGCATCAATACGAGCAAACAAAATTGGCGCTTTGGCAATCACTTGTGTAGATTGTAGGTTTCCAAATTGTGCAAGGGATGACACATCACGTGCTGGTGTTTGTAATGCATCCAAAATTGCAGTTGCGCTTTCCGGCAAGAATGCTTGTAGCAACACGGCACCAAAGCGGATGCTTTCGTGTAGATTATATAATACTGTATGTAAACGTTCTGCTTGTTCTGGATTTTTTCCTAACGTCCAAGGTGCTGTTTCATCAATATATTTATTGCAACGACGGAACAATTGATTGATTTGTTCGATTGCATCTCCAACTTTCAAATGTTCCATTTTTTCTTCAACAAGTCCTGGTGTCGCAAGGGCAAGTTCAATCAATTCCGCATCAAATTCACCACTTACATTCGTATTTTTAACTTCACCACCAAAATACTTATTACTCATACTTACGGTACGGCTAACCAAGTTTCCTAGTACATTGGCTAAGTCAGAGTTGATACGTTCAATCATCAATTCATAGGTAATCGTTCCATCGTTTGCAAATGGCATTTCGTGTAATAGGTAGTAACGTACCGCATCTACACCAAAATGCGCAACCAAATCATCCGCATAAATCGCATTCCCTTTGGATTTTGACATTTTACCTTCTCCAACCAACAACCATGGATGTCCAAATACTTGTTTTGGCAATGGTAAATCGAGTGCCATCAACATAATTGGCCAATAGATTGTATGGAAACGTAAGATATCTTTCCCGATAACATGAACATCAGCAGGCCAGTACTTATGATAAAGCTCGCCATGATTTCCATCCATATCAAAACCTAAACCTGTAATATAATTGCTTAGTGCATCAATCCAAACATAAACAACATGATCATCATCAAAGCTTACAGGTACTCCCCATTTGAAGCTTGTACGAGACACGCATAAATCTTGTAATCCCGGTTTGATAAAGTTATTCAACATTTCATTTTTACGAGATTCCGGTTGGATAAATTCTGGGTGTGTCTCAATGTGTTCAATTAAGCGGTCTGTATATTTTGCTAGACTGAAGAAGTACGCTTCTTCTTTCGCATCTTGAACCGGTCCTCCACAATCAGGACACATTCCATCATTGAGTTGGTTTTCTGTCCAGAAACTCTCACACGGTACACAATATTTTCCAGTATATTCCCCTTTGTAAATATCTCCTTGATCATACAAGCGTTTGAAGATTTTTTGTACTTGTAATTTATGATTATCATCAGAGGTACGAACAAATTTATCATAACTTGAATGCATCATATCAAAGTTTTCTTTGATGATACCAGCTACATCGTCTACAAATGCTTGTGGACTAATCCCAGCGGCATGTGCTTTTTCTTCAATTTTTTGCCCATGCTCATCCGTTCCCGTTTGAAAGAATACATCGTATCCCATCAATCGTTTATAACGTGCAATCGCATCCGTTAATACGATTTCATACGTATTCCCAATGTGCGGTTTCGCAGAAGTATAAGCAATGGCTGTTGTTATATAATATTTTTTTTGTTCCATATTGTTTCCTCCAATGTATAAAAAAGAACCTTCTCCAAAGGACGAAAGTTCTCGTGGTACCACCTTTATTCATGTAGCATAACTACACCTTAACCGCATAACGCACGGTAGCGTCTGGCTTATCCAGCTGTTCCCGGTTCATGTTCTGTATCATTACCAACTGATTTTCACCAACCATCAGCTCTCTAAGGTGTGTAAGTCATACATACTCTTCCGATCATTACATTTCGTCTTTTCTATTATAAGCAATCTAGACTCGTTTATCAAGAATTATAAAACCTTTCCTCTAAAATAGGGAGGAGTTGATTCAGGTTATGGATTCTTGTAAACTGTTCACAATCCTGATTGTGTGGCATATCGTAGAGGATACACTCCATAAAGGGGGCACAAGCCTCTAAGTTTTCTACTTTATCATCAATGATCATATCACCACGAATGATATGCTTTTCTTTACAAGCAATGATACGACTTTGATTAAAACTAGGCAATACCTTTTCCATCCATTGAACCTTTTCCATTAGTTCCGTAGCGGTATTACACGCTGTGATAATATAGACATCATAGCGACTGGAATCGATTAATGACTTTAATACCCCAGTGGCATTATTTTTTTCCTCTAGTTGGAGGAAAAAACCTTCCTCGCGAAAGATATCAAAGATATCCGCATCAAAAGGACCATTCAAATCCCAACTTCTCACTTCATGGATCGTATACTGGGTTCCTTTACGCATATTATAAATGTCGACGACACTTCCTAAAAAATTGGTAATCACATCATCCATATCAAACAACAATCGAGGTCGATTATTTTTACTTCTTAACTTCATAGTCCATTCCCCTTCATTTTATTGAGTATATCCCATCTTGCTTAGCTTGTAAGCTTTTTTGCTCCTTTATTATACCTTAATCCCTCACAGGATACCATGCTAGGTCGTTATCTCATTGACAAAGGCTGCACTATCCAGTAGGATAAAAGTACGAAATAAATTCGAGGATAAGGAAGAGTAGGTTTTTAGTCGATAGGCAAAGAGAGTCAACGTTTGGTGGGAGTTGATGCTATCAAGGAAATTGAATGGGCCTTTGAGAAGTCGCGTGAACAAAAAGTAGCGTTAGACCGTGTGCTGCACGTTATCGTAAGCTAGGGGATGCTGGTCCCTGAAATGAGTGGTATCGCTTTTTTAGCGATACAATTTAGGTGGCAACACGGTACTCCGTCCTATTTATGGGCGGAGTTTTTTTATTTTGTGGAAGAGGAGGTACGCTATGGTTTGAACCCTACAAAATCATCAATCAATTACTATTCGAAAAGGAGACACAAATGCATACAAAAACTATGGCTATCAATGCCATCCTCATCGCCGTTGGAGCGATCTTACACTATCTCACCCCCACCTTTGGCTTAGCCATGCAACCCGATTTGTTGTTGCTCATACTCATTTGGTTGGTTGTACTCAATCAAAAAAACTATCAAACCTCACTTAGCAGTGCTCTGGTTTGTGGACTATTTGCTGCGCTTTCCACTAAATTTCCTGGAGGGCAACTTCCAAATATCATCGACAAACTAGTCTCGATGCAACTCATCTATGTTTGCGTTCGCTTGACAATCAAAAGACGCCAAGATGTGCTTGTGCATCTTCGTTGGATTACACCACTTGTCACCTTGTTTAGCGGTACGATCTTTTTACTCTTTGCAGCCCTCCTTGTTGGTTTACCAGCAGGATTTTCACCGCTTTGGTTGAGTGTGGTCTTGCCAACAGCAATCTTAAATGGAGTAATTGGTCTGGTGTTCTTACCCGTGTTATTTCGGATTTCAAAAACATTTCACCATTTGTCTTTCTCATAACACAACTTGTCCTTTGTGTGGGATACCGGTATAATAAACACTAAGAAAGCGGGGTCATTATGCGCAGAATCAAAACTGATATCGAACATACGATCGAAATTGAAAAATCGAGATTTATTACCTATTTACACAAATGTCACACGGAAGAAGAAGCCAAGGCTTTTATCTTAAAAATAAAAAAGATGCACCCAACTGCCAATCATTGTTGCCAAGCTTTTGTAATTGGAGAACATGGAGAACTCACACGAAGCAACGATGATGGAGAACCAAGTGGAACCGCTGGTGTCCCAATGTTGGAGTGCTTGAAAAAAAATCATGTCAGTGATTTGGTTGCTGTCGTCGTCCGTTACTTTGGCGGCATCAAACTGGGCGCTGGTGGTTTGATTCGTGCCTATTCCAAATCGGTATCCAGCACCTTGCAAGCGGCTACCCTAGTGGAAGCCATCAGTTTTCAACATTGTAAGCTCGTCTTCTCCTATGATTTGATTGGGAAAATCGATTATATGTTAGCTTCTAAAACCATCTATCGGTTAGAGAAGGAATACGAAGAGGCGGTTACCTATACGTATTATAGTAACGAAACAAGTATTGCAACCGAAGTCAGTGAACTTTCCAATGGGAAAATTCAACCGGAAATTCTTGGACAAGAAATATTAGAAATAGAAACGTGATGGAACAGATCCATCACGTTTTTTAAAATCTTCTACGGCGTTTTAAACTTGGATACGCCTGTCGACTGTTTTTCATATTGCTACGGAAAACATAAAGGACAAGTCCTAATACGATAACCCACCAATACGTTCCCAATAAGCTAATGAGAATTCCATTGCTTGCTGCGCGGGCATGTGTCGCTGCGGCATAGACAGGAATGCGCTCTAACTGTGTTTCACCTTGTTGGACGATTAAGTACCCTACTTCATCACCATAAGCAACTGGTGCCTTGATTTGGTCTGGACCTTCATATACAACTTGAATCGACTTTAGTGCTGCTTCACTTTCTGCACTCGCATATACACTTGTTTTGGTAAACAAATCCAGTGTTGTTTCCTCGCTTTGATTTAGTTCAATCGTGTGCACTACATCATTGGGTTCAAAATAGACGGTTTCATGAATTGCGGATTTCGCATACTGTGATAAGGTTTGGGTATCGTAATACACTTGCGTATAGTTATAAAGGCTTTGATCAGCTTTCATCACCACAACCGCATAACGATGCGTTCCATCGTTGTGGAATGTTGCCAAACAATAACCAGCATCGAGTGTAAACCCTGTTTTTCCCCCTTGTAACGTACTAGAGCCCATGTAACTCATTTGTTGTATCATCGAGTTTTGTATTGTCATGCGAACGACTCCTGTCGTCCACATCTCAATTACATGACTTGGCTGTGCAATTAATTGTGTTAACAATTCACTTTCACTCAACTGTCCCACCAACAATGCCATATCATAGGCAGTGGTAATTTGGTTAGGATCATCGAGTCCCGTTGAATTGGCAAAGGTTGTATCGTTCATACCATAAGCTTGTGCATACGTATTCATCAGTTCAACAAAATCGATGCCAGTATAGTCTGTGATAAAGTGTTCTAACGCCATGGCAGCATCAGCTGCACTCTCCATCATCAAACTTGCTAAGAGATCATAAACGGATAAATTCATTCCCGCTGTAAAGAAAATGACCGAAGCTCCGGTTCCAACGAGTGGATCCAACATCTCTTGGGTAATCGTTACATAGGTTGTTTTTAAATCCAAACCTTCTAGTTGTCCTACGGTGACAAGCGCCGTCATCATTTTTGTAAGACTTGCTGGTGCACTTAAAGTGTCAGCATTTTTTTCATAATATACTTCACCCGTATCCAAACTTTGGACGAGTGCGATGGTACTTCCTACTTGAGGTTCTTGTGCATTTACGGGGATAAAACTAAGACATAAGAAACCAAGCATACAAACGATTATTTTTTTCATACAAAAACCTCCATACTAATATTATAACGCAAATATGACAGAAATTTGTCAAGCGATGAAAAAGGTAGCATTTTTTTGCTACCTTGTTTCTTTCATTCGTGTTAAACGATCTGCTTGCGCAAACGTTTGTTTCATTTCCACCAACATCGGTAAAATATCCTGAAGTGGTTTTGTCTCTTTTTTCATATTTGCTTGCAAGAGTTGTTCCAAATAAAAATCATACAAAGCACCTAGTTGGTTACTCATATCAACCTCGAAATTAAGTGTTTGTTTTAAATACAAAATAATTTCTTGTGCTTTGATGAGTGAGGTGTGTGCTGCTTGTGCATCGCGCCCCTCGATGTGGGTGATAGCTAAGTTAACCTGTTTGATGGCACCATCATACAGAGCAACCACCATTTCACCCGGTGTCATCGTATTGATGGAATTTTGCTGATAGGTTGCATAAGGATTATTCATAAAGCCTCCTATCCAAGCTGTTGTGATAACCATGAACTTTGGCTATTCATTTTACTAATTACTGTTTCCAAGTTGGAAAATTGTTTCCAGTATCTTGTTTTCTGCATTTCATAGGTGCGTTTTAAATTCTCAATCAGCTTATCATAACCATCCATACGTTGTGACAAGTTATTCGTCCCAGCGGTTGCTGAATTTTTCACCCCAGCAATACGTACCAAAGAACCAGGTGAACTTGAACTAGCTTTCGCGGCTTGATCAATTACTTTATTCAGCTGTACGGCAACACCGTGTTCCGGATGGGTGAATAGATTTTCTACTTCACTCATATTGTTTTGTAAGGCATTGCGCAATTTATCTTCATCAATCGTAAGTTTTCCACGATCGGAGTAGTTTTTGGATTCAATTCCAATATTGGCGAACGAAATCGTAGACCCTTCTGGTTGATTAAAAAGGACACTACGCATTTGTGATAAGATACCGTTCAAGGTTGCATCATTAGCTAACAAACCTGTTTTGGCTTTCTCTTCCCAAAGTTCAATTTCCTTTTCACTCATTTCTTTCTTTTGCGCGTCCGTTAATGGTGGGTAATTGCGATATTCCGTTTTTTCACTTGTTAGCGTCGTAATGGTATCCACCAAAGCGTTGTATTCGTTGACAAACTTTACAATCGTATCAAACACTTGATCAACATTATCCTCTGCCGTGATGTTAATTTCTTCTGTCGAAGTTGCTGTTAGTGTAATGTTGAATCCATCGAGTTCAAAATTATTAGTCGAGCGCTCAATGGTTTGCCCATTGACCACAAGAATCGCATTGGCTCCATCTTGTACGCTAAAATCAGCACCTGGTTTATTGAGTTCTACTGCGCTTGTTTGAAATAACGTAGTTGTTAAATCCCCGGAAATCGTCGTATGCGTATCTGTGGATAGTTGCAGTTTTCCATCTGTGAAACTAGCTGCTATCTCTTCCTTTTCAAAGGCTTGGATGATGGTATCCATCGTATCCTCTGCTTGGAAGGTATAACTTGTTCCACCGATAATTAACGTACCCGTCAACCCAAGTTCTGCTAAGGTGGAGTCAGCTTTGATCTGGTTGTCTTGGTCGCTAAAACCAAGCATTTCGTTTAAACTACCCGCTTCACTTTCCATAGATACCGAAACATTACCTTTGATATCCATTTGCATGCTTCCGTTTTCTTCACGTAAGACGATCACACCTTTTCCAACCTTCGCATCCAATTGAGCATTGAGCTCTGTGATTACTTCTTCTTTGGTATAGAGAATGGGATTGCCATCTTCATCCTCTTTGGCTGCTAACGTTAGTTCATGCATTTTTCCATTGACGGTAATTTTAAACGTCCCACTCTCCAAGGTATTAGGAAGATTGTTCGCTCCCCCTTGAATTTGATTGGTATTGTTGATTGTTGTGGAAGAGATTGCTCCACTTCCTGCTGTTTGAAACATACTTGACAGTAGGTTTCCTTCACTCTCTTTGAT
>JBOFMT010000042.1:0-15045 GCA_051658525.1 Erysipelotrichaceae bacterium | reverse complement strand
CAAGACCCAATTCACTCGCTGCTTGTTTGGTATGAGCAAAGGCCTCACCACTCTTTTTACAGCAGTCTCCCAATACGATAATTTCAGCTGTTTTTCCCCCACAGCAACTTGTTTCCTCTTTTGCAGGTTCACAACAAGGCTTACTTTCTGTTTTTTTCCCAAATCCAAATAGTTTCATCTTTCTTTCCTCCTTATTTTGTTTCTAGTACGATACGTCCATCAAGGATACGTTGTTTCAATTCTAGAATCTTCGCTTCGATTGTTTTTGCTGTTTCTACAAATGCCGCATCTGTTTTTCCACTTGGATCATCCAATCCCCAATCTTCACGGTGTGAGCATGGAAGCCAAGGACAATCAACATTGCACCCCATCGTAACAACAATATCCACACTTGGAATATCAGCGATTACTTTCGAATGCTGTGTGGCATTCATATCAATATCATAAAGTGATTGGATGATACGTACCGCATCTTGATTGATTTGTGGTTTTGTTTCTGTTCCTGCACTATAACTTTCAAATACATCACTAGCTAATTTTTTTCCAAGTGCTTCTGCCATCTGACTACGGCAAGAATTATGCACACATACAAACGCTACTTTTAACATGTTGTTTCTCCCTCTTTAAACCAATGTTTGGTTTGATTTGCCACTTTAACAAGAGCTAACATGACCGGCACTTCCACAAGTACCCCTACAACGGTTACGAGTACCACCGGTGAACTTGCTCCAAATACAGCAATGGCTACCGCTACGGCTAATTCAAAGAAATTACTAGCACCTATCATACCACAAGGTGCTGCTACACTATGTGGTAATTTTAATACACGAGCAGCCCCATAAGCAATACCGAAAATCAAACCGGTTTGTAAGATGAGTGGAATGGCGATTAGTACAATATGGAATGGATTGTCGACAATAACTTGTCCTTGGAAAGAAAAAATCAATACAAGTGTCAATAACAACCCAATGATCGTCGTTGAAGAGAACTTCGGGATAAACACCTGATTTAAATACGTTTCACCACGGGTTTTCGTAATATAGTTTCGAGTTACAACACCCATTACGAGTGGAATGACAACGAATAAAACAATGCTTAAGAATAAGGTATCCATAGGAATTTTAATACCGGTTACACCTAGCAAAATTGCTACGATTGGTGCAAATAACACTAGGATCAATAGATCATTCGTTGCTACTTGTACCAAGGTATAGGCAGGATTTCCCTTGGTTAAATGACTCCATACAAAGACCATTGCCGTACAAGGTGCAGCACCTAATAACACAGCTCCTGCGACATATTCTTTCGCTAAGTCTGCTGGAATCCATGCTTGAAATACCACATAGAAAAATAAACTAGCAATACCAAACATCGTTAGTGGCTTAATGAGCCAGTTTACAATCCAAGTAACCCATAAACCTTTTGGATTTTTTCCAACATTTTTAATGCTTTGAAAATCAATCTTCAACATCATTGGATAAATCATCATCCAAATTAAGATTGCAATCGGAATGGAAATATTCGCATACGTAAATTGATTTAAGAACGCTGGTATTTGCGGTAGATACACTGCAATAGCAACTCCTATGACCATACAGATGGCAACCCAAATGGTTAAATATTGTTCAAAAAAAGATATCCCTTGTTTTTTCATAATAAGCTCCCTCTAGAATAAAAATTGCATCGCATTGAATGCATAACCAATGATGATAATCCCAACGGTAACAATACTTACGAAGGTAATCATCAATTTTGGTTTGATTGCTTTTTGTAACATAATCATACTTGGTAAACTCAAAGCGGTAACCGCCATCATAAAACTCAAGATGGTTCCTACTTCAACCCCTTTGGCAAACAGCGCTTCCGCTACCGGAATCGTACCAAAGATATCCGCATACATCGGTACTCCTACCAGTGTCGCTAAGATTACTGAGAAGGGATTATCTGCTCCTAGTACACTTTCAATCCAAACTTGTGGAATCCAGTTATGAATTAAAGCACCAATCCCAACACCAACTAAAATATAGGGGAATACTTTTTTCACAGTTTCTACTACTTGTTCCCAAGCAAACGTTCTACGCTGTTTCTGCGTTAGACTCTCAATTTGTAACATAGCCCCTTGCTTGGCATGAGTTATAAAATCAGCTACTTGATCGTGCATCCCTAGCTTTTCAATTAAGGTACCACCAACAACAGCTAACACTAACCCTACAATGACATAAGCTAGAGCAATCTTCCATCCAAAGATACTAAGCAATAAGATAAAGGCTCCCAAGTCCACCAGTGGAGATGAAATTAAGAAACTAAAGGTTACACCTAATGGTACCCCAGCCCCTGTAAAGCCCATAAATAATGGTATCGAAGAACATGAGCAAAACGGGGTAATCGTTCCTAATAATGCCCCCATGATATTGGCACGAATTCCAGAGAAGCGTGCTAATATTTGTTTGGTACGCTCTGGTGGAAAATAACTTTGGATATAACTAATCAAGTAGATTAAGAAGGCCAATAACAAGACAATTTTAATCGTGTCATATAAGAAAAACTGCACGCTTGCTCCCACTTTACTAGTTAAATCCAAGCCAAACATCGAAAGTAAAGCCCCAATACTTTCATTTAGCCATTGCATTCCTAGGATTTGATTTTGGAAAAATAACCAGATCTGCTCTACTACTTGCATGCTGGATTCTCACACGCTAGGATTTCACCTAAGCTTAGAAATGCTTGTAAGGCTGCAAATGCCTCTTGGTCAAGTGCATAGTGAACCCATTTACCATGTTTACTAGCGATTACCAAACCTGCATCCACCAATACTTTCATATGGTGACTTAAGGTTGCTTGGCCACACTCACAACGTTCTAATACATCGCATGCGCACATGCTTTGTTCTTTTAATATTGTAACAATACGCAAGCGATTCGCATCGGCCAACGCTTTGAATTGTACTAATAATATTTCGTTCATAACTACCTCCTCATATTGATGTTTATCGATATGATACATATCATACTGCTGACACAACTTTTTGTCAACCACTTAGCTATGAAAAAAATACGATTGCCTGATTACATTCTGTCCTTGGCTAAAAAGTCAAACAAACCTTGATAGGTTTGTTCCTCATGACTACGAGAAATTAAATAAAACATAACGTTACCTTCTTCGTCTTCTATCGGTATCGCAACACGCTCTGTTTTTCCCATATCAGAGTTTGCTAATACCAAATTCGATGTGAAACTTGGTAAACTCGAGTGCGTTACTAGTTCACTAAAGGTGAACCGTTCCCATTGCATTAAAAACCTTGAATGTGGCATTTTTTGATGGACGAGGTCTGCCCAAAACCCAATCTCTGCAAACAGTAACATATTTTCTCCATCCAATGCTTGCATCGCTAAACGTTTAGAAGTTGCAAAACGATGCGTCTTAGGCAAAAAGAACAACAATTGTTCTTGCTCGATCGCCTTGCACGTATAGCCTTTCGCTTCGATAGGATAAGGTAAAACACATAAATCAACATCACCTTCATCTAGAGCCCGCTTTGCTTGCTCTGGTTGTGACAAACGCCATACCACTTCTTTGCTAGGGTTCCACAAAGCAATTGCTGTTGCTAATTTGGGTAGTTCAATCGCTGCGCAATTCGCGATGACTAGTGTTTTTTGACGTTCCTCATAGGTTGCAATTTCCTGTTGCACCTTTTCCATTTGTGCCAATAGCACTTTGGCTTTTCCAAGTGCAAAATGCCCTGTTTGATTGAGTTCCATTTTATTCTTTTTACGTTCAAATAAAACCACACCCCACTGCGCTTCCAAGCGTTGCATGGCTCGTGTTATCGTAGGTTGAGAAATATGAAATGCCGCTGCGACATTGGATAAGGTTGCAAGCGTTTCAAACGCTATAAAGTACTCCAAGTATTTTTGTTCCATCAGTTCACCTCGTTTCTACCACTGTATCACACCTTTAGGTAAAGATTCAATCACTATTCACTAATTGCATACTATAATGCGAATTCGATATTGTACATCCCCTCATCTAGTTGGTAAGCTAAACATAGAGATACGAGTGTAACTCAAGATAAAAGGAGAACCAATGAAAACAATCAAATTAAACAATGGCATTACTATGCCAATCTTAGGCTTTGGTGTCTATCAAATCAACGATGCAGAGCAATGTGAGCAAGCAGTTGTCGATGCTATCCAAGCAGGGTATCGCTTAATCGATACTGCAAAATCTTATGGGAATGAAGAAGCGGTAGGAAAAGCGATCAAACGTGCAGGAGTAGCACGCGAGGAGTTATTTATCACGACGAAACTATGGCTTAGTGATACTGGTTATGATGCAACCATGGCAGCCTTTCACGCTTCTTTACAGCGCTTAGACTTAGACTATTTGGATTTATATCTGATTCACCAACCAATTGGCGATGTCTATGGAACTTATCGCGCCATGATGGAACTCTACAAACAAGGCTTGATTCGAGCGATTGGAGTTTCTAACTTTATGAGTGATCGTTTGGTTGACTTTGTCTTTCACCAAGAAATCACACCTGCCATCAATCAGGTGGAGGTAAATCCATTTTACCAACGCTTTGAAGATCAAGCGATTATGCAAGCCAAAGGGGTACAAATGCAATCATGGGCCAGTTTTGCCGAAGGACGCAATGGTCTGTTCTCAAATCCAACCTTGCAAGCAATTGCAACCAAACATCAAAAAAGTATTGCGCAAGTCGTATTACGTTGGCTTGTACAACGCAATATCGTTTGTATACCCAAATCGGTAAATAAAGATCGTATGATCGAAAACATCCAAGTGTTTGATTTTGAACTCGATGCGCAAGATATGGAAACCATCCTGCAACTCGATACAAAACAGAGCTGCTTTTTCTCCCACCAAGATCCAGCTATCATCGAAATGTTGTGTAACTTACCACGTTAAAAAGAGGCAGTACCATCAGGTACTGCCTCTTTACATTAACTACGTAACGTTGCTTTCGCTTGTTTTTCTAGGTTTGCAATGATTTTATTCATTACTTCTGTAATTTCAGCGTCTACAAGTGTTTTATCTTTTGCTTGTAATACAATGTTTAAAGCAATGGATTTCTTTCCAGCCTCCACATGCTCACCAACATAAACATCAAAAATTTCAATGCTTTGGATAAAGTTTTTATCACTACGACGTACCGCATCAATGATGGTTTGTGCACTTACAGTCGTTTCAACTACAAGAGCTAAGTCACGTTGAATGCTTTGGTATTTTGAAACTGGAGCAAATTTAATTTTGCTCGTTTTTGTTTCATACAGCACACTCGTTCTTAACTCAAGAATTGCCGTACTTGCTACCCCATAGGTTTTTGCCATGGTTGGGTGAATCTCACCAAAGATTCCCAATAATTCTTTTCCTAAATAAATGCAGGCAGAACGGTATGGGTGGAACATTACCGTATCAATCGTATTTTCTTTTACAATCAAACGCGTTCCTTCAAAACCTAGGGTTTGTAAGACTTGTTCCATAATTCCTTTGATTGCATAGAAATCAGCAGGAATTGCAATTTTTTGCCAACGATTTTGTTGGAACATTCCCTGCATCGCAATGGCAAGACGTTCTTCGTAGGCTTTTTCTTCATACACATTACTAATTTCAAATAAAGCTACATCTTTAATCGAACGACTCGTATTGTAAGCAACACTTTCTAACAGGCTTGGTAAAATACTTCCACGTACAATTTTACGGTCCTCACTCATCGGAGAAGCCAATACCACACTCGTGTCTTTTGGCATTACAGCGCGTGCTTTGTTTGTTTCACTTGTTAGTGTATACGTGATTGCTTCACTCAATCCAAATCCAGTTAACGTTTGCTTGATACGACGACGCATTGCTTGTGCTGTGGTTAGTGCACCTACAGTTGCAGGCATCACTGGCAACGTACTTGGAAGGGCATCAAACCCTTTTAAACGAATCACTTCTTCAATCAAATCTTGCTCGATTTGTAAGTCTTGACGATAACTAGGAACACTTACCACTAGACTCTCACCTACTACGTTAAACGTAAAATCCAAGCGTGAGATCACTTCTTCGATATCATGCATCGTAAAGTTAGTACCCAACAATCCATTGGTATGTGCAAGTGTTAGCGTAACTGTTTTATTAGCAACAGTCGCTTGCGCTCCCACCACTGGCTCAACTGTTTTCGCATCTGCATAAGTTACTAGTAGTGCGATGGCACGCTGCATTGCCGTAGTCGCTGCATTTGGTTCGATTCCTTTTTGGAAACGAATACTTGCGTCAGTTTGCAAGTTGATACGACGGCTCGTATTACGAATGGTAACATGATCAAAGTGTGCACTTTCAATGATTAGATTTGTCGTTGTATCTTGTACTTTGGAGTTTTCTCCCCCCATAATACCAGCAATCCCTACCGGTTGCTCACCAGAATAGATCATCAAATCCCCTACTTGCATTGCATACGTATTACCATCTAGTGCTGTGTAGTCACCACTAAAATCATCGCGTACGATAAGCTCTTTGCTAGGAAGTGCATCTGCATCATAGAAATGAAGCGGTTGTCCTGTTTCCAACATTACGATATTAGAAATATCGACAACATTATTGATTGCTTTCACACCAGCTGCCATTAGGATTTCTTTCATCCAAGCGATACTTGGTTTGACTTGAATCCCTTCTAGGCTAACACCTTGCACAAACTTTGAATTCTCTGATTTCGTTGTTGTAACAAGCGTTGCTTCTGCTTGTGTTGGTTGAATAAGTGATTGTGGCAAGCTTACTGACTGTGAAAAGATAGCTCCGCATTCCTTCATAAAGGCAAAGGCTGCCAAACAATCGTTACGATTTGGAGTTAAACCCAAATCAAACACCACATCATCCAAACCTAGGTAAGCAAGTGGATCATTTCCAACAATTGCATCATCCCCTAATACTTCAATTCCATTTTTTTGAGCTTCTGTGAGTTGTTTTTCACTTACACCTAGTTCAAGTAAAGAACAGATCATTCCATTGCTCTCAATACCGCGTACAGCTGCAGCTTTGATATTGATTTCTGGAAGTTTTGCTCCCACTTTTGCTACGATTACTTTTTGTCCAGCTGCAACATTGGGTGCTCCACAAACGATTTGTGTTGTTTCTTCCCCTAAATTCACCGACAATACATGAAGGTGATCACTATCTGGGTGATCCTCACATGTAAGTACTTCTCCAATGACTAGATTTGTCCCTTGCGCTAAAGGTTCAATCCCTTCCACTTCCAAACCAGCATCGGTTAACTTTTTCGCTATTTCTTCATTCGTGTAGGCATCCAAATTTACATATTGAGCCATCCATTTACGACTTGTTCTCATAGTTCCTCCTTACTCAAAGCGTTTGAATGCTTGTAAGAATCGCACATCATTTTGATAGAAATGACGAATGTCATCGATTCCATACTTCAACATTGCAACACGTTCAATCCCAACACCAAAGGCAAATCCACTGCATTTCGTTGCATCATATCCTGCCATTGCTAATACATTTGGATGTACCATACCAGCTCCTAGGATTTCAATCCATCCAGTACCTTTACATACATTACATCCTTTTCCATTACAAATATGACATGTAACATCAACCTCAACACTTGGTTCTGTAAATTGGAAGTAACTTGGACGCAAACGAATTTCACGTTTTTCTCCAAACATTTTACGAGCCATGAATTCTAAGGTTCCTTTTAAATCACTCATCGTCACACCTTCACCAACAACCAATCCTTCCATTTGAATGAATTGGTGTGAATGTGTCGCATCGTCATCATCACGGCGATACACTTTACCAGGACAAATTAGTTTTACTGGTAACTTTGGTGCATTTTGTTCTAATACACGCGTTTGAATGGCTGTTGTATGTGTACGCAACAATTGCTCTGCATCGATATAGAACGTATCTTGCATATCACGTGCAGGATGATCTGCAGGAATATTGGCGCGTTCAAAGTTATAAAGATCCAACTCAACTTCTGGACCTTCAGCAACCGAATAACCCAATCCAATAAATAAATCTTCTAGCTCTTGGGTAATGATGGTTAATGGGTGAAGCGTTCCAAGTTTTGGTTGGAATCCACTTAGCGTAATATCGATTTTGTCCTTACCTAATTTTTCCTCTAAAGCATGCGCTTCTAGTACGATTTTCTTTGCTTCCAAAGCCTCGCTCAAAGCATTTTTCAATTCATTGACCTGTTGTCCAAACAATGGTTTTTCCTCATTTGGTAAGTCTTTCATCAGCTTCATTACTTCTTGAATCGGACCTTTTTTACCTAAATACAATACACGGTATTGTTGTAAGGTAGCTAGGTCACTACAAGCAGCAATCGCTTCTAAACCTTCTGTTTTTAACGTTGTTAATTTTTCCATAAAGTTTCCTTTCTTTCATAAAAAAAATCGAAAAATGATGCAGGAACGCTAGTGTGCGCGGTACCATCCTGCTTCATCTTTCGATGCTCTTACTTTCATGATAACGGTGTGAACCGGAGGGGATTAACCTCACTATAAGGTGAATTCGAATTGCATATCCTAAAGATACTTTCAGTCAAGGCATCTCTTCCTGTTAGGTAGTGGCAATTGTACTAGTCCTTAATCAACATTTTCATCTAGAATTATAGCTTAGATGTAAAAAGAAATCAATCTCTTTCCCTATTTCTTCATAGAATTGTGGATGAAGCAACAATTCGTGGTGTGCATCGACACAAGTAATTAATTTGCGCCGTTTGCCTTTGAGTTTATGCATCGCCGCAATGCTTGCTCCATAAGGAATAATCTCATCGCTATTGGTAGCAAAGATTAAGACATCTTGATAACAGTGCTCTTGGGCATCTTTTAAATCGTGCACGACTCTTGTCAACTCTTTGATATAACTAGCAATCATTCGACGATCCAAATAGTATTGCACCATTGGTTTTTGTTCAATCCGCAAATGCTCTTTGGTATTGTGTGGGAAGTACTGTAACGTACTTAGGTTTCCAAAGCGAAACGCTGGAGACACCAAGACTAATCGGGCAACACCCGGATACTTGCTCGCTAAGTAGGTTGCAATCACACCACCCATGGAAAAGCCTAAAAGGTTGACTTCTTCATAGAGAGCGAGTTGCATGCGTAACACATCTTCTGCACGCTGTAACCATGCTTCGTAGCGTGGATTGGGTGCAAAGGGTTCGTAGAGATCAAAGGTAATCACATCTACATCCCAGGCTTCTTTGTTTGCATGTTCTTTGATGGCGGTAAAATCACGACTTCGCATTCTTCCAAACCCATGAATGCAAAGCAAACACCGTTTATTTTTGAACATAGTAATGATGCATGCAGATACCTGCCGCTACTGCAACATTCAAACTCTCAAAGGTCGCCATCTCCACAATGATATTTTGATTTGCTGCTTGAATCACTTCTTGACTTACCCCTTGCCCTTCATTTCCAAATACCAAGGCTAATTTTTCAGGAGTTTGCGTATCTTGCAAACGTTTTGCCGCTTGTAAATCCGTAGCATATACTGTAAATCCATTCTCCTTTAACATCCATACCGCCTCCATCAAATCACAACGCTCGATTGCAATATGAAATAGAGCACCTTGGGTCGAGCGTACTACTTTATCGTTGTAAATATCGACACACTCGTTAGATATATAAATTTTATCATAACCAAACGCTAGTGCACTGCGTAAGATGGTACCCATATTCCCAGGATCTTGTACCCCATCCAACAATACCACGCGTTGTAATTTTTGCGGTGGTGTCGCTTCCATGCGTACCACACCAATACATGGAACTTGTGATTTGGTTTGTGATAACTTACTCATCACTGCTTCACTTACTTCAATACACTCGCCACTAAATGCAAAGGGTAAAGTGACCCCTTGGAGTACGAGTAACGTTTCCAAACGTTGTTTGGAAAGTGCCTCCTGTACCAAGTGTTCTCCTTCGACAAGAAAGCGTTGATCCGTATCACGCGTTTTTTTATCATGATATTTTGCCCAATGCTTGATGCGGGCATTTTGTGTTGATAAGATTTCCATTCATTTACCTCACTTTATGCATATTATAACAAAAACTGAGGAAGTTCCTCAGTTTTTTATTGGTTTTTTATCCTAAAATCGTTGCACAACGATCACACAGGTGATCCTCATGTGCAGATTGACTTACATTCCAACAACGTGGACAAACTTGTCCTTGCATTGGTGTAACGCTTGCTTCTAAGACTTCATAAGCAGGTAAGCTATCATTTGTAAGTTCTACTCCACTAACGATAAGCCATTGTGCCAAGTTATCACCAAAATATTGATTTAATAATGCAACATTTGTTTCACTTGCATGAAGGCGAACCATAGCTTCAAGTGATTTCCCAATTACTTTTTCACTACGTGCAAGTTCTAACGCTTTGAATACATCAGCACGCATAGCAAGAAGATTTGCATAGTCTTCTAATAAACTTGTGTGGTTTGCTAGTTTTTCTAGTTCCACAAAACGTTGTAAGTGAATCGTACCAGTTTCGTTGTAAGTATCAAATACCTCGTCTGCTGTATGAACCAAAATAGGAGCCCAAAGCGCATTTAACGTTTTCAAACAAGTAAACAACACCGATTGTACTTCACGACGTACGTCTGCATCCGCTTTTTCAATGTAGAGGATATCTTTTGTATAATCCAAGTAGTAAGCACTTAGATCGTTGGTCATAAAGTTTGTTAGGGTTGTTGTTACACCTGAGAAATCATAAGCATGGTAAGCTTTTTGTACCGATTGGTTTACTTCATACAAGCGAGCCAATAAGATTTGATTTGCCGGAGCCATCAACTCACTTGCAACTAGATCACAATCACAGAAATCACTTAAGTTCGCTAATAAGAAACGGAATGTATTACGAACTTTACGGTATTGTTCTGACACTTGTTTCAAGATATCATCACTAATACGCACATCACTTTGATAATCGATGGTTGCCGTCCATAAACGTAAAATATCCGCACCATATTTTTTCATTACATCTTGTGGATTTACGGTATTTCCAACCGACTTTGACATTTTCTCGCCTTTTCCATCGACCACAAACCCATGGCTCAATACTTGTTTGTATGGAGCACTTCCATGTACTGCAGTTCCTACAATTAAGGAAGAGTTAAACCATCCACGATATTGATCACTTCCCTCAAAGTAAAGGTCAGCAGGATATGGCAAGCCACGATCTACAAGTACTGCCGTGTGACTAGAACCAGAGTCGAACCAAACGTCCATCGTATCACTCTCTTTGCGGAACTCTCCATTTGGAGAACCTGGATGTGAGAAACCTTGTGGTAATAATTCTTTTGCCGTACGTTCAAACCAAACCGTAGAACCAAATTCTTTTACCAAATCAGCAACGTGATCAAATACTTCTTGATTCATAATTGGAGTATTATCTTCTGCATAGAAGATTGGAATTGGAACACCCCAAACACGTTGACGAGAAATACACCAGTCACCACGGTCACGAATCATATTGTGTAAACGTGTTTCTCCCCAAGCTGGTTGCCAATCCACGCGTTCAATTTCATCCAATAACGGTTGACGAATTTTATCAATACTTGCAAACCATTGTGTCGTTGCACGGAAGATGATTGGTTTTTTTGTACGCCAGTCATGTGGATAGCTATGTTTGATAAAGCTTAATTTGATTAACGCTCCTAGTGCATCCAATTTTTGACCAACTACTTTATTGGCATCATCGATGAATAAGCCAGCTAAATCTTCTCCAGCTTCTTCCATCATATATCCTTTTTCATCCACTGGACAAAGTGGTTTTAAACCATATTTCATCCCAACCATAAAGTCATCGACCCCATGACCTGGAGCGGTATGAACACATCCCGTACCAGCACCAAGCTCAACATGGTCACCTAAGATAACAATGCTTGCACGGTTGTAGAATGGATGTTTTGTTTCAACAAATTCCAATTCTTTTCCTTTGAATGTCGTACGGATACGTTTTGTTTCATATCCCCATTCTTCCCAAAGCTGATCTACATTGTCTTTTAAGACAATTAAATTACCAGCTTCACACTCTACTACCGCATATTCAAATTCAGGATTCAAACAGATTGCAAGGTTTGCAGGAATCGTCCAAGGTGTCGTCGTCCAGATAACAAAACTCTCATCCCCTTGTAGCACATCGTTTGTTTTTGTAACATCGAATTTTACATAGATTGCAGGTGATTTTTTATCATGGTATTCAATTTCAGCTTCTGCTAGTGCCGATTCACTAGAAGGAGACCAGTATACCGGTTTTAATCCTTGGTAGATTAAACCATCCATTGCCATTTTTCCGAAAATACGAATTTGATGTGTTTCGTATTCTTTTTGCAGGGTAATGTATGGGTGTTTGTAGTCCGCTACGGTACCCAAAGCTTTCATTCCATCCATTTGTCCAGCAACTTGTTTTAATGCATAGTTGTAGCAATGGTCACGGAATTTCGCAACTTCCATTGTTTTACGATCATGACCCAATTTTTGCATTGCATTTTCAATTGGTAAACCATGGGTATCCCATCCTGGAATAAATGGTGTTTGGTATCCACTCATAAATTTAGTACGAACAATCGTATCTTTTAAGATTTTATTTAGTGCATGTCCAATGTGGATGTTTCCATTTGCATAAGGGGGACCATCGTGAAGTACGAATGTTGGTGCACCATCACGCACACGTAACATCTCCTCGTACAATTCCATCGCTTCCCATTTTGCTTGAAATTTTGGTTCTTTGCTTGGTAAATTTCCACGCATTTCAAATGTTGTTTTTGGCATTAACAACGTAGTTTTGTATTCCATCTTTTGTTCCTCCTGTAAATAAAAAAAACGCCCTATAGCTAAGGACGTGATTGACGCGGTACCACCTTAGTTCATACAAAAAAATTGTATGCACTCAAACCCATAACGCTGGGTCGCGGATTTGTTTACTCGATTTCAACAAATCTACTCCTAAGGGATCCTCAACAATTAATCTCTTGGTTCTCACCATCCACCAAGTCTCTGCAAGACGCTTTGTATCGGTTGTCTTATTCTTTGTAGTTCTTACATATGACTTAATACATCCAAATCAGCCACTGGCATCGATTCGAAGTTATCAAGTGTTTGTGTTAAATCAGCTATCTGTGCATACATATTTGCTTTGATTGCATTGGTTTCTACTCCGAGTCGTGTCACTTCAATTAAAATTTCACGAGCACTCACCAACGCTTCTTTGATAATTTGATCCGCGTTTTTTTGTGCAGTCTCGACGAGCGTGTTTGCTTCTTTTAAAGCAATTCTCGATAAATCCTGTGCCGCTTGTTCCTTCGCTTGTAAGGTACTCGCTAAGGTATCGTACTTGAGTTTCGCTTCCTGTAACGTTTGCGTTAATTCAACATTCTGTTTTTCAAACAAAGCCATACGTGCTTGCAATTGTTTTTCTTGTTGCAACAATTGTTCCATGCGCGTATCAACTTGATAACGGTTGTAGCCGTTTTTCATCAAATCAAATGCTTGCTCCCTCATTTTCTCACCCCTAGCGATATTTTGCAACTCGGATTACCATATTATCTTTTTTTGTTGTTTTCACAACTTCATAAAAAATAAAACGTCCATATCCCCGAATGGAAATATCATTACCATTATGACATAATTTAGATACATCTTCAATAGTAGAATACGCAAGTTTCACCAACCCACTCCGGATGAGACTTTGCGCTTTGTCTCTGGAAAGATTGGTGAGTGCCGCAACGATAACATCAAGGCGCAAACTTGTTACAATCTTTTGTGACTCTTCTAAGTCATAGCTAGGACGTACATCGTCTTGGCTTACTTCAAATGTAACTTTGCTCTTACCAATTTGTATGAGTTGTTGCATCACATACGGTGCAATACTTTCTAGTACATAGACATACAACGTTGCCTCTTCCACATAGATATCCCCAAACTGATCGCGTTCGATTCCAAGGTTCATCAAAGCACCTAATACATCTCGATGTTCGATTTTTCGAAACTTATTGTTATACTTTGCTTTAAGTAAACAGATAGGAAAGTCAGGAGTCTGCTCTGTTGGTGCAATCATTCCGACACACATCGTATCCTGTCCAGTCCCACTCCACGTTATTACGAAGTTAGGTAATAGTGCCTCAACAATCATACGCTCATTAGGCAATAAAAAAGCACTGTAACATGCTTTTTTGTAGCGTATGGCTTGATTTGACCAATCACTAATGCGATCGATTAAATCATGAACTTGTGGATACCTTTTTTTAGCTTCTACTTTAGTCTTCTTGTCCATCTTGTGAAATGCTACCAGCAACCCCCATTGTTTTTGGTGCGCATAACAATACATTTGGACCAATTTTTTGAATCGTTCCATCCAATGCATAGATGACTCCACTTAAAAAATCAATCGAACGTTGTGAATATTCACGTTGTAATTTATGTAGGTTGACAACCACTGCGCGATTTTCTTTGATTTTCCCAGCGATTTCTACCGTTTCATCAAATGAACGTGGTTCAAACAACACCATTTTAACACTTGGATTTAAACTGCTCATCTTTGATTTTGGAGCTTCATACTCACTCAAAGCTGCTGCTTCTTGCTCATCCAATTCTAATACATCCTCATCATCTTCATCACTTAAAATAAAGCCTTTTAGTTTGTTACCGATTCCCATAGTAGTTACTCCTTATTTTTTTTATTCTATAAGAAAAGTATAGCATAGGAACCCATGGCTTCAAAGCGAAACATCGCAAAAAGCCGTATAATTGTGGATAAAATAGTCAAACATTTCCCTTAACATCCGCTTTTTTCTATGATACTGTAGGATATAGAACAATCGAAACAAAAATAAAAAGGAGAACCTGAAATGGAAAAACCAATTGTTGTGATTACAGGAGCAACACGAAACATCGGCTACTACATTAGCCTAGCATGTGCACAAGCGGGATACCTTGTATTTGCCCTGGATTATACCTTGCATCAACCCTTACCCAAACACATTCATTATCTTGAGGTAGATCTTAGAGACAAGGA
>JBOFMT010000041.1:0-8076 GCA_051658525.1 Erysipelotrichaceae bacterium | reverse complement strand
AACATTAAAAAAAGTAGAGCAAGAACGAGCTTCACAGCAATGGAAGAGTTACTATGCACAACAAGTAGAAGACTTGATGGGTACAATCAAAGGGTTACGGGATGATGTCGATAAATTGAAAATTCATAAAGCGTTGCATACCAAAGAAAAAGTTGTGCTCATCCAACAACATCAAAAAGAACTTCGCGAGCTGCAAACACAATATGAAGCGAAATGGCAAGCGCAAGAACAAGCGTTGCAACGATGTCATTTTTTATTAGATAAACCAACAGCAAAAGATGACTTGGTTGCATGGATTCAAACGCGATACAAGGATGAGTTGGTACTTCATGAAAAAGCAATTCGCGTGTTAGAACAAACACCGAAAGAACATGTTCATTTGGATTTGTTATGTGATGCTCTAGATTATTTGGCAACGTGTTATCGTGATTATTTATTACAAGAATCAAGTTATGAGGACTGTTTACAACAAGCAGCACAGCGCTATGACCATAATTTTCAAGTATCCTACAATAGCAAACAATCTATACGCTCGTATGCATCGAACTATAAGCTGCGCTATACACCTGACAATGGTATTCGTCAAGAATTTGCACTTGATCAACACTTAGTCAGTGGGGTGGATACCACAGCCTTAACTCGCATCTATTTCTTTTTTGAACCAAGTACAAAAAAAATTGTAATTGGTGCACTTCCTTCCCATCTTCCAACCATTACACAACATTGACCAGCAAACGCTGGTCTTATTTTTTGTAAACATGCTAGAACCTGTTAGAATAGGATCGAGGTGATAGTATGATCCGTGTTGGTTATGCGTGTATGCTTTCTGCCCCTAAATTGGGAAATATGAAAACATGTAATTTAAACAATGCTTCAGAAGTGCGTTTGCGTGAATTGATTGCCCACAATTTAGCGGTACTAGAAGCTTACCTGCAATATAATATTCATCATAACATTCAAGTGTTTCGAATTAGTAGTGACTTAATTCCATTTGGTTCCCATACTGTCAATACGATTGATTGGGTTGCTGATTTTGCACAACAATGGCAACGTTTAGCTACCTTGAAACAACAACATGGATTGCGGCTAAGTATGCACCCAGGACAGTATAGTGTTCTCAATAGTCCGGATGCAGGTGTAGTAGCTCGCACCATTGCAGATTTGACCTATCATAGTAAAGTCTTAGCAGCACTTGGTTGTGGACAGGACTCTAAGCTTATTCTTCATATTGGTGGTGTCTATGGAAATCGGGAAATGGCGAAACAACGCTTTATTGTCACTGCCTTGACACTATCAGATGAAATACGCAAGCACTTGGTACTAGAAAATGATGAAAAGAGTTGGGGTATTGCTGATGTGGTCGAGATTGCTCAACAAACGAAACTACCAGTAGTATTTGATCTATTTCATCATTGGTGTTACACATCCAATACACAGGATACCAAACTTTGGATGCAACGTGTTGCAACGACTTGGACACCTGCAGATGGCGTCATGAAACTTCATTACTCTCAACAAGCGATAGGAAAACCCAAAGGTGCACATTCACAAACCATTGATTTAAAGCAATGGTCAGAAGAAATGGATGGCTTGTTGGAAGGCGATGTGGATGTGATGTTGGAAGTAAAAGATAAGAATCTATCTGCACTAAAAGTAGATGCGTATCTACATGCAACAAGTATGTTCCCACTTGAACTTGCTTGGAGTCGCTATAAATATCTTGTCTTAGAGCGAAGTCCACAACACTATGAAGAAATTCGATCCATCTTAAAACAAAAAGACAAACTTGACGTTTTGACATTTTACAGCCTGATTGATACAGCACTTGCACAAGTGGAATATGCTCCCTATGCAATCAATGCCTTACAACATGTCGCTGGATATTTTAAACATCATGCTAGTGAACAGGAAAAGCAAAACATAGGTAAGGCAATCACAGCCTACAAAGAGAAGCGTAAATCGTTACTAGCAGTAAAACGTATGCTATTCGTCTTAGCACAGCGGTATGAGCAAACCTACTTATTAGAATCTTATTACTTTGAATAAAGCTGCCCTGTGCAGTTTTTTTATCTATGTTTGAAAAGCGGTACGCTCTATGGTAGAATGGTTTACATGGAAACTAAAGTAGAAGGGGGAGTCGGATATGAGTACTAAGGATTTGGATCGATTGTTATTGCGTATTACTGCATTACAAACACAATACAATCGAAATTACTATGCTAAACATTATCAAGGACTCGGAATGAATGAAGTACACACTTTAGTACTGATTCAACGTCATCAAGATATTAATGTGAAAGGGTTGTCAGAAGTGTTGGACGTTAGCAAGGGTTGTATTACCAAAATTACCAAACGTTTGATGGACGAAGGGTATTTGTTAGGATATCACAAGGCGCACAACCAAAAGGAGAAGTATTTTACCTTACAGCCAAGCGCATTGCCAATTTTAGAAAAGCATGAAGAATTTCATTTGGATCAATCTGTACATGATGCAGCTTTACTTGCTGCATTCAATGAACAAGAACAGGCAGTAATTTTTGCCTTTTTAGAGAAGTTAGAACAAGACTTAGAAACGAGGGAATAGTATGTTAAAACGATTTGTTCAGTATTATAAACCGCATCGATGGATGTTAGCACTTGATATCTCTTGTGCACTGGTGGTGTCACTCATTGACTTGGTGGTACCCAAGTTTACATCGACACTAATCGATAGTATCTTGCCACAACAAAATGTACAGGCACTTGTTGTGTTTTGTTTGGTGTTAGCAGGAATTTATTTATTACGTGCAGGATTTCAGTATGTAGTTGATTACTGGGGTCATATTTTAGGGGTAAAGATGGAGTACGATATGCGAAATGCACTATTTGCGCATATTCAACGTTTACCAATATCCTTTTTTGATAATTACAAAGTAGGAAAACTCATGTCTCGTCTAGTTAACGACCTCAATGAAATTGCGGAAGTTGCACATCATGGACCAGAGGATGTTTTGATTTCACTTGTTATTTTAGTAGGAAGTTTTACAGCGATGTTTCTTGCCAATGCAAAACTAGCAACAATCCTGCTTTGCGTGATTCCATTTTTATTTTATTTTGGTGTTACTAAAAATATTAAATTTAGAAAAACCTTTAAGGCTTTAAAACAACAACTTGCAAATATCAATGCACGAAGTGAAGATAACTTTAGTGGGATTCGAATTGTAAAAGCATTTGCGCAGGAAAATTTTGAAGTAGAACGTTTTTGTGAGGGAAACGATGAGTTCAACCAAGCCAAACAACGCTCTTATAAAGTAATGGCAGAGTTTACGGTTTCAATTAAAACCTTTATTAACTTCATTCAATTGTTGGTATTCTTCTTTGGTGGTTTGTATATCATTCGTGGAGAAATGACAATCGGAGAACTTACAGCTTTTATGTTGTATGTGCAACTCTTCCAACAACCGGTAGCTAAAATTTCAAACTTTATTATGCAATATAACCAAGCGATGGCAGGTTTTGATCGCTTCTGTGAGATTATGGATTTGGAAGCCCAACCGAGTGGACAAGCACACTTACCAGAATCGATTCAAGGTGAAATCGAATTTGATGATGTTACCTTCCAATATGAAGTGGATAGCAAACCAGTCCTACAAAACTTAAGTTTTGCTGTAGAACCAGGAAAAACCATGGCCATTGTTGGTCGTAGTGGTGGTGGAAAGACAACGCTTTGTTCACTTATTCCAAGATTCTATGAGTTGAGTGCAGGAAAAATCTTATTGGATGGTATCGATATCAAGTCTGTCGATCTACAAAATTTACGTAGTAGTATTGGGATTGTACAACAAGATGTCTTTATCTTTGCAGGTAGTATCCGTGATAATATTTTATACGGTCGAAGTGATGCTACAGAAGAAGAACTCATCGAGGCAGCACGCAATGCGAATGCACTTGAATTTATTGAACGTTTGCCAGAAGGTCTGGATACCTATATTGGAGAGCGTGGGGTAAAACTTTCTGGTGGACAAAAACAACGAATTAGTATTGCTCGAATGTTCTTGAAAAATCCAAAGTTGTTGATTTTGGATGAAGCAACGAGTGCGTTGGATAATGAATCTGAAGTTTTAATTCAAACTGCCCTTAATACCTTGGCAAAAAACCGTACAACATTAATCATTGCACATCGATTATCTACGATTGTAGGAAGCGATGAAATTATGGTTATTGAAGATGGAAAAATCATGGAACGTGGACATCACAATGACTTGATGTCGGCGCAAGGATTATATTACCAATTGCATCAAGCTGGTTTTTCTGATATGGACTTACTAGAAGCACCTATGCTATAATGAACCTATTCGAGGTGAAGTATGGAACAGACAATCAAACAAATGTTAGAACAGTCAGCTTATCAAGTAGATGAAGCGATCAAAGCACAAGCAGAAGCAAATATTGCTGCAGAGCAAAACGAATTACATGATATTGATACTCAAAATTATGTCTTAACGTTATATGCATTGGGTCATAAATACAGTGGGGAAGAAGAGTGGAAGGCAAAACGTTATTGCGCAATGCGTATCCAACAAATCTTTACTAGTTTTCCTGGTGTTGAAGTTGAATTTAATGAAGAAGTATTATCTTGGGTTGTAGAGAATCGTGCATTCCTTCAAACGAAATATGCAACGATGGACAAAACATTAAGAAAAACTAGTTTTGTAAACATTGCTGTATTAACGGGGATTAGTTTCTTATTCTTACAAGTAAATTTACTATTTTCTTTTGGTTTAGCAGCACTTGCTAGCATCGTTATGTATAAAGTAATGGGAAAACGTATGAACCGTAAATTGGATGTTAAACTGATGGAACATTACCGTACCCAATTAACCGAGCAAGAAATTGATTTTGTAGATCAAAAAGTATACTTATAAAAGCGAATTATTTCGCTTTTTTTTATAGGAGGAAACTATGATTACCATACGAGCTTATCAAGAATCTGATTTTAGTGCATTAGCAAACATCCACGATCCTGCACGTTTGGATGAACTAGAGGCTGCAGGTCTTCTAGATGCCTTTTTACCATTTGTTGATACTTATGAAAACGAAGGATTATTTTCAGGTGATGTTTGGGTAGCGTTGATCAATGAACAAATTGTTGGCTTTATTGCGTATCATGAGCAGGAAATAACATGGCTTTACGTAGCTGTGGAAGTACAGTCGCAGGGTGTGGGAAGAGCATTGCTCGAGTATGTGTACACTTATGCAACGAAACCAATTACTATTGAAGTTTTAGTAGGGAATCGTAAGGCATTACGCCTTTATCAAAATGTAGGTGCAAAACAACAGGAAATCAAAGCAGGTAAGCTTACGGGAAATGAAAGTTTCGCAGCTAGCGCACATATTTTGGTATGGGAGTAAACAGATTGCATCAGCTCTTAACATTTATACACAATTACGGAATTGTGCAAAATATCACAAATTTAAAGTTGTAAAGGCTTACAGTTGTAAATGTGCTTGTAGGCCTGTTTTTTATGTGTTACACTGCTTATGTGAAAAAAATAACGAATAGGGGGAAATATTATGTCATTGTTTGAAAATGAAGCACGTCAATTTAAATTTGATGTATTACGAGAAGTGTCCACACGTAAATTCATGGGGGAGTTGGATGCGACAACACCAGAAACGCTAGCACATCTTTTGATTCCAAACACGAAGGCTGATTTCCGCTGCTGTGTCTATAAAGAGCGGGAAGTTATTCGAGAACGTACCCGTTTAGCGATGGGAGAAGATCCTGTTGTAGGTGCACAGGCAAGTAATCCAAAACAAATCGTCCGTGTAATGGAAGCTGCTTGTGATGGTTGCTCCATTAAAAAGATTCGCGTTACTGATAATTGTCGTAAGTGTATGGCGAAAAGCTGTATTGCTGCATGTCGCTTCGATGCGTTACGCGTAGGTGAAAATTCTGTCTATATCGATTATAATAAATGTAAAGAGTGTGGTGCTTGTGTCAATGCGTGTTCTTATAGCGCGATTGTTGAAACTAGTCGTCCATGTAAGAAAAGTTGTAGTGTAGATGCGATTGTAATGGATGAATATAATATTGCGAAAATCAAAGAAGATAAATGTATCAACTGTGGTGCCTGTCAGTCTGCTTGTCCTTTTGGTGCGATAGAGGATGTATCCTTTGTAACACAAACGATTGATTTACTTGTATCAGAACAACCGGTTGTTGCAATTGTAGCTCCAAGTATTCAAGGACAATACGATGCAGCTACACTTCCTCAAATTTTTGAAAGTATCAAACGTCTTGGTTTTAATCAAGTATTTGAAGCTGCGATTGCGGCGGATATTGTTGCATGGCATGAAAAAGATGAGTTATTAGAATACAAAGAACAAGGGAAAAAAATGACAACTTCATGTTGTCCAGCTTTTGTGAATATGGCGAAGTTACACTTCCCAGAAGTATATGAAAATAATGTATCTTCCATGGCTAGTCCCATGGTTGCAATGGCAAAATATGTAAAAGTTCGCTATCCAGATCATAAAATCGTCTTTGTCGGCCCTTGTGTTGCGAAAAAACAAGAGGCTATGGATACAGAAGTAGATTTTGTGATTACCTTTGAAGAATTAGCAGCCATGCTTGTGAGTCAACATATTTGGCCAGAAGCAATGGAAGCTACCTTGGAAGATCATCCAAGCTTGGCAGCACGTAACTTTGCGATTGGTGGTGGTGTTGCGAAAGCAGTGGCAGCAGCACTCCTAGAAGATGGCTGTGATATCCCTGTGACAAGTGAATATGCAGATGGTGCCTTTAACTGTAAGAAAGCCTTATTATTAATGAAAATGGGGCGCTTCACACCTGATATTTTAGAAGGCATGGCTTGTATTGGTGGTTGTGTTAGTGGCCCTGCTAGTGTCGAAAAAAGTGCTAAAGTCAAAGGACGCATGGCCAAAGAGAATTTAAGTTTAAAAGACAGTAAAGTAAAAACGACAGTAGAGCGTTGGGATTTTAAAGATTTAAACCTTCATGTACGTTAGAAATTACCTGCTTTTTCTTAAAGTGTTGTAAACCGCTTTAAAAAATGGTAGAATTTAGCTAAGTTTAAGGAGGATGTCACTATGGAATTATTACAATCAATCTTGTACTTCGTTGCAGGTTTGTTAGTTGGTGGGGGATTAGGGTTCTACTTCACAAAACGTAAATTTGAAAAAGATTTAAGAGATAACCCACCAATCAATGAAAAAATGATTCGTGCAATGTATATGCAAATGGGAAGAAAACCGTCCGAGGCGCAAATCAAACAAATCATGAAGTCAATGAACATCAATAAATAACACAGGTTTCTGTGTTTTTTATTTTTTGGAGGGAAAAAATGAAAACATGCAAACGGTTTTTACGGTTTCTTCTTGTTGTTGGTCTTGCTTTTGGTATTGTATTTGCAGGGATTGGTTTTTTAGCCTATCGTGAAGTTACTGCGCAAGAACCTTTAGAGGAAAAAGTTGCCGCCATTATGCAACAAGAAAACTATGTACCAATACAACAAATTTCACCTTATATACTAGAAGCAACCATTGTATTAGAGGATCGCCGCTTTATGGAGCATGAGGGTGTTGATATTTTTGGTTTGGGTAGAGCTGTAGTTAATCTAGTATCAACACAATCGATACAAGGTGGAGGTTCAACCATATCTCAACAACTAGCTAAAAATTTATACTTTGGTTTTGAAACGTCTTTCTTACGAAAAGTAGCTGAACTGTTTGTTGTTTACGAACTAGAAAAAACGTACTCCAAACAAACAATTTTAGAGCTTTACCTCAATATTATTAATTATGGTGATCAACATATTGGTATCGGGGAAGCTTGTTGGGGTTATTTTGGTGTCAGTCCATGGGATGTAAGTTTATCTCAAGCAAGCTTAGTTGTTGGTATTCCCAATGCACCTAGTTTATTTCAGCTAAGTACAGGGTATGAACAAGCATTACAACGTCAAGCGATCACGCAAGCTGCAATGATCAAATACTTAGGATACGAAGATATAGATTTTGAATATTAAAGAGAAGCGTAAATTCTACGCTTTTTGTTCTTAAAAACACATTTTTTGC
>JBOFMT010000040.1:0-45173 GCA_051658525.1 Erysipelotrichaceae bacterium | reverse complement strand
CTACAGGATGCCGGTGTCGATCCATGTGCTGATGAGGTGTATGATGATGCCTTTGGTTTCTTCTTGGAAACACTCAATGAATTTGAAGCAATCATGAAAACCTTATAACAGAAAAAAAGGCTTACACTTGTAAGTCTTTTTTATTGTTCTACCATCCCATCGGTAGTTAGCATGTAATGGTTAACTGGAATGTTTTGATTGTGATGCAGAAGTAGTTGTTGTACTTGGACAAATAAAGTACTACAACAGTTAACGTCCATTTCAACTACATCGATTGCAAGAATGGTATTGTTTGTAATGATGGCTTCTAAATGCTGGTATTCCTCGACACTCAAGTATTTGGGACACGTTGTCATCAACACTTTATCCATTAGAAACTCTTGATGAAAACGTCCATGAGCAAAGGCTGTACAATCTGCCGCTAGTAAAATATGTGCATCTTCTAAAAAGGGCGCATCCACTCGAATCGCACGCATTTTAACTGGCCAATTATATAATTCTGAAAAATTCAATTCACAACTTGTTTCACCTTCACTACCATCACAGTAGTTCTTTGCAAGTTTAACTTCTCGTTTTCCTTCAATCTTAATGGCACCTTGTGGACAATTCGGCATACAACTGCGGATTTCAGAACACAAATCCACCTCTTGAACTACAATCTTGTCTTGTTGAAGTTGTAACACACTACCGCTACAAACGCTGAGACATTCACCACAACATGCGCATGTATCTTCATCTATTTGAATTTCAATTCCCATCAACATCACCTCTAGTACTACTATACTAACTTTAACAACAGAACGCACCCCATATGCTTTCTATTGCCTATTTTCTTATTCGATTACGCGAAGCATCAATTCGTTATGACGAAACATCGGAGGCATAAAGGGAGAATTGAATCGCGATACATAAACTGCGTCTTCAACACGATATCCTTCTTGTTTCACCCAGGAAAGCAAAGTTTGATACTCTTTTTCCACTTGTCTTTTATTGGTATTCCCAGCAAAACGAACAACGACAAACTTTGCTTCAGCCATATGTTCTAATTGTAAATATCGACTCGTTGGAAGTGGCTGTCCACTATCCTTTGGCAAAACAAAACTCATCGTCGCTCCACCTTTGAAATCGTAGCGATTGATGACAGGTGCTGTCATTGCGATTTTCTTTTTATCCACATTGTGTCCTTGAATGTATTGAAACAACAAGTCAAATCCGTCCTCTCCTTGGAATTGGACCAGAGAAACATCTCGATAGATGCGTAATTCATATGCCCCATCCTTACGCTCCACTTGATACTTTAATTCTTCGACTGCCATAGTATCACCTCTTTTAGGGTATTATAGGAGTATTTTTAGTAAAGTCACCTGATTTGCAAAAAAAAGATTGGCCAAGCCAATCTTTTAATCTTTATCCGCGACGTCCACGTCCTCCGCGATTTTCTCCATCACGACGAGATGAACTGCTTCTTTCACGTGCGTAACGTCCTTCACCACGGCGTCCACCTTCAAAACGAGATGATCTTTGTGGGTGATCACTTGATCTAGAACCGCTACGGCGATTTGAAGAAGAAGAACTTCCTTTTGTATCGACTACTACGCTAACTTCTTCACCTTTGATGATTGTAGTTCCCATGATTTCTAATACTTTATCAGCATGTTTTGAATCTACATCAACCAAAGTGAAGTGAGAACGTACATCGATTTTCCCAATGATTGAACCTGGAAGGTTTGTTGCTTCTGTAATTGCTGCTACAACGTGTGCAGGACTTACTTCACGACTACGACCAATTGAGATTTTTAATTTCGTTGCATCAAATTCAGCACGACGTTTTGTTTCTTTTTCTTCTGCGATTACAACATTCGCATCCAATACTTCTGGTTTGTATGTCATTGAGATTAATGCAGCAACAATATTTTCCATTGCTACTTCATCACTCATCAATTCAGTTAAGATTTCTGTTGTTTCTGGAGTTACACCATTCAATGATAATTCTTTTACTTTTGTAATGAATTCATTGCGTGATTTTTCCAACAACTCTTCTGTACTAGGTAATGTAGATTGTTTGATTGCTGTTTTTGTATAACGAGCGATATCTTTGATCCACATTTTTTGCTTGCGTCCAGATGACAATGTAACTGCCAATCCTTTTTTACCAGCACGTCCTGTACGTCCGATACGGTGAATATAATATTCATTATCTTGAGGAATATCGTAGTTTACAACCAAGTTGATGTTGTCAACGTCAATCCCACGAGCAGCTACGTCAGTAGCGATAAGGATTGGGAAATTTCCACTACGGAATTGTTCCATTACACGTGTACGGTTTTGTTGTTTCATATCTCCGTGCAATCCGATAGCTTTCATATCTAATAAGTTTAATTCATCTGTTAATTCATCAACCATTTTCTTTGTGTTACAGAAAATCATTGTCAACTCTGGATTGTAGTGATTCAACAAAATACGTAAAGCATTTGTTTTTTGACCACGTGCAATATCAAAATAGATTTGTTCTACTGTATCAATCGTACGTTGTGCAGATTTGATTTCAATGTTTGCAGGGTTTTCTTGGAATTCATCACAAATACGCAAGATTGCTGGTGGCATTGTCGCTGAGAATAAAATTGTTTGGTATGTTTTCTCAGCAGGCATTGATTTCAAGATTTCTTCAATATCCTCTTTGAATCCCATGTTCAACATTTCATCAGCTTCATCCAAAATGATTTTTTTCGCGTTTTGTAATTTTAACGTTTTTCTACGAAGGTGATCCATTACACGTCCTGGCGTACCAACAACAATGTTTGCACCTTTTTTCAACAATTGAATTTGACGTTCGATGTCTTGTCCACCATAAATTGGAACAATTTTAACACCTTCTTTATATTTAGAGAATTTGCGCATTTCTGTCGCAACTTGCGTTACCAGCTCTCTGGTAGGGCAAATAATCAAACATTGAACATTACGTTCTGATACGTTGATCATTTCGATTGCGGGGATACCGAATGCGGCAGTTTTCCCAGTTCCTGTATGGGAACGACCCAATACATCGCGACCATCTAAGATCGCAGGGATTGCTTGCGCTTGAATCTCGGTAGCACTTTCGAATCCCATTTCTTCCACGGCTCTGATAATTTCGTTACTTAGAGCTAATTCATTAAATTTTGTCATTCATTGACCTACTTTCTTACTATATCTAAAATGGACTCTCTCCATCATGGACCAACTTTAGTTTATAACTTGCATAATATACCATAGAGTATATGTCAAGTCAATAAAATGAAGCAGGAGAAAGTTATTTCACATAGTAAAAAAGCGCCTATGCGCTAATTTGGTAACATATCTCGTCTGTAAAGTCTACAATCTGATATTCACTGAGCTTTTCCACTTCTTCTTCATCTTGTTCGTAGTTTATATCCTTAACCGCAATCACACGGATATCGAGTGCTTTTGCCGCAAAAATTCCTGCTAGCATATCTTCAAAAACGATTACCTCGTGCGCTTGAAGGTCAAAATAGTCCAATGCTTTTTGGTACATTTCCGGATTGGGTTTGCTATGGGTAACCTCATCACCAGAAACAATCAAATCAAACAGTTCTAACACACCATTTTGTTCTAAATTCAATCTTGCTAGATGGCGGTGATTATTGGTACACAAGGCCAATTGCACGCCCGATTCATGTAAGTAGGTAAGGTATACTTTGGCTCCTTTTTTGAGTGGAATAGCCTGATAATACAAACGCATTTTATGATCTATTCGTTTTTGAATATACCCTTGAAATAGGCGAAGAATTGGATTGGTTTGTAATAAATGAAGCGCATCTTCCAATGAATTGATTTGGTGTTGCTTCATTTTTTTCAAAGCATAGCGCTCTAGTACATTCGTTGTTTTATGATCCATTCTTGCCCGATATCCATAAGAATCCGACAAGGTTCCATCCAAATCAAAAAAGACTGCTTTTGGTTTTTGCTTCATGTTATTCCCCCTACTGTATTTCTTTGGCAATATATGCCAAGTATAATGCAACTACATCTAAAGTTGTCGTTTGATAGACACTTCTCACACCTACTACATCTTCAATTTCATTGATATAAAATTGCCCATCCGCTAAGAGCAACAAATCAATTCCTCCCAAATCCATACCCATGAATGTTTGTAATGCTTGGACCACTTCAATCATCTTTGGTGTTGGTTCAAAGGGTTGCACACTTGCACCTTGTTTGATGTTATGACGGAAATCTTGGCTATTGGTACGTAAGAGTGCAGTTAAGATTTTCTCAGCCAAAACTACAATACGCAAATCCCCAATGGTAGGTGAGATCAAAGGTTGGCTAATATGAGGTATATTAGAAAATTGCTCATAGGCTTCCCAAGAATCGATACGATATACTTGTTCCCCTCCATGTCCAAACGGATCCTTCACAACAAAGGGAAGTTCATCCCAAGGGCATTGATAGCGCGTTGGAACCACTGGGAATCCATGCGCTTGTAGTGCAAGATACATCTCATATTTGTCATTGCCTAAGTTTGCTACCTTTGATGTATTAAAAACCCGAACACCTTGCTGTTCCAGCCTTGCCGCAATTTCAACATCCCTACTACGGTTGATGGCAAATTGTATGTCCTCAAACGTATCTTGTACGCATAAGTCTTCCCAAAAACACAAGCTAAGTTCAAGTCTAAATTGCTCGGCTTGTCGCAAAAACTCCTGTGCAAACCAATGATTCAACTCATAATCCGCTCTTTGGTATATTAATATTCCACGCTTCATACCATTCGCTCCCGGACCATTTCAAAGATGGCATCTGCTACATTGACACCCGTACACGCCAAAATATTGACAATATGGGCATTGGAGTTCACTTCGCATACAATCGGTGCTCCATCCTCATCAAACAATAGGTCAATGCCTAGAAAGTCCGCTTGTAAGACTTCTGCTACGCGCAGTGCTAATGCTTGAAAATTAGCAGGAGGCGTAAAGGGTTGCATAGATCCACCATTTGTTACATTCGCCCGAAAATCAAGAGGATTGTTTCGTTCCATACTCACAATTACGCGTCCACCTACCACATGCATCCGAACATCCCTTCCGATACTACTTGTTTGGAAGCGTTGGTAGAGATGTGGAATCGTAGCGTAACGTTGTTGATAAGCCAATAGCTCATCAGATGAAGTAACCAAATGCACTTGTTCTCCAAAACTACCAAAAGCAGCTTTCAGGACCAACGGTAAACCAAAATTCGCAATGAGTTGCTCATTAAAGCGCTCCATGTTACAGGGTTGAAATAAAAGCGGTGCAAATATCGTATCCAACATCGGAATGTTGGCACCTAGCATCGCTTGATACGTTTTGCGCTTATCATCGCATGTCGCTATACAGGCACTAGAATTCAGCACCCAGTAGCCTGCAACTTCTAGCAGGGAAGCCAAAATAATATCTTTATCTAAAAATAAAATAAAATCTGCCTCCAATGGCGGTAATGTTAGTTTTCCTTCTTGAATACCAACACAAAGCTCTAAATTGGAATAGAGAGAAAGTGCAATCCCAAAACGGTTTGCACTTTCTTTATAACAAGCATGCAATTGTTGAAACTTTTCTCCTTGTAAACTTGCATTGTAAACTAAGATTCCTTTAATTTGCTTCATAAATATCCTCGATTAATTTGCGATCACCCTTACCATCATATTGAATTACCCAGTAATATACCGTATCTGAGCGCTCAAACCGTAATAGGTGTACGGGCACCGCTTCACTTTCCACCACATCAACAACCAACACTTGATCTCTTTGTAATTCATCCACCAATAACACACCTTCTTGTTGTGCCATATACTGAACGAAATCATAATCCAACGTCGCTAAGATATCTGCATCAAGCGTATACAATTCTATGTTTTTGATATCTTCTTCCCCATAGATGATTGCATAATGGGTCGCATACGGTGCTAAACTATCAGGATGAATAATGGAACGTTGACTAAGTCCAAAATCTTGCAACACTACCTCAAGCGATACACTTGCATCGATTGCAACTTTTTGAAAATACATATCTTGAATGGCATTCGTTTTATCTAGTGTTTCTTGCACTACAGGACATAGAGGACAAACCTCGCATGGTTCAACCTGGGTAGTTTGATCCAAATACCAGTACATCCCCAATGCTCCAATACAAAGAGCAGCAAACAAAGAAACTATCAAAGCTAAAGTTTTCATCTTTATGTCTCCTTTCGAAACACACCTTCACTTAATAAAATAGCAAGAAATATCGCGACACAACCTAAAATCCATTGCAAATCAACCCCTTGTTGGTATAACAAAACGGCAAAGAGTGCACCAAACAAAGATTCGCTCGCCATAATTATCGCAGCAGTATTGGCTTCCGTATATTTTTGGCCAAGATTTTGCAAGAAAAAGCAAAGCGTTGTTGAGAACACAGCAAGATAGAGTAAGCCCCACGCTGCACTGCGTGTGATCCCACCAATTCTTGGTTCCCATAACATGCAAATAAAACTAAACACCATCGCGACAAGTGTTTGTAAGAAAACAAGTACCAACACATGATGTTCTTTTTTATTAAAATGTTGTACAAAAATGATATGCAAAGCGAAAAACACAGCACAAACTAAGGTTAAAGCATCCCCCACATTGATGGTAAATGTACCATCAAAACTTAACAAAGCGATCCCTAACATACACAGGATTGCTGCAAAAACAGCATCATTTCCTGGTTTCTTTTTCGTAAATAAGTAGAGAAAATAAGGTACCATCACCACGTTGGCTGCAGTTAAAAATGCATTGTTTCCCACACTGGTATACTGTAGCCCAACCGTTTGAAAGGCGAAAGCTAAAAATAGAAAACCACCTAAGACCACACCGGGTACAAGATCAGCTTTTGTTATTTTTACTTGCATACCCATAAGTGCCATACCAAGCATGGCACTCGCTAGACCAAAGCGCAGAAATAACAATGTAAAAGGTTGCATTCCCGTATCAAGCACCCACTTCATTGCAATAAAGCCACTTCCCCAGATGATTGCTACTAACAATAAGACTGCATTCGCTTGTTTTTGATTCATATCCTTATCCCCCTAGTATTTCTTACATTATACGCCGAAAGTGTGAAAGAAGGACACTATTTTTTAGAATTTATGGGTTAGAACATAAAATAAATCGCATAGGTAGCAACACCAACCAAGACACTAACCAGAGTCCCCCAAACCAAATCAACTACAGTCACTAGGATTGGCCAGTCTTTTATCGTTGCTAGATTGGTTAAATCATACGTTGCATAACATACAAACCCAAATAAAGCAGCTCTCCAAATCCATTGATAGCCTTGTTCTTGTTGAACGGCTGGTATCAAAATCAAAGCAACCAGGGCAAAAATATAGATTAGATAAAAAGCGATTGCCGCAAACCAAGCAACGTTTGCTCTCATCAAAAAGCCCAACTGTTTCTGGTAAAACCCCTTCGCAAATACCGCTAACCATAATATATCAATAATAAAAAAAACAACAAATGCAATTCCATACAGTTTCATAAATTGTTGCATCGTTAGTACCTCCATCCACATTATAGAACGCATAACAAAACATGCAAGTAATGTATCTAACACACTTGACACATTTGATATACTAATATTATACAGAGGAGGACAACGTATGTTATTAGATAGTTATACAATGCACAATGGAGTAACAATACCGAAGGTAGGGTTCGGCACCTTCAAAATCGAGGATGGAGAAGTAACAAAACAAAGCGTGTTATGGGCACTGCAACAAGGGATTCGTCATATTGATACTGCTGCAATTTACCAAAATGAAGAATCTGTAGGGGAAGCAATCAAAACAAGTGGTATCGCCAGAGAAGAGATCTTTCTAACAACGAAACTTTGGAATGATAAACATGCTTATGATGATGCAATCGAAGCATTTGAAACATCTTGTAAAAAGCTTGGAGTTGATTATATCGACTTATACTTAGTCCACTGGCCAAAGGAATTAAATACGGAAGCATGGCGTGCACTTGAAGATTTATACTTGGCTAAAAAAATTAGAGCGATTGGGGTAAGTAATTTCAAAGAGCATCACCTTGATGAAATTTTGGCAATGTGTCGTATCAAACCGATGATGAACCAAGTTGAATTTCACCCACAATTCCAACAAGAATCACTACGTTCGTATTGTGATGCTCAAGATATCTTAATTACTGGATGGGGACCTTTGATGCAAGGTAAAATCTTCGAAAAAGAAGTGATGCAAACACTAGCAGAGAAATACAACAAAACGATTTCACAAATTACGTTGCGTTGGCATCTACAAAAAGGAGTTGTTTTAATTCCAAAATCAATCAAAGAACATCGCATTGCTGAAAATATCGATATTTTTGATTTTGTATTAGCAGAGGAAGATATGAACCTTATCGACACTTTGAATACAGCTACACGTATTGGACCTGATCCAGACACCATTACTTTCTAATGCAAAAACCACCCTTGAAAAAGGGTGGTTTTATTTTAATTGTTCTAACCAAGCAACAATGGATTGAATGGTTTGTTCTTGTTGCGTATCAGTTTCAAGGGGTCCATCCTTTATGTGAGGACCATAATCTGCATAACCTGCATGATTTCCCCCCTCAATAACAACGTGTGTTGTTTGAACTGGATAATACGCTGCTTGTTTGGGATCCACCTTTAGAATAGCATCGTTACTAGCACGAAAATCTAAGGTTGGGATGTCTCGTAATGGCTGATTCAAAGCAGCGGATAATAAAATCATTCCATCAACCTCTTGATTATAGTTGGCATAGGTCGCAGCCATCGTCCCACCCAAAGCGTGACCCATCATAATCAATTTTCGATTTTCACACACATCAATTACCGTATCAGCCTGTTCGACACCAAAAATCGCTAAATCAAGGAAAAACTTCATAACAACGACATCGTATTTACTCTGTGTAGCAAGATTTGCACTGAATTTCGCATATGATAGCGGATCCACACGTGCTCCTGGATACAAGACGATCAAACCTTTATCATCTTCTACATCATAGTAAATGTAATCCCCTTGGTGGCCCACCTGATAAGCTTCAACACTAATACTGTATGGTACCATATCAATTACAGGCATATACGCTGTTTGATCCAAATAAAATATCACACCGCACAGCAGTGTCAACAATACTAAAACGCCATAGGTTACTAATTTTTTCATACTATAGTGTCCCCTTACCCCATATATTTTTCTAGCATACTAAAACTACCAAACGAATGCAATTGCTTTTCAAAAAAAAACAAGAAATTATCAACATTGGGAATTACCAAAAACGTCCAAAAAGCCTGTTTTTAAGGGCTCAGAAAACTTTGTGCAAGTTGCACAGTTTTTATGAAAACGATTACAATTATTTTTGTAAATTATTTCACCATTTGTTGTGGAATTACGCAACTATATGGGTTATACTGAACTTAGATTAGACGTTTTTGATTACTTTTTTGTGCATAGATAACAATCGTTCAGGGAGGGTAGAACATGAGTGCAAATCAAATGCTTGCCATGGTTTTGGCAGGAGGTAGAGGAAGTCGTTTAGAAGATCTTACAAACAAAATAGCAAAACCTGCAGTTTTCTACGGAGGGAAATACCGTATTATTGATTTTCCACTGTCAAACTGTGCAAACTCCGGTGTAAATCGTATCGGTGTCTTAACACAATACGAATCGGTATTATTAAACTCTTATGTATCCAATGCTTCACGGTGGGGACTAGATGGCATTGGTAGCGGAATTTATGTTTTATCACCTCGTGAAAAAAGTGAAGGAGTCGATTTTTACCAAGGTACCGCAGATGCAATTTACCAAAACATTGATTTTATTGAGGCCAATCAATGTCCTTATACGTTAATTTTATCTGGTGATCATATTTACAAAATGAATTATGAAAAAATGTTGAAAGAACATATCGAACGCAATGCAGATTTGAGTATTGCGGTTTTAAATGTATCGCTAGAAGAAGCAAGTCGCTTTGGAATTATGAACTGTGATACGGATGGAAATGTAATCGAATTTGAAGAAAAGCCCGCTCAACCAAAATCAACCAAAGCTAGTATGGGTATTTATATTTTCAATACAAAAACATTAATTGAAGAATTAAAACAAGACCATGATAATCCCGATTCTTCTCGCGATTTTGGAAAGGATATTATCCCTTCCATGTTAGCAAAACAGAAAAAGCTCTATGCTTATGACTATTTAGGATATTGGAAAGATGTAGGTACGATTGATTCCCTATGGGAAGCGAATATGGATTTATTAAGCGATCATATCAACTTTGATTTAAACGATGATTACTGGAAAATCTATACGGAGGATAGTGTTTCACCGCCTCACTATATTAGTGAAGAAGGAAATGTCACCAACTCAATTATCAACCAAGGTAGTATTATCGAAGGAAACGTGGAAAACTGTATCCTGTTCCATGATGTCCACATCAAACGTGGAGCGCATGTCAAAGACAGTGTCTTATTACCAGGTGTTATTGTGGAAGAAAATGTTAGTGTTCATCGCGCTATTGTCGATGAAGGTCAAATCTTGAAAAAACCTAGCTATCATTGTTGTGAAGATGGGGTCATCCTAATTGCAAAGGAGGAAACAAACAATGCATAAAATCATGGGAATTGTTTCAATGAATGAACCAAATATTACAATTGAAGGAATCTGCGATTACCGCCCAATGAGCGTTGCTAGTTTTATGGGACGTTATCGTTTGATCGATTTTCCGCTTTCTAACTTTTCTACGAGTAGCATCAATCAAATCCAAGTATACTTTAACGACAAGCCTCGCTCTTTGATTGAGCACATCTCAGGTACGCAACAATACAACATCAACTCCAAACACGGAAAGATTCATTTACTTTCTGCAGAAGTAGAAAACCACAACGCTCTATATAATACCGATATCCAAGCATACAATAAAAATATGCGCTATATCGACATCATCAACGCGGATTATGTTGTGATTGCACCTGTTCACGCCATTTACCAATGTGATTTTCAAGCAGCAATCGATTACCACAAAGCCCAACAGGCGGATATTACAATGCTATACGCACCACGCAGCGATGCTGATTCTGATTTCATGCATGCGAAAACATTAGAGCTCAATCACGGGCAACAAGTTGTCGGTATGGATATCAACCGTGGTTGTGCTTGTGAACAAAACATCTTCTTAGATACGTATATCTTACGTAAAGAGTTATTCCAATCGCTATGCAAGAGTGCGAATGAGCGAAGTAGTATGTATTGGTTTAAAGACATCGTACACGATCACATACAAAGCTTACGTTTGATTGGTTATCCAATCCATGGAAAAGTTGGATTTATCAACGATCTCAGTTCTTACTATGCGACAACGATGAACTTCAATAATATTGACACAGCAAAAGCTTTAATGAAAGATACATGGCCTGTTTATACGCAAACAAATGATTCGCCTCCAACACATTATGGAGAGTCAAGCGATGTGAAAAAGAGCTTGATTGCCAACGGTTCTAAAATTGAAGGAACGATTATCAACTGCGTGGTAGGCCGTGGGGTTCATGTAAAAAAAGGTGCTATCATCACCAACTCCATTATTTCGGCAAATGCTATTATTGAGGAAGGTGCTAATATTTCTTATGCCGTATTAGACAAACGCGCTCATGTTAGCAAACAACGCAGTATCATGGGGAATAAGAATAATATTGTTTATATCAAGAAATACGATGAGGTGTAGCGATGACAAAAATACTATTTGCAGCGAGTGAAGCCCTTCCTTTTTCAAAAACAGGAGGTCTAGCTGATGTGGTTAGTGCGTTACCAAAATCACTTGCAGCACAAGGACATGAAGTTGCTATCTTCTTACCTTTGTACTTAAAAAACGCTCAAAACGATCATTCGCGCTTGGAAAAAGTTGCAAGTTTTCAAGTTCAACATGGCTTATTTGATAATTTAGCTACCATTTATCGAACCGAGGTTGATGGAGTTACCTATTTTTTTGTGGAACACCAACCATACTTTGAACGGGAAGGTTACTATGGTTACGATGATGATGGGCTTCGCTTTGCCTTCTTCCAAGTAGCATTACTAGAAAGCTTTCAACATTTAGACTATTTCCCAGAAATCTTACATGCCAACGATTGGCAAACGGGAATGTTGGCAACACTTTGTTACCAACGCTACCCAAACGATGCACGCTATCAGGCAATCAAACATATACTTACCATTCACAACCTTGCCTTCCAAGGCAATTTCCCAGTAAGTGTCCTTACGGATTGTTTGGGACTACATAGTGATCTCTATACAAGTAATCATCTTAAATTCCACGATGGCATTAGCTTCTTGAAAGCAGGAATCATGGACGTTCATGCAATCACAACGGTAAGTAAAACCTATTCTCATGAAATCTTAACTGATTTTTATGGCGAAAACATGCAACACGTACTCAAACAAAACGAGCAAAAGTTGCATGGAATTATCAATGGCATTGATGTTGAACTCTTTGATCCAAGCCATGATGCCTATTTACCATTTGCTTTAACAAACCAAAAGGATAAATTCAAACACAAAGCCGAGTTACAAAAATTTTGTCATATGCGACAAGATAAGAATACCTTACTTTGTGGAATGGTAACACGTCTTTCGCATCAAAAAGGGATTAGTCTATTACTAGAGCGGATTCATGACCTTATGAGCCAGGACATTCAATTGGTAATTTTAGGTAGTGGAGATTCTTGGATGGAACAACAACTCTATGACTTACAACACCAATATCCAAGACGCTTATACTATTATCGAGGATATAACGAAGGTTTAGCTCATCAAATTTATGCAGGGATTGATTTATTCTTAATGCCTTCCCTCTTTGAACCTTGTGGAATTTCACAGATGATTGCCATGCGCTATGGTACGCTTGTTTATGCTCGTAAAACTGGCGGTCTTCATGATACGGTGATCGATTATAACGAATTCACCAAACAAGGCTATGGATTTACCTTTACCCACTTTGATGGAAATGATTGGATGTTTAATTTCAAACGTTGTGTCGATACCTATTACGATCACCCAACAACATGGTCCAAGATGCAACGCAATTTAAGGCGTTTAGACTTTAGTTTTGATAAAAGTGCAAAAGAGTATGCTCAACTATATGTTAGCTTGCTAACAGCAGAATAAGACGGTTCTCTCCGTCTTTTTTTATTGCTTTCATGACTTCTATCCATTAGCTCAATTTGAAAATACATAAAAAAGCATGGATTGCTCCATGCTTAATCTGATTAAAATAATCCTGTGATGATACCATCCTCACTCATATCCATATTTAAAGCTGCTGGTCGTTTTGGAAGACCTGGCATTGTCATGACAGCTCCTGTTAAGACAACCAAGAAGCCTGCCCCATTGGAAATCGTAATATCGTTTACATGTAGGGTAAAGTCTTTTGGTGCTCCTAATTGTTTTGGATCATCCGTAAGACTTACCGGTGTTTTTGCCATACAAATAGCAAGATGTTTAAATTCACCACGTTCGATCATGGCAATTTTTTCCATCGCTTGTTGACTATACTCGATATCTTTTGCCCCATAACATGTTTTCGCAATGGTCTCAATTTTCGTATAGACATCCATATCCAAGTCATAACATGGAGCAAAGTCATTGCCTTGTTCTACTAGGTTAAGCACAATGTTAGCTAACTCAATTCCACCTTGACCACCATGGCTCCAAACATCGCTTCGCGCCATCGGATGTTGGTGTTGGTTACAGTACGCTTGTAATGCAGCAATTTCCGCTTCACTATCACTAACAAAGGCATTGATGGCAACAACGTATGGTAATTTAAAGTTTTTTAACGTTTGAATATGACGTTCTAAATTAACACATCCAGCTAACATCGCTTCGACATTTTCGTTTTTTAAATCTTCGTAAGCAACGCCACCATGCATCTTAAGTGCGCGAATTGTCGCTACAAGTACAACCGCATCTGGTTTTAGGTTCGCACTACGGCATTTGATATCAAAGAATTTTTCAGCTCCAAGATCAGCCCCAAATCCAGCTTCGGTAACGACATAGTCGCTTAATCCCAACGCCATCTTCGTAGCAATTACGGAATTACAACCATGGGCGATATTCGCAAATGGACCTCCATGAATCAAGACAGGATTTCCTTCTAAACTTTGTACCAAGTTTGGTTTAATCGCATCTTTCAAGATCATAATGAGTGCACCAGAAATCCCCAAGTCTTCAACATAAACTGGTTGATTATCATGTGTATAAGCAACAATCATCCGACCTAAGCGTTGCTTTAAATCCGTAATTGAACTCGCTAAACACAGCACTGCCATCACTTCGCTAGCTACCGTGATTTGGAAACGATCTGCACGTTCGATGCCATTGGTTGCTTTTCCTTGTCCAATGGTAATTTCACGAAGGGTCCGATCGTTCATATCCAAACAACGTTTCCAAACGATGTTTTCAGGGTTGATGTTCAAGCTGTTTTCCTGATAGATATGGTTATCTAATACTGCTGAAATTAAATTATTCGCTGTCGTAATAGCATGCATATCACCAGTAAAGTGAAGATTGATATCTTCCATTGGAATAACTTGCGCATAGCCGCCACCCGTAGCACCACCTTTTAAACCAAATACGGGTCCAAGACTTGGTTCTCGAAGGGCAACCATACTCTTTTTATTTAGAGCACACAAGGCATCGTTTAACCCGATGGTTGTTGTTGATTTCCCTTCTCCTGCTTTGGTTGGAGAAATAGCAGTCACTAGAATAAGCTTTCCTTGCTTGGTTGCAAGACTTGCTTGTTCTAGCGCAATTTTAGCTTTGTTATTTCCATACTGCTCAATGAATTCTTCTGCAATTCCTGCTCGCTTTGCAACATCTAAAATGTGGCTTCCTTGCACTTTCTGTGCGATTTCTAAATCGATGGACATTGTTTCACCTCTTATTTTTCTATATGACTATTATACGTTATTTTCTAATGCTTTAAAACCAATATCCGAACGATAGAACAAGGCATCACATTCAATACGTGCGACATTTTCATAAGCGTGAGCTCTTGCTTCTTCAATCGTACGTCCTTCTCCAACAATCAGCAATACACGTCCACCATCGGTAACGAGTTGATCCCCTAGTTGTTTGGTTCCCATATGATAAATGGTCGCCGTTAAGGTTTCTGGTAATACAATGATTGCCCCTTTGGTACTACTTGCTGGATAATTGGTGCTCGCCATAACAACGCCAACAAACGTCTTATCATACCAAGTTGGTACAACTTCTTTGTGTGCTTTTAAATCTAGAATATGCGCTACCAAATCCGATTCCATCGCTGGTAAGATGACCTGTGTTTCTGGATCTCCCAAGCGCGCATTGAATTCGATGACATAAATTCCATCCTGACACAGCATCAAACCACCATACAAGAATCCTTGATAAGTACAGTCTACTTCTTCCATCGCTTTCACAACAGGAATCATGACTTCATCCATCGCTTTTTGAATGAGCGTTGCATCAATTTTTTCCACTGGAGAATACACACCCATTCCACCGGTATTTGGTCCTTGATCTCCATCGTAAGCACGCTTGTGGTCTTGTGAAGTTTGTAATGGAATAACGACACCATCTTGTACTAAGGTAATAAAGGAAAACTCAAAGCCTTCCAAGTATTGTTCCACCACCACACGATTGGGTTGTTGAAAGCACTCTTGTAGATGTTTTTTTGCTTCTAAAAGGGTCGGACAAATATAGACACCTTTTCCTGCTTTCAATCCATCCTCTTTGATTACAATCGGTAAGCTTTGTGTTAAGACATATTCATACGCTTCTTCATAGGCGGTAAAACTTTTAAATGCTGCTGTTTTAATTCCATATTCATCCATTAAATCCTTGGCAAAGGTTTTACTAGATTCAATACGAGCTGCTGCTAAGCTAGGACCAAAAATCTGCAATCCTTCCGCTTCAAAAGCATCAACAACACCACATGCCAATACCGCTTCACAACCTGGAATTGTAAGTTGAATGTTGTTGTCTTTCGCAAAGGCTAGCAATCCCTCAACATTACATTCATCGATATCGACTAAGGTTGCACAATCGCGCATCCCTGTGTTACCTGGTGCCACATAAACTGTTGATACTAGCGGGGAAGCTGCACACTTTTTTGCCAAAGCATGCTCTCTTCCACCTTTTCCAATGATTAAAACCTTCATCCTAGTTCCTCCCCTAATGTTTAAAATGACGAACGCCAGTCACATACATTGTTAGACCTAATTCATCACAAGCTGCAATACTATCCCCATCTTTGATACTTCCACCAGGTTGTACAATAGCAGCAATACCATGACTTGCAGCCAAACGCACACTATCATCCATTGGGAAGAACGCATCACTTCCAAGTACTGCTCCTTGTGTTTTGTCTTTTGCTTGTGCAATCGCAAGCGCAAGTGCGCCGACACGGTTCATTTGACCAGCACCAACACCAACACATTGCCCATCGTTAACAAGCACAATCGCATTCGACTTTACATACTTGACAATACGTTGAGCAATCACCATATGCTCTAATTGTTCCGTAGTTGCTTGTTTTTGTGTAACACAAGTGAGTGATGCTTGGGTTTCGCTTTGATAATCAAAGGCTTGCACCAAGAGATCACTTCCTACACTTTTTAACTCCATTCCTTGTTGTAATGGTAAACTTGGATCCAATGTTAACAAACGGATGTTTGCTTTTTTGGTTAAGATTGCTAGTGCATCATCACTAAATCCTTTGGCAATGACAACTTCTAAGAAAATTTGACTCATACTTAACGCAACATCTGCTTCTACGATTTGGTTGGTCGCAACAAGTCCACCAAAAATCGATACTGGATCTGCCTCATACGCCTTATTCCAAGCGACATATGGGTTTTGATCCCAACCAATTCCACATGGATTCATATGTTTTAAAGCAGCATATACCGGCAACTCAAATTCTTTTACCAATGAAATTGCCGCATTGGCATCTTGGATATTATTGTATGATAGTTCTTTCCCATGTAGTTGTGTTGCATGGTGTAAACTATAGTCCGCTTTTCCTTGTGTATAGAATGCAGCACTTTGATGTGGATTTTCCCCATAACGCAACGCTTGTTGTTTTTCAAAACTTAAGGTTAATGTTTCTGGATATGCAATCTCATTTACTTTATTGAAGTAAGTTGCAATCATCGCATCATATGCAGCAGTGTGTGCGTACACTTTTCCTGCTAAGTGTTGACGGTAAGCAGTTTGTTGTTCCTCACTTGCTTGCATATGTTCTAGTACATTCTCATAATCAGTTGGATCACAAACAACGAAAACACTCGCATAGTTTTTCGCTGCACTACGCAACATACTCGGTCCACCAATGTCAATATTTTCAATGATAGTCTCATGTGAGCTATTCGGATTTTCTACGGTATGTTTAAATGGATAAAGGTTAACACAAACCAAATCGATCATTGCGATACCATGTTCTTTGGCAGCATCCATATGCGCTTGCGTATCACGACGCGCTAACAATCCTCCGTGAATAAACGGGTGTAAGGTTTTTACACGTCCATCCATCATTTCTGGAAAGTTGGTAACATCTTCTACTTGCATACATGGTAGGTTTGCTTTCACCAAGGCTTGATACGTTCCACCTGTTGAGATGAGTTCATACCCTTGTGCTAACAAACCTTGTGCAAAACTTACAATACCTGTTTTATCAGAAACACTTAGTAACGCTCTTTTCATACTTGATTCTCCATTTCTTCGATGATTTTTTTGATAATGCTTGGATACAATTCATATTCCGCTGCATGAATTGCTGCTTCAAAGGCAGCAAAACCTTCTGAATAGTCAATCTTTACTTGGCTTTGCCCTAGTAACACTCCCGTATCGATTCCTTCATCTACATAATGTACACTGCATCCACTCATTGTAACACCTGCATCCCATGCTTGTTGAATGCTGTGCTTTCCAGGGAAAGCGGGTAATAAGCTTGGGTGAATATTAATAATTCGATTTGGATATTTTGCTACGAATTCCGGTGAGAGAATACGCATAAACCCCGCCAAAATAATGAGTTCAATTTCATTACTTTCTAAATGCGAAAGCATTGCAGCTTCAAAAGCTGCCTTGCTTTCATAGCCACTTCGCGTTACACAAATGGCTGGAAGTTGATGATTTTTCGCACGTTCTAGGATATACGCCTCTTCTTGATCGCTTAAAACAAAGACAAGCTCAAGACCTGAAATCTTTGCTCTTGCAATTTCTTCAAAGTTGGTCCCACTACCAGAACCAAAGACTGCTGCTTTTACCACGTGACACGTACGCCTTCTTCACCAACAACTTCTCCAATCACATAAGCATCTTCCCCTTGCGCTTGAAGTAATTGCAGTGTTGCTTGTTCATCTTCAGGTGCAACGACAACACAATAACCAATCCCCATATTGAAGACATTGTACATTTCTTCATTGCTAATGTTGCCCATCGTTTGTAGATGTTCAAAGATTTCCGGTTTTGGGAAGCTTTTCGCATCCACTTCAATACCGGTACCTGGCTGTAAGATACGTCCTAAATTTTCATAAAACCCACCACCAGTAATATGGCTCATCGCATGAACATCAACCGTTTCCAACAACGATAAAATAGGTTTTACATAGATTTTTGTTGGTGTTAACACATGTTCTGCTACTGTTTTTGAACCTAAGATTTGATCATAGCGCATCTTTTCTTGTTTGAATAACAAAGAACGTACCAAAGAATATCCGTTGGAGTGAATGCCAGAACTAGCAAGGCCGATGATACGATCTCCAATACGTAGTTTTTCTCCGGTAATCAATTTGCTTTTTTCCACAACCCCAACACAGAACCCAGCTAAGTCATAGTGACCTTCTTCATAAAGATCGCGCATCTCCGCGGTTTCTCCACCAATTAGGGCACATCCAGACTGACGACAACCATTGGCAACACCGGCAACGATACTTGCCACTTGGTCTGGTATATTTTTATGTAATGCTAAATAGTCCAAGAAGAACAAAGGTTTTGCACCTTGTACAATGACATCATTTACACACATCGCAACGCCATCGATTCCAATCGTATCGTGCGTATCACTTTCAATCGCACATAAGATTTTACTTCCTACCCCATCCGTACCAGAAACAAGTACTGGTTCTTGGTATGATAGACATCCCAAATCAAACATCCCACCAAAAGCACCGATGGAATCCATCGCCCCTTTGATTTTTGTTGATGCAACATGCGATTTGATCTTTTCTACACTTTCATATCCTGCGTGGATATCAACCCCACTTTGTTTGTATGCGTTGCTCATGCTTATTCTCCCTTCAAGCTTTCACCCAATCGAAATAGGGCTGTTGGATACGGTGTACCAAAACATGCGGTACACAAAGATTCTGTTTTTAAGGCGCGACATAATTGGTCTACCTCTAAAAATTTAAGTGAATCGGCACAAATAAACTCTTTGATTTCTTCTACACTAGCGTGAGATCCAATCAATTCTTCTTTGGTTGAAGTATCAACTCCATAAAAACATGGCATTGAGATTTTTGGACTTGCAATGCGTACATGGACACTCTTAGCTCCTGCTTCTTTCAACAACGTAACAATACGGCGTGACGTAGTACCACGTACAATGGAATCATCGATTAGAATGACATCCTTGTTTTCCACAATGCCTTTGACCGCAGACAACTTCATCCGTACTCCACGTTCGCGTTGGCTTTGTGTTGGTTGAATGAACGTTCTTGCGACATAACGGTTTTTGATGAGTCCCATTTCATAGCTTAAGTTTTTACGTTGTGCATAACCCATCGCTGCCGAAAGGGAACTATCTGGTACCCCAACAACAATGGCATCTTCAATCAAATCATCATGATCGGCTAACATCGCTCCACATTGTTTGCGTCCTGCATGGACATTGATCCCATCCAGATTGCTATCTGGTCTAGAGAAGTAGATATATTCCATAGCACATAACTTATGTTGTACTGCTTCGGTATAAAAGCTATGTGTGATTCCTTCGCGATTGATTTTAATGACTTCTCCTGGTTTTAAATCATGGAACCAAGTAGCATTCACGATATCAAAGGCACAAGATTCACTTGAAATCGCATAGCCTTCCCCAAGGGTTGCAATACTTAGTGGACGCAATCCATTTTTATCGCGTACCGCGTACATCGAATTTTTTGTCATAATCACAAGTGCAAATGCACCTTCTAATTGCCCTATTGCTGTTTTGATCTTTTCAAGGAAACTCCCTTGTGCTCGTTGAATCAAATGTGCAATTACTTCTGTATCGCTAGAACCTTGAAAAATACTTCCCTCATGTTCCAAGCGCAAACGAAGTTCCGCAGCATTTACGATATTTCCATTGTGCGCAAGTGCAAAATCCCCTACACTTGAACGCACCATAATCGGTTGTACGTTTTCAATTTCTTTTCCCCCAGAAGTTGAATAGCGTACATGACCCAACATACAATTCCCACTTAATTCTTTTAGGCTATCCGCATCAAAGATATCAGATAACAATCCATGTCCCTTGTAAATTTTAATTTTATTGAAATCACTCGTAGCAATACCGCCACCTTCTTGTCCCCGGTGTTGTAGTGTATGCAATCCATAATACCCAAGACTTGCTGCCTCAGCATCGTTATAAATGGCGAAGACACCACATTCTTCATTGATTTTATTGGTTAGGAAATAATCTTTTTCGTGCATCATACTGCAAGTCTTCCTTGTAAACGATGGTATACTTCAAGATAAGCATCTTCTACATTTCCCAAATCGCGACGGAAGCGATCTTTATCCATTTTTTCATTGGTTTTCGCATCCCAGAATCGACAACTATCACAAGAAATTTCATCTGCTAATACAATTTGACCATCAATTGTACGACCAAATTCTAATTTAAAGTCAATCAAACGAATTCCAACATCTGCAAATAAACTTGTAAGTGCGGCATTCACACGTTTGGTAAGATCGTAAATGATATCCAATTCCGCTTGGCTACATAAGTTTAATGCCAATGCATGCGCATCGTTGATAAGTGGATCGTTTAAATCGTCTCGCTTATAACAAATTTCATAAATTGGAGCAGCGATTTCTGTTCCTTCTTCTAATCCTAAAAGGCGCGCACAGCTACCAGCGATGACGTTACGCGTAATCACTTCGAGTGGAACAATATCCACTTTCATACAACGTTGGTGACGCTCATCTAGCGTTTCTAGATGATGCGTTGGAATGCCTTGTTCTTTTAAATATGCATACAACAGTGTAGCTGTTTGATTATTTAAAATTCCTTTACTTGCAATTTGTCCTTTTTTCAATCCGTTGAATGCCGTAGCATCGTCTTTGAAGTACATGATAACCTCTTGGTCATGATCCCCTGCATAAATGATTTTTGCTTTTCCTTCGTACAACATCTCTTTCATCTTATTTCCCTTCCTTCCAAGAAAAGAACGCTACTGCGTTTTCAAATATTTCTTGCTTTAAGTTACCCTCTACATTTTTAAATAAACCTGTTTCATAGCGTTCGCTATGTCCCATTTTCCCAAAGATGCGACCATCAGGAGAACAGATTCCTTCAATACCAAAACTTGAACCATTGATGTTATGAGCACCATCGTTACTTACAACACCTGCTTCATCACAATAGGCACTTACCACTTGTCCATTTGCCAGTAAATCCGCAACTTGCGCTTCACTCGCTACAAACTTTCCTTCTCCATGAGAGAATGGAATTAAATGGGTTGTTCCCACAGCAATACCTTTGGTAAATACACATTTGTTTTGAATTATTTTGGTATAAGCAAGTTTTGCTACGTGACGATTGATATCATTTCTAAATAAAGTAGGTGCATCACTTGCAACATCTCCCAAACGACCATATGGTAATAATCCTGATTTAATCAATGCTTGGAATCCATTACAAATACCTAAAATCAAACCGTCGTTTGCACGCATCGTTTCAATTGCTTTGGCTACGCTTGGATTTTTCAAGACACTAACAATGAATTTTCCACTTCCATCCGGCTCATCTCCCCCAGAGAATCCACCAGCTAACATTAAGATTTGCGATTGTTCTAATTTTTGCGCAAAGCTTGCAATACTCTTTGCAATGTTTGCTTCACTTTGGTTGTTTAATGGGAAGATTTCGACCTCGGCCCCTGCAGCACGGAACGCTCTTGCGCTATCATATTCACAGTTGGTTCCAGGGAATACTGGAATCAATACGCGTGGACGTGTGATTTGCACATGGCTTTTTTCCCAACTAGTTGTTGCTGTTTGTTCTGCTGTAAGTCTATCTTGATGACAAGGAGCAGCAAGTGGATAAAGCGGTGCAAGCGTTGCTTGATTAGCACGTACAAGCTCAGCTAGATCAAAACTTGTTTGATTGATGGTTAAGCAAGGTGTTGCTACTGTCTTACCTAAACAGATGGCATTTGGATGTTGAAGCGGCGTTTCACTTACAACAACGATATCCCCAATACTATGGGCAAACATGGCACCATCGTATTGAATTTCTGCCCCAATCATATTACCAAAACTCATTTTTGCTAAGGTTGCAAATAAGCCTCCCATTGATACAATCGCACTTGATGCAACGAGTCCTGTTTGGTTCCAAGCAGTGATACTAGCAAAGTTATCACGTAACATTTCATAGTTTGGTGTAAAGTCAGCATTTGGCGTATGTTTTACCAAATAGATATATTGACCAGCACTTTGGAAATGGTTCACGATAATTTCTTTCGTTGTTTTCACATTTAAGGCAAACGTAATGAGTGTTGGAGGTACATGTAACGATTGATACGTTCCACTCATCGAATCTTTTCCACCAATTGCTCCAACTTGGAAGGCCATTTGTGCTTCTACTAGTCCCAACATCGCCGCAGTAACAGTCCCCCATTTTTTTGGATCTGTTTTTAAACGTTCGAAGTATTCTTGACATGAAATGGTTAATCCATCAAGATTGGAACCAACACTAAGTTGGCGAGCTAACGCTTCAATCACGCCATAACTACTTCCCAAGTAAGGATTGCTATTCGCAATCATTGGTACAAAACCGTAGGATAAGATCGAACAAGCATCACTGTTTCCATCCACAGGTAAGGTTTGCACACTTGCCATACTTTCCGATAAGCGATATTTTCCACCATATGGTGAAAGCACGGTAGAGCGTCCAATACTCGCATCAAAAAGTTCGACCATCCCTTGTTGACTTGCGACATTTAAATCAGCTAAAACTTCCACTCCCGCTTGTTCTAACGGTAAGGTTTCATATACACTAGCGAATGGATCCGCATGGACTTGCGTAGCTACCACAACATCTTGACGTTGTTCTACCCCATTGGTATTGATAAACTTACGATCCAAATCTACAATGGTTTGTCCTTGGTAATGCATCACCAAACGATTGGTGTCTGTAACAACTCCAACATGACGTGCAACCAAATTTTCCGCTTCACAAAGCTCTGCTAATGCTTCAAAGTCTTTGGCTTCAATGACAACAGCCATACGCTCTTGGGATTCTGAAATTGCAATTTCCATACCATTGAGACCAGCATACTTCACATCTACCGCATCCAAATTAACGTCTAATCCATCTGCTAATTCCCCAATGGCAACACTAACACCACCAGCTCCAAAGTCATTCGATTTTTTGATTAGTGTCGTACAAGCTGGATTACGGAACAAGCGTTGAATCTTACGTTCGATAATCGCATTCCCCTTTTGTACTTGACTACCGCATTTATGAAGGGAATCTTGATCATGCTCAACGCTTGATCCCGTCGCTCCACCAATGCCATCACGTCCAGTTGGTCCCCCAATTAAGACAATCCAGTCGTTATTACTACAAGCTTCACGACGTACATGAGCTTTTTTAACGGCACCAACAACAGCTCCAACTTCCATGCGTTTGGCAACATACCCTGGATCAAACAATTCACGAACAAAGGTTGTCGCTAGTCCGATTTGATTTCCATAAGAAGAATATCCAGCGGCTGCACCTTTGGAAATTTGACGCTGCGCTAGTTTGTTTTCTAAACGCGCTTCTAATGGCTGTGTAATATCCCCAGCACCGGTAATGCGCATTGCTTGATATACGTAAGCACGTCCACTAAGGGGATCACGAATTGCTCCCCCAATACAAGTACTAGCTCCTCCAAAAGGCTCAATTTCCGTTGGATGATTATGCGTTTCGTTTTTATACATCACCAACCAACGTTCTTGATTGCCGTCTACTTCAATATCAAATTCAACGCTACAAGCATTGATTTCATCACTTTCTTCAACGTGTGTTAAAACATTTTTAGCTTTTAAGTACCGCGCACCAATACAAGCCATATCCATCAAGGAAACCTTTTTCTCACTGCGATTGCATTCTTTACGCATGGTGAAATACGTAGCGAGAGCTGCTTCCATTTTGGCTTGTAACACACCCGGCTCTAATTCAATAGTTTCTAAAATAGTCTCAAATGTAGTATGGCGACAGTGATCACTCCAATACGTATCCAAAACTTTGATTTCAGAATACAAAGGATCACGTTGTTCTTGTGTTTTAAAGTAGGTTTGAATATGACGTAAGTCATCTACGTGCATTGCAAGTGCATGTGCATTACAATAAGAAACCAACTCAGCTTCGCTCATTTGTCTAAAGTTTTCCACAACTGGTACGGGATCAATCGTAAGATCAATTGCATCACTCAAGATATCCATGTGCTTGATTTGATATTCCAATGGATTGATCAAGTAAGCTTGAATCTTCGCTAGTTCATCTTGTGTTAGATTTCTTCCAAACACCAACATCCGACCACTTTTAATTTGTGTGGTTGCACTTGGTTGAATCAATCGAAGACACTGTTGCGCCGAATCACTTCTTTGATCGTATTGTCCATCATTTGGCTCATATGCTAAATACGTGGTAACTGGTTCTACTTCGTCTAGTACAAGATCCGTATTGATCTCCGCTAGGACGTCCCCTTTTAAAACCGCAACTTCCGCTTCACTTGTTTGAAACAAATCATAAATATTATATAAGGTTACAGAATTTGTATCGATATGTGTCGTTTGTAAGATATCTTGATAAATTGAAGTACTTTCTACCATAAATTGAGGTTTCTTAGTTACAAATATTCTCTTATTCATTTGGCTTTTCCATCCTTTGTTTTTGTTGTTTTGCAGTATTTAATGCTGCTTCTATATCGTGATCTAAGAAAACAAAGTGCCCCATCTTACGATTGGTTTTCGCAAGTTGTTTTCCGTAATCATAGTAATTATCTTGTAGCTCATCGATTTGTGCCTTATGTTGACCTAATACATTCAACATAACCCCTGGCACTTTACATTGTGGTTGTTTTAACTGCCAACCAAGTACGGCTCGTACGGCATTTTCATAAATGGAGACATCACATGCTTGCATCGTAATATGACCACTGTTGTGCGGTCTCGGTGCAAGTTCGTTGACGTACAAGGTATCCCCTTTGGCAAACAGCTCTACCGTAACAATGCCATAAAAATCTAGTGCTTCCATCATCGTGATTGCCAATGCTTTGGCTTTACTTGCTAGCGTACTGGATATTCTTGCTGGAAACAGCGTTAGATCCAAGATTCCATTGCTATGAATATTTTCCATTGGTTCATACACGATGCAATCCTCCAATCCTCGAATCACACAAACAGAAAGTTCTAAATCAAAGTCGATCATCCCTTCGACAATGTAGTCCACATCCATTTTGGCTTTTTTAAACTCCTCAACGTCCACTTGATTCCTGCATACGAATTGCCCTTTGCCATCATAGCCCATGCGATTGGTTTTGATGATGCAAGGTAGGGTTGGCTCAAGTGTATCATTCCATGCGACAAACGCTGCTGTAGGTAAGCCAATGCGTTGCATCGCCTCTTTCTCATCCAATCGAGCTTGTGCTGTAATTAACGCTTGGATATTACCCAATACTTTGGTTGGATATTTCGCAATCATTTGATTGAGCACTACCGTATCCACATTTTCAAATTCAAAGATGACAACATCAACACTAGAAAATAAGCTTTCTAGTGCCGCTAGATCATCATAAGCACCAACGATCAAAGTATCACAATATGGTGCAATCGGGCATTGTAGTTGTGGTTCTAAGGCGATGACTTCCACATCCATCGCTTTGGCTGCTTGAGCCAAGTACATTCCTAACTGACCACCACCTAAGATCCCAAGCTTAGGCATCTTCCAACTCCATCGCTTGTACCATCTCACTTTGTTCCTGCTTAAATGCAAGCAAACGCTCTGAGAGTTCTGGATGGGAAATCGCTAACATCTGCGCAGCCATAAGTCCGGCATTTTTAGCTCCTGCATCTCCTATCGCTTGTGTTGCTACTGCAACGCCATAAGGCATTTGTACAATGGAATACAGTGAATCAATCCCACTCATCACACTCGATTTGATTGGAACACCAATAACCGGCACGATGGTAAGCGCAGCAATCATCCCTGGTAAATGCGCAGCTCCTCCAGCTCCAGCGATAATCACATCAATCCCTCTATCCTTAGCTTGTTTTGCATATGCAAACATTAATTCCGGTGTTCGATGCGCACTTACAATCTTGCACTCATATGGAATTTGAAACTGGTCCAAAACCTCCAAGGTAAGACGCATACTCTTGTAATCGCTCTTGGAACCCATTACTACACTGACAAACATTTGATTTCCTCCTTGGTATAAAAAAGGTGTCTTTTTGCTGTCACAAAAAAACACTCTCGTTTCTGATTCTGATTGGTTTCTCTACTGAATTGTTTCATACGATTCCTCCAATAAAAAAATGCGATGAGCACTTGTATAAAGTAAACCCATCGCACATAAAAAAATCCCATGTGAAAAAGCTTTACTTGTAGTCTGCATTTTTACGGTAGCAGGTAGAAACTCGTCATCCTTATCATGACTATTATACAAGTTAAATTCATTCATTTTTATACCACTATGATACCGAAATTTAACATAACTTACAAGCAAAAAAAGACAACTTCTAGTTGAAAGCAGTTTCACTTTAAGCCTTTATTTATCGAATATCCCGATGGTTAGGGCTTATTTTGAATATTTTATGTAAATAAGTTATTTTTTTCACAATAAAGATTTTTAACATTTTCTTTCCCTTCCATATGGTATAATGCATTGGAATAGAAGGAGAGAGCTATGAAGTTAGAAACATTACCATTTATTCTTGGCATTTCCGATGCCTTGGATTTTATGGAAAGTGAACTATTACAACGCAAACCACACCATGGAAAACGCGTTGCTTATTTAAGTTATCAATTAGCTACACGCTTAGCATGTAGTGAGGCAGAGTGTCAAGATCTTTTGATTTGGGCCCTATTTCATGACATTGCATTATTAGAAGCCCACGAAGAACAAAACAATGCTACACCACTATTACAATCCCACAGTGTAAAAGGAGAAGCCATCCTAGCACAAGTGCCATTTATTACAGGTCAAAAGAACATTATTCGCTATCACCATGAGCATTGGGATGGCAGTGGTGCCTTTGGGCTTTCTGGTAAACAAATTCCTCTTGCTGCACAAATCATCAAACTCTGCGATCGCATCGAAATTCTTACCAAGCTTTGTGCAGGTAAGATTACTAACCTAGATGAGATCATTGCAACCTTATTAGCCGAACAGGCCTATTATCAACCGGAACTATTAGCAATATGTATCTCATATCTCAAAGAGTCCACAGTACAATTTGCACCGGATGATCAACTCCTGTCCATCTTTCATAAGATGTTCGAATCCAAGTGGATGGATTTACCAGAGTCACAAATCTTACGTTTGTTTGAGATTTTTGCCGATATTATCGACTATAAAAGTCACTCTACAAAACACCATTCGATTAGTGTCGCTGCAATGGCACATGAAATAGGTGTTCACGTAGGATTTGATGACGATGATTTATTTCAATTTCAAGTTGCAGCCTACCTCCATGATTTTGGAAAGCTATTTACTCCAGTTGAAATTTTGGAAAAACCTGGAAAACTAACTACGGATGAATTTGAAGTTATGAAACAACATGTCGTCTTGAGTCGTAATTTTTTATCGCAATTTCAAGCATTTGAAAAGGCTGCTGTATGGGCGGGAAATCATCATGAAACTTTATCCGGTACGGGTTATCCGCATCAGTTGCAAGCAGATCAATTGGATTTAGCTTCCCGTTGGCTAGCTATTATTGATATTTATAAAGCACTGAGTGAAAAACGCGTCTATCATGAAGCAAGAAGCAAAGCAGAAGTTTTCGAAATCCTTACTGCTCTCGCACAGCGGGGAGCCTTAGATTTAGACCTTTGCCAACAACTTTACACCTTACAAAAAACAAACACCTCACACTATTCGTGAGGTGTTTTCATGTCTACATAGGGGAGTTCTGGCTCATTGCGATGGGTTGTCGCTAGGAAATACGCTCGGAAATCTTCAGCGTTTTCCGGAGTTAAATACGGATTACGAGGTTCCACAGCACGACGAACTTGATACCAAAAATCACGATGTTCCTTAGAGCCTTGTGGCGAGCTTTGCGGATATTCAATATAAGCGACATCATGAAGTCCCATTGCATGTAATTTTTGCTTGATTTCTTGCATCATAATACCTGAGTTTCCTGCTTTATCATCTTCACCCGTTTCCATCCAACTTTCTTCTCCATACTTATTAAACTTATGTTTTTTCCACATCACTCCACAACTCGGGGAATTTTGTAAGCCTACTACAGCACATAAGCGATATCCATTGTTGATAAATTCCTTGATCATTAACAAAGGAATTGCGAATGTTTCCTCGCAATGCTTTCGAAAGAACATATTATCGTATTGCACCATCCCTTGTGGATTTCGATTCAATCCTCCAAGTGTAAACTCGGGACACTGATAGGGTATCATACCGACTTGATGGTTCATCAGATAGGCACTGAATTCATGTGCCAAGGGAAAGTTTTTACCCAACACATGGACACGACAATGCGGATTCAACAAACATCCAGCAACTACAATTATTTTTTTATCTTTTGGCATAGAACGCTCCTTTTTTCTATTAGTGTACGGTATCCTAAGTATTAAGCAAATCTAACATATCATCATCAAATTTCAAAAGGAGCTTCAAAGTAAATAATGTAATAATTTACATAAATATATGAAAACATATACATATCTCTTGACATACGCTTACATTCGACTATACTTCTTCTTAATAACTTGAAACTGTGGGTTATTCGTGTATTAAAACAAAAAAGGAGGTTATTGTATGAAAAGATTAAAGTATTTAATCGTAAGTGCACTTGTCTTAGGACTAGTCAGTGCTTGCTCTACAAACTCGGGGGATGATGGGACGAAAAAAGTAGTTACCATCGGAAATGAAGTAGAGTTGCAATCAATGGATCCACAAATCGCTACGGATGGATATGCGTTTGAAACATTGAATGCAACACTAGAAGGTTTAATGCAAACGGATAAGGATGGAAATGTAATACCTGGCATGGCGAGTGATACCGTGGTAAGTGAAGATGGGCTCACTTATACCTTTACCCTTCGCGATGCTACATGGAGTAATGGAGATCCTGTTACAGCTGATGATTTCTTATATGGATGGCAACGTTTGGTCGATCCAAATACTGCAGCTGAATATTCCTATATGATGGGTGTTGCAGGGGTTAAAAATGCTGATGCCATTGCTGCAGGAGAAATGGATGTGAGCGAGCTTGGTGTAAGTGCACCGGATGCGAAGACATTTGTTGTTGAACTTGCTTATCCAGTACCTTTCTTCAAACAGTTGATGACATTCCCTAGTTTCTTCCCTGTCAATCGTGCTTTTGCGGAAGGCTTGGGTGATCAGTTCGCGTTAACACCAGAAGCAACGCTAGCAAACGGTGCCTTCGTGATGAGCGAATGGAATCAAGGAAGCAACCATGTTTTAGTTAAAAATGATACTTATTATGATGCGGATAATGTTATGGTAGACGAACTCAACTTCCAAGTTGTAAAAGATGCACAATCCGCGATGTTAGCATTTGAAAGTGGAACGATCGATTTTGTACGTCTTACGGGAGAACTTGTTGACCAGTACAAATCTAGTAGCGAATTTACAAATACCTTAAAAGGTTATCTCTGGTACTTATCCATCAACACGACAGTAGATGGACTAGACAATGCTACCTTGCGTACTGCAATAGGTTATGCTTATGATAAAGAGCTAATCGCAAGCAACGTATTAAAAGATGGATCGATTGCTGCTGACTTTATCATTCCTAAAAATCTAGCAACTGGACCGGATGGACTGGATTATCGTGAAAGTTCACCAACCTACTTCACTGCTGACAAAGCCAAAGCAGCAAGCTTGTTTGAACAAGCAAAAACAGAAACCGGCGAGTCTAGTTTCACTTTTGAACTCTTGTATGAAGATACCGAAACAAGTAAAAAAGTTGCGGAATTTATTAAAGCAGAAGTAGAAACAACGTTGCCAGGTGTAACACTTACGCTAAAACAACAACCGAAAAAGAATCGTTTGGAACTCATGCGTGCTAACGATTATGAAATCGGACTAACACGATGGGGTCCTGATTACGCCGATCCTATGACCTATTTAGAAATGTGGATTAGTGATGCTAACTATAACTATGGGTTATGGAGCAATGCAGAATACGATGCCTTAATTGAAGCTGCAAGTCGTGGTGATCTTGCTGGTAAGCCTGAAGAGCGTTGGCAAGCACTCAAAGATGCGGAAGCATTGCTACTTGATGACGGTGCTGTATTGCCTGTTTACCAAGATGGTGGAGCTGTCATGATTCGCACCGGTGTTACTGGATTTGAATTCCACACCGTTGGGGTTCCTACCGTTTATAAAAATTTAACCGTAGCCGATTAAACACAACACAAAGTGCAAGTCTAAATCCCTTGCACTTTTTCTAAAGATAGGAGGTTTAGTTATGGCAAAGTATATTGCAAAGCGGTTGCTAATAGCTGCAATCACCTTGCTTGTTATTTTATTTATTTTGTTTTTGATGTTGGAATTTATGCCCGGAACTCCTTTCAATGATGAAAAATTAACGGCAGCACAACGAGCCATTTTAGAGGCTAAATATGGCTTGGATCAACCGATTTTCATTCGTTTTTTCAATTATATTCGACTAATGTTGCAAGGAGATTTCGGAATTTCCTATACCATTCAAAAAAATATGCCAGTTGCGCAAATGTTAAGCTCACGTATGGGCATTACATTACGCATTGGTTTACAAGCAGTCGTATTAGGTTCCTTGTTGGGTTTATTGTTGGGGATTATTGCAGCAATCAAACACAATTCAATTTTTGATGTCTTGGCAACTACAATCTCAGTGCTTGGTGTTTCGGTTCCTTCCTATGTTTTTGCGCTTGTCCTGATGTTGGTCTTTGGTAGTTATTTAAAGTGGTTGCCGATTCTTTATAGCGGGAAACAACCATTCCTATCAACGATTATGCCTACCATCTCACTTTCCATGTTTACCTTGGCGACCATTGCTCGGTTTTCACGAAGTGAAATGATCGAGGTCTTAGGAAGTGAATACTTGCAATTAGCAAAATCCAAAGGGTTAAACAAGCAGCACCTCATTGTTTCTCATGCACTTCGAAACGCCTTGATTCCGATTATCACCGTCTTAGCTCCATTAATCGTTGGCTTAATGACGGGAAGCTTGGTTGTGGAAAAGATTTTTTCCGTACCAGGTTTGGGTTCCTTGATGGTTACCGCCATTCAAGTGAATGATTATAACGTTGTAATAGCCATCGCTTTTATCTATAGTGTAATGTTTATTGTCACTATGCTTATCGTCGATATCCTCTATGGTGTCATCGATCCACGCATTCGCTTGGTGAAAGGAGCTCATCATGAATAAACCTTATCAGCAAGAAGATTTTGCCTTCGCAAACCGCGAAGATATAGGAATAGATAAAACTTATACCAATCAAGGTTTCTGGGTTGATGTGTTTTCTCGATTAAAGAAGAACAAAGGTGCACTATTTGGCATGCTCATGATTTGTATCATTGTGCTCTTAGCGATCTTTGCACCGATGCTATCCAATCGAAGTTTTGATGCACAAACCATTCAAGAACAAAATTTACCGCCAAGAATCCAAGGCATTGAAGCATTGGGAATTTGGAATGGAGAAAGCAAAGGAGTCAATAAGTATCTTGAAAAGGGCTTTGAACAAGTATATTACTGGTTTGGAAGTGATGAACTTGGACGAGATCAATGGGTACGTATTTGGAGTGGAACACGCATATCGCTCTATATTGCCCTTGTTGCCGTTGCCATCGATATGATTATCGGAATGAGCTATGGCCTAATTTCTGGTTACTTTGGCGGACGCGTGGATGCTGTGATGCAACGCATCATTGAGATTATCTCTGGTATTCCAAACTTGGTCATCGTCACCCTATTAATGGTCGCCCTTGGTCCCGGCATTCAATCCATCATCATCGTTTTGATGTTGACTGGTTGGATTGGTATGAGCCGTGTCGCTCGAGCACAAGTATTAAAACTCAAAGAACAAGAATTTATTTTGGCCTCAAAAACTCTAGGTGCTAGTAACTTCCGCATCATCTTTCGTGATATTTTACCAAATATCATTGGTCAAATTATCATCATGTCAATGTTCTCTATTCCCAATGCCATCTTTACTGAAAGTTTCCTAGCCTTTGTCGGCCTTGGGATTGCTCCACCGATGGCGAGTTTGGGAAGTTTGATCTCCGATGGCTTTAAGTCCTTTCTTGTCGCACCCTATTTATGTGTTATTCCCGCACTTGTCTTAGCTGTACTCATGTTAAGCTTTAACCTTTTTGCAGATGGCTTGCGTGATGCCTTTGACCCAAAAATGAAAGAAATGTAGGTGAACTTATGAACAAACAACGTGTGTTATCCATTCGAGACCTTGCGATCTCTTTTCACACCTCAAATGGCGATGTTCATGCGATACGAGGTGTCCGTTTGGATTTATTTAAGGGAGAAACCCTAGCCATTGTTGGAGAGTCTGGAAGCGGTAAAAGTGTAACGGTAAAAGCAATTATGGGTATATTAAGTGGGAATGGTTATGTTCGCTCTGGTAGCATCGACTTTACTTACAATAACCGACAAGGCGAACAGTTAACGCGAGACATTTTAACCTTATCAGAAAAAGAACTACAAAAAGAATTGTGTGGTCAACGGATCGCCATGGTATTTCAAGACCCCATGACATCACTGAACCCAACCATGACCATTGGGAAACAAATCATGGAAGGGATGCGTTACCACTATAAAACACCAAAAAAAGCAGCTTATCAAAAAGCACTTTCCTTGTTGGAAGAGGTTGGCATCACCGACCCTGAAAAACGCATGAAAAACTACCCTCATCAATTGTCCGGTGGGATGCGACAACGGGTTGTGATTGCGATTGCACTGGCTTGTGATCCCGACATCCTAATTTGCGATGAACCAACAACCGCACTCGATGTTACCATTCAAGCAAAAATACTAGAATTGATAAAAACCATTCAAGCAAAGAAACAATTGAGTGTTATCTATATTACACATGACCTAGGAGTGGTCGCTAAAGTAGCAGACTATGTTGCGGTAATGTATGCAGGAAAGATCATTGAAAAAGGCAGTGTAGAGGAAATATTTTATGATCCACGCCATCCATATACTTGGGGATTATTATCTTCACTTCCAGATTTGGATATGCAAAATGATGTCTTGTACACCATTCCTGGTTCTCCACCTAACTTACTTAATCCGGTACAAGGTGATGCATTCGCAGCTAGAAACATCTATGCTCTTAACATCGATTATCAAGAGGAACCTCCTATTTTTGATGTAGGGGGCAAACATCGTGTCAGCAGTTGGTTATTGGATCCTCGTGCTCCAATCGTTGAGCGTCCTGCTAGTCTTCAACAACGAATTGAACGGATGTTAGAGGAGGTGAAATAATGCAACAAGAGGTATTATTGGAAGTAAAAGGGTTGAAGCAACACTTTCGAATCAATCGAAAATACAGCGTTCGTGCTGTAGATGGTATTTCTTTCACCATAAAAAAAGGAGAAACCTATGGTTTGGTTGGAGAATCCGGAAGTGGGAAATCAACAACCGGTCGCTCGATTATCCGACTCTATGAACCAACCGATGGAGAAATCTACTTTGATTCACACATCATCAGTGGCAAATTGAGTCAAAAAGCCCAAAAACACTTACGTACTAAAATGCAAATGATTTTCCAAGATCCTATGGCAAGTTTAAATCCAAGAAAAAAAGTAATGGATATTATCGCTCAAGGTTTGGATATCCATAAACTTGCTTCTAGCAAGGAAGAGCGTGAAGCGAAGGTATATGAAATGTTGGAACTTGTAGGATTATCTAGAGAACATGCTTCACGTTATCCCCATCAATTTTCTGGGGGACAACGACAACGTATCGGAATTGCTCGTGCCTTGATTTTAGAGCCTGAACTCATCATTGCAGATGAGGCAATCAGTGCTTTGGATGTTAGTATTCAAGCACAGGTTGTCAACTTATTAAAAGAACTACAGAAAAAAACGAATATGGCTTACTTGTTCATAGCCCACGATTTATCGATGGTAAAATATATATCCGACCGGATCGGGGTTATGCATCTGGGGCATTTGGTAGAAACGGGTACAACCGAAGAAATCTTCAACAACCCTCTCCATCCCTATACCAAATCGCTCCTTTCTGCGATTCCACATCCAAATCCAATGGTAGAAAAAAATCGAATTAGTATTCCTTACGATTATGAAACCAGCGGTTTGGACTATGGTATTGCGAAACAGCAACCAATCAGTGAGACCCACTTTGTGTTAGCCACAGACGAAGAACTTGCTCGCTTTTTGGCTGCTGAAGCAAATGAAAAACGTGCAAGTTAGCACGTTTTTTTCATTAAAAAGCTTGTTCGTCTTTTTGTTGTTTGTAAGCACGAGCCAAGCTGACATAAGATGATGCATTTTCCACAATATGCGCATATTGTTCATCACTCACTTGCTTCTGAAATTTCGCTGGACTACCTAGCCATAATTCGCGAATTCCGACACATTTTCCACTTGTAACTAGTGCATTCGCACCAATCATTGCTCCCGCTTCGACAACCACGTTCCCTAACACGGTAGCTCGCATACCAACTAGTACATGATCGGCAATCGTGCAACCATGTAATAAGGCCATATGCCCTACACTACTATAGGCACCAACGACACAAGTTTCATCTTGATCACTATGAATAACGCAACCATCTTGAATGTTTGCCCCCTCCATAATATGAATACTTCCCACATCTGCTCGTAATACAGCATTGGGCCAAATAGAAGCGTGCGCCTCAACGCGAACACGACCGATTAAAATCGCACTTGGATGTACATATGCTTTTGGATGTACCCATGGTACATGCAGATCAAATTTCTCCATTTTTTCTCCCTACTCTTTCTTCTTTCTTTATTGTACCTGGTTATAAAAAAACAACAAGTGGTCTTGTTGTCTTTCGCCTACATATCGCTTGGATCAAAGTCATCCGCCATCCAAGCAAGTTCCCAATAATATCCATCCAAATCATAAAAAGATTGAACGTACATTTTTGAGTACTGTTGTTTTTTACCAGTATCCTCACCACCAAGTGATAACGCTTTGGCTAGCATGAGATCTACTTCGTCTTTACTCGTCACTGCAAGACTAAAGATGCCTCCCTGTATTTCACGTGGTTGGATTGCACTTCGATCATCAAACCCGGTATACTGTTCTGGTTCTAATAACATCAGCACGACTCCATCATGAATGCGTACTGCAGTACTCGTATCAAAACTATAGTCTTCCTCAATTTTAAAACCCAAACCTTCAAAGAAGGTTCGCGATGCAAGTGCATTTTTTACTCGTAAATTGATATACATTGGATAGGTTTTCATATTCATCCTTCTTTCTAAAAAAAGTATCGCACAGTTTAATTTAGATGCAAGAACAACACCTTGTAAGTTTGCTTACGCTTCGTGGTATAATAATGAAAAAATGGAGACTACTTTATGATTGCTATCAACAGTGCACTAAACCAACCCTTACTCGACTGGTATGAATCGAGTAAACGCAGCTTACCATGGCGTGAAACCAATGATCCCTACTATATTTGGATCAGTGAGATTATGTTACAACAAACGCGTGTAGAAGCGGTAATTCCCTACTACCAACGTTTCATTCAAACACTACCTATCATCAATGATTTAGCTAACGCAAATGAAGATACCTTACATAAACTTTGGGAAGGCCTAGGCTACTATTCCAGAGTTCGTAATATGCAGGCAGCGGCGAAACGCTGCGTTTTAGAACACCAAGGCCACTTGCCGCAAACCTATGACGAACTCTTAGCACTGCCAGGCATTGGTCCTTATACCGCTGGAGCAATTGCTAGTATCGCTTTCCAACAAAGCGTTGCTGCTGTCGATGGTAATGTGTTACGCGTATTTACTAGACTAACGATTTGCGAGGATGATATCTTAAAAGAAGCAACCAAACGAAAATTCAAAGCTTTGATTGAAGCGCAATTACCCAAAGCAAGAGTTGGAGCCTATAATCAAGCAATTATGGAACTAGGAGCAACCATTTGTATCCCAAATGGTGCACCACGATGCAATATTTGCCCTATCCAACCCTATTGTAAAGGATATGAAACCGGTCTTGCCCAGAGATTACCAAATAAAACACAAGCAAAACCGCGTAGAATTGAAAAGCGAACGATTTTAGTCATCGTTTCCCATTCTAAAGTTTTACTATTTAAACGGCCAGATACTGGATTACTAGCCAGTTTGTATGAGTTTATGAACATCGAGGGACAGCTTTCAATTAAAGCATGCAAGCAGCTTCCCTACTTACAAAAACAAGATGTGAAAATCAAGAAACTTGCAGCTGCAAAACATATCTTTTCTCACATCGAATGGCATATGGTTGGCTATCGCATTGAACTTGCACAGCCCATCGAAATACCTGGTGGGATTTGGGTTGATCTTACACAAATAGCAACGGACTTTCCTATTGCAACTGCACTGCAAGCGTATCGCAATCCTTTACTAGAGGAGGCTCCCCATGGATAAACTACAACAACTCATTCAAGAATACCAACCAAACAATGAGCAGGAACAGAAAGATCGTCTGCAGTTTCTAGCTGCACTTCATGAGCCTAATATCCTAACAAGAGCAAATACCAGAGCTCATATCACAAGTTCCAATTGGATTGTGAATCCACAACGAACCAAAGTCTTAATGGTTTTTCATAATCAATATAATTCATGGTCGTGGACCGGCGGCCATAACGATGGTGATGCAAATTGTTTACGCGTTGCAAAAAGAGAAGCATTGGAAGAAACAGGACTTAGCACATTAACCTTATTAGACCCAAATATTATTTCCCTGGAAATATTGCCGGTTTGGGGACATCAAAAACGCGGTTCGTTTGTTAGTTCACATCTCCATTATAATGTTACCTACTTATGGGAAGCACACGAACATCAACCACTCCATCACAACCCTAGCGAGAATCAAGCGGTCGCATGGATTGCAAATACAAAACTAGCTAACTATATTAGAGAAGCCGAAATGCTGCCCATATATGATAAATTAATCCAAGCAAGTAAAAACGTTCCACCTAAGTAGAACGTTTTTTTACGTTTAGTTCATGGTCGAGTAACCATTGTTTGCGCGATAATCCACCTGCATAACCAACCAAAGAATGATTTTTTCCAATCACACGATGGCAAGGCACAACAATGGCTAAGTGATTCTTATTGTTTGTATTGCCAACAGCACGTACAGCTTTTGGGTTTTGTATCTTTTCGGCGATTTGTTGATAAGATTGTGTTGTTGCGAAAGGTATCCCGACTAGCGCATCCCACACTTGTTGTTGGAAGGGGGTCCCTTCTTGCAAATAAGGAAAATCAAAAATCGTTCGATGTCCACTAAAGTAAGCATGAAGTTGCTCTTCTGCTAGATCCAAAAGTTGGCTTTCATCCTGTACAACACTTGATTCTACAAAGCGAATTTCTATGATCTTGTCTTTTGATTCGACGAGCAATAACAATCCAATTGGTGTTTCTATCGTTCTTTGTTTCATATGCTATCCTCACTGCTACTAGTATATCAAAAAGCAATAAAAGAGCCAATGGCTCTTTTATTTTGCTACATTACCTGCAACATTTAGTACATCCCAAGTTCTAGCAAATGGTGGTGCATATGCAAAATCCATCATTCCTAACTCTTCGGTCGTAAGTTTTGCATAGATTGCGGTAGCAAGGACATTGATACGCTGTACTACATCAGCCTTACCAACGATTTGCCCACCTAAGATTCTCTTACTTTGCGCATCGTATACGAGTTGCACATAGATATCAACTTGACCAGGTACATAACTAGTATGATTCTTATCCTTTACCCACACCGATTTCACATCAAGCCCCAATTGTTTGGCTTTTTGTAAGGTCAAACCCGTGGCCGCTGCTTGTAACTCAAACACACGCAAACAACTAGAACCTAACATACCTGGAAAGGCTTTTTTCGTAGTTACCATATTTTCACCGACCATCCGACCAAATTTATTAGCCACGGTAGCCAATGGAATATAGCTATCTTCTACTAGACGATGAGGTGTCATTGCACAATCACCTGCAGCATAGACATCTGCAACGTTTGTTTGACCATAAGCATCAACAAGGATTGCGCCATTTTTTGCTCGCAAAATAGCTTGATCGTTAAGAAAACCAGTTGCAGGTCGTACCCCGGTTGCATAGATGACCATATCACAAGGATAGGTTGTTTGATTTGCAGTTTCAACCGTGTGTACTGGATTTCCATGTAAAGCAGTTACCATCGTATCCAAATGCAATCCGACTTGATGTTCCCGTAAACTTGCCTCCAATACATCGGTTACTGGTTGATCAAAGACATCAGGTAATACTCTAGATTCTAGTTGAAATAAGTCTACTTGTTTTCCAAGATGGACCATCGCTTCGACTAATTCCAATCCGATAAAACCTGCACCAATCACTGCAACACGTTTGATTTCTGGTTTTGCCACCATCTCTTTGATCGCTAAACCATCCTCCATGGATCGTAATGGAAAAACGTTTTCTCCCTTGATATTTGCAATAGGTGGTACGATAGCTTCTGCACCCGTAGCAATTAACAAACGCTCATAACTATCCTCTATTTTTTCTTTTGTTATCGTGTGCATTGCAATGATTTTTTTATTTACCGTATCCAGGGAAACGACCTCATAACAATCCTGAATCTTAATTCCCATCGCCTCCATATCAGCTTTGCTTCTTGCCAACATTTGGGTCTGATTAGAAAATTCATCACCAATAAAATAAGGTAGTCCACATGCACCAAAGGAAATATAATCTCGCTTTTCATAAACGACAAGGTCCAAGTCTTTGGTACTTCTTACCATCTTTGCAGCAGCACTCATGCCCGCCGCTGTACCACCAATTACAATTACTTTCATAGCTTACTCCTTATTCTCAAACTCATCTTTCGCGTTGTATGCTTCCATATCGATGGTTTTCATCGTTTTATCTACTACTAAGGCATTGACCATGGATCCTGTAACATTCAATAACGTACGTCCCATATCAATAATTGGATCAATCGCTAGGATTGGTGAAACTAGTGGAAAACTTGCTGCCAAACCTACACCTGAAAGTGCCACACTTGCTGCCATCGTAGCCGTGCCAGGAATACCAGCAATCCCAAAACTACCAATTGCCACAACGACAATACTCATGATGATAAAGGTAAAATCAATAGGAATCCCAGCAACATTTGCGACAAAGATAAGTAACATTGCTGGGAATACACCGGCACACCCTTGCATTCCAGCCGTTGTACCAAACCCAGCAACAAAACTTGCCGTTCCATCACTTACTCCCATCGATTGTGTTAGCGTTTCAATCGTTAATGGTAAGCTTCCCACACTAGAGCGTGAAGTAAACGCTAAGACCATTACGCTCAATCCTTTTTTCAAATAGGTCAATGGGTTATATCCGAAGAATACCAAGACAAGTAATTGAATGATAAACATTATGAAAATAGCTACATACAGTGCAACAATAAATACCCCTACATCTAAAATCGATTGAATTCCGCGTTGTGCAATGGTATTTGCTAACAAGGCAATGACTGCATATGGCATCCATTTGATGATCGTCATAGCGATACTCATAATGATTTTATGAAGAGCATTAACTAAATCGATAAACGGTTGTACCGTTTCCAAATATTTACGTTTCATACGATTGGTCGCAACACCAAAGAAGGCGGCTAAGATAACCAATCCAATGATGTTTACATCAACCATTGCTTGTGCAGGATTACTAGGAATCAAATTGCGTAAGGTATCTACAATCGTTGATACTTCACGAATTGTAGAATCGCCACCCGCAATATTCATTCCAGCACCAACTTGAAATAACATCCCAACTACAATACCAACCAAAGCGGCAACGGCAACCATCGTCGTTGTTACGATTAAGGTATTCTTGGTTAGTTTTCCAAGGTCAGCACCTTCCTTCATATTAACAATAACGTGGACAATACTTACCATAACCAAAGGAATTACCAACATGCGAATCAAGTCAATAAATCCATTACCGAAAAGCGAAAACCATTTGGTCACTTCTTTAATAAACGTAATTTCTAGCGGAGTATTCGAAAACCCCGAGAATACTTGCATTACAAGACCTAATACGAGACCTAAAACGGTACCGAGAATCATTCGTTTTGAAAAATTAAGTCTTCTTTTCTCCATTTGTTTCATACCATAAAACAAGATGAACAATACCGCAATAAAGAATACGGTTTGCCATGTACTGATCATTAGAAAATCAGTAAAAAACACTCCATTCATATGACTACCTCCTATAAAAAAAACACTAGCTTCAACAATAGTTATAGCATATATCAATTCCGTTAAGAAACAACTTATATGCGTTCCCATTTTATCGATATATTGTGGTAATTTTACCAGCATTGCCTACTATACTAAGCTTTTTTATTCAAGGCAACTCATATGCTCTGTCTCAAGCTTAACTTAGCATTTCAACGATTGTTTGATATTCAAGTGTCGCTTCCTCATACGTTTCATCTACGAGTACCCTCCCCGATTCACAAACAAATTTACCAGCGAGTAAGAAACCTGGTTCATAATACCAGGTAATTACCTTCACTTCGGGATATTGCTTTGATAATGATTTCAATAGTGCGAGTGGTGGGGACCAAGCAGTTTCGAAAAAGATGTCATCATTTTCTCGATAGGCATCACAAGCATCCCATTTTGTACCCCAAAACTTTAAACTCCATTCATACCAATCACCACAGCCTTGATACTGTTCTCTGTTTCGTACAATGCGCTTCCCAAGGTCTAGATCAATCAGACCGCTTTGTTCATATTGAGCGATGTCAATCCCTAAACCTTCCAATTCCCATCCATTTCGTTCCATTAACCATGCCATATAGTTGGTAATTTTTTGATGGTTTTGATACATCCAAACAGCTTCACTGGCAAAGCCTACGCTTCCATGAATCGTTTGTTTGATTGATTCTGGCATGGGTACAATCTTTTGAAAATCAAGTACTGATGTTTTCGATTTCGTATGTTCAAAAATACGCTCCACCTCTTCGTGTTTTCCTAATAAGCAAACTCGATTGATACAATAGTTTGGCATAAGTTTCTCCCTTCCTTGTCTTATCTAGTAAGCCAAACTCTTTGCTCTTCCTAAGAAAAAAAACCGTAAGCTTTCACTTACGGTTCGTTAAAATTCATGCATCATTTGTTTATAATCTAGTGCACTAAAGCCTTTGCTTCGATAGAGTCGTTCCGCTCCTTTGTTCGTTTCACAAATTTCCAAACGTATTCTCTTTGCTCGTTGTGCATACCCATCTTTTAAGAAGGTAAGTACGCGACTGCCAATGCCTCTTCCTTGAAAGTTGTCGCGAATTGACAGTTCTTCTAACCAAACAACCAATCCACCAGCCTCATTGGAATAGGTAAGCGATAAGAGTACATAACCAGCTACGTCCTCTTCCTCTTCAATGATAAAGCCCTCTACATAAGGCGAACCTTCTATTAGATGTTGGAACGTTGCTTCTATATGTGAGGTAGGGATATCAAATAAAACAGCATCCGAAGCATAAAACTCCTGAACCATTTCAACAAAAACTTTGTGATCCTTTTCCTTTATATGTCGAATCATATTATTTCTCCTTTTTTAATTCATATAAACGTGCATCTGCAACATCTAATAATTGTTGCAGATTAACTTCTTCTAATTCGTTTGCATGGGCCAATCCAATGCTTAATGTTACATTGTTGTGATCCATATTTTGTTGTAATTCTTGTAGCTTACAGTGCAATTTCATAACATATTGTTCGATTTGATGGTTACTAGCATCTTCAAAGAGGATAACGAACTCATCTCCTCCAAAACGAATCAACTGGTGCGCGCAATCTGACAAACATTGATTAAAGAATACCGATATTTTTTGTATTACTTCATCGCCTGCCCGATGACCATATTCATCGTTAATGGCCTTAAAGCGATCCACATCAACTACTGCTAACCCAAAATCTCGATGCACATGCTTGTTTTCCTCGACAAAAATATGTGTTTTCTCCATGAGATAACGACGATTATAAGCACCAGATAAAGCATCCCGATAGATTTTATCATTGTGTACAATAATTTGATCAACAAAGGCATTCATTCCTGCCCCTAATAGTTCTACATTATCTTGCACTTTCAAAAGCATTTCAAGAACCATTGGTTCTCCATCCACATCAACAACGCGCGCAATTACAAAGTAAACTTGTTCATCAACGAATTCAAATTTCACCTTTTTTTCTTTATGTTGTAAGGCCTGCATCGAAATACATTGTTTGCACCGTTGATTCTGATTCCAAAATGCGTGACAGGGAGAGGTTATTGCATCCTGATCCGATGTTACTTCTAAGGTAAATGGGTTCACCAAACGAACCTCATCAAAGGTTTGTTTTAAAATTTGAATTTCAGCTTCTACTTCTTTTCGATTCATGTTACTCTCCAATATACTATCTATATTATTCCACTCTTTCCATATAATAGCAACGATTTGAGAACAACTTTACAATCTAACAAAAAAAACCTTAACTGTGTTTTTTCTTATAATAAACCCTTACCTATGACAAAAATTTAGAATTTATATCAAATATTGAAATGTTCATGTTAAAAAACCATTTAAATCGAACATAATGTGTGAAAAACGTCAAATTATGATTGACAACAAATTTTCACATAGTATCATAATACTATAGACAACATAGATAAGGGCAAACCCATTGAAAGGTGGGGACGCAAAACTATAGGGCCTTAAAAGGCAGCCAGTTACCGAATGCCTATAACGCAAATCCACAAAAGCAAACTTGCCAAGTGTACTGCATAATTCGTTGTCATCGATCTAGATCGAAAGGGAGAAAAAGAAATGAAAAAGTTTATTGGAATTTTATCTGCATTCTTTTTATTTTCTACAGCTAATGTAGGCGCTTATGGACAAAACTTTGTAACAGGTAGTAACTTGGATGAAAAAGCAACTGCATTGGCAATTGTAGAACACATCGAAGAAGCTACCAACTTAGATTTGGTAACTGCAGAAAAAGAAGCTACAAAAGTTAAAAACTCAAACAAAAAAGGTTGGGATAGTTTTGTGGCAGAACTAATGAAAGAAACACAAAAACTTGGAATTTCAATCGAAGTTGTTATTGAAGAAACCAATGAAATTATCGATTTGGTTGTAAGAGAAGCACAAGCAGAAGCAACGTTTACAAACAAAGACAAAAAAACAGCGAAAGAAATGGAAACAGCTTTCTATTACTTAGGACAATCGGTAATCAATACAGCTGCAAACCATGGATATGAAGTAATCTGTACATACACAGAATATACAATCGGTAACTTCAGCGCTTGGATTGATCCACTAGTAGTAATATCTTAAGCCACATAAAAACGACATCCTGAGATGTCGTTTTTCGAGTAAGGCTAGAAGTAGGGGCTTATGGAACAAATAAACATTATACGCAAAGGTACTGCACTTACCACCATCGATCAAGAAATGGCGAAGCTTTCCCTGATTGATCGAGTTGGAGGAATGGAAATCATGATCAACGAGATTGAAGGTGGCCGACTAGGTATTATTTATGCCGGAGATGACCCGAATCTTTTTGAGTTTTTTCATGTGGTCCAAGGGACAATGACCTTAACGATTCAAAATAAAGATATTTACTTAGAACCGGGGGATAGTTTCCGGGTCCAACAATTAGAGTCTCAAATTGTTTTTAAAACCGAAGAGGCTGTGAAGTTATTATACTTATCCAACGGTCGTTCATTTGATGACTTAATTGATGTATACGATTTATTGGAAAATTTATTAACTCAAATACAAGAGAAGGATCTATATACTCGAGAGCACTGTAGAAATGTTATGCATTATAGTACCTTAATTGCGAAACAACTTCAAATGTCGCAGGAAAATATTAATGAGCTGATGTACGCTGCTGTGTTTCACGATATCGGAAAAGCAAAAATACCTTCGCGAATACTCAAAAAAGAAGGAAAACTTACCGATGAAGAGTATACGATTATGAAGCAACACGCCAAATATTCCTATGAAATTTTAAAAGATACGTTTGGTAAACAAATCGCATCGATTGCTAGTAAGCATCACGAACGTTTGGATGGCAAAGGCTATCCTTATGGACTCACCATCGATGAGATCCCATTGGAAGCACGCATCTTAAGTGTCGCCGATGCCTACGATGCCATGACGAGCAAACGAACATACAAAGATGCGATGTCTCAAGCAGATGCTTTCGATCAATTACGTAAATATTCCGACACGCAATTTGATAGTGTTGTGGTAAATGCACTCATAATTGCACTAGAAAAAGAAGCGAATCAAGTAGAAGAACAAGCAACCGATGCCTAGCATCGGTTTTTCTTTTCCTTGCATAAAAAAACCTTGGAAGGTCCAAGGTTTTCCTATTTATTTTGCTAATGCAACCGCAATTTCA
>JBOFMT010000039.1:0-10103 GCA_051658525.1 Erysipelotrichaceae bacterium | reverse complement strand
TGGGCAAATACAAGAAAAGGGTATATGCGAACAGTAAGGTCCTGGATTTTGACCAACACATTGAAAAATGCTTATATAGAAAAAGCAGGCTACCTAACAATGGCGAGCCTGTATAAAGAATATAACGGAATAGGTGTTTACTAAACCGCTGTGTACGGAATCGTACGCACGGTAGTGTGAGAGGACGAAGATTAAATTAATTAATTTTCTCCTACTTGATTATTCTTGAACTATTGTTGAGATGTCAATCAGTTGATGATGGGGTCATACGATTAAAGTCGTAGATGGTTAAAATGTTTGAGCTTGCCAGGGAACAAACTAGTGCTAGATAGTGATTCCTCATATTCAGACGTCACTCGATAGCGATCGCTTTCAGACGACAGTTTCTAGCTTTCTATTGCTCAACAGTTCTATTGAATTAAAGTGTGTTTTGAAAATCGCATCGAACTGTTGGGTTCCTAGATTGTATCAGGAAAAATACCAGTGCTTATGTAACGTTAGATTGTGCTAGTGTTTGCGAAGGTAAATGCAGGTATGAATGAGAAGAGACCGGAATTTACTTTTTCAATTAACCCCCGAGTGAAAAAAAGTAAAAAAAAATATAAAAAAGTATTGCAAAGTATATTATGCTATGGTATTATATATGAGCACTAAGGAAATGCCTAAATAGCTCAGTAGGTAGAGCATTCGGCTGTTAACCGAACGGTCACAGGTTCGAGTCCTGTTTTAGGCGCCATTATGGCTCGTTGGAGAAACGGTTAACTCACTTGCCTTTCACGCAAGCATTCACGGGTTCGAACCCCGTACGAGTCACCATTTATTTTATCTTAGTGTTAACTAAAGGTTATGCCTTAGTTGTGGGGTTTTAGCTCAGCTGGGAGAGCACCTGCCTTGCACGCAGGGGGTCAACGGTTCGATCCCGTTAAGCTCCACCAAATTTAAAGATACAGTCCAAATGGGCTGTTTTTTTTATGTCTAAAATAAGGTATACTTAAGAATAGAAAATAGAATGAATACAGGAGGATGCGGAATGGTAAAGACCTATGCATTATTAAAAACAGTTTGTTATGCTGGCCAAATATTGTTAGAGAGTGGCGCAGAAACCTATCGGGTCGAAGAAACGATGGAACGAATTGCGCACAGTTTTAAAGTAACCAATGCCAATTCCTTTGTAACCACGACGGGTATTATGTTTTCCTTTGAGTATGAAGGAGAGACCTTTACCAAGGTATTACGAATTCGAAACCGAAATATCGATCTACACAAAATTGATTTGATCAATGATTTATCACGTAATATTGAGCGTAACGCTGACTTGGATTTGTTGCATTCAGAATTAGAACGTATCGCAATTATGCCAAAATATCCAACCTGGTTGTTGGTCTTATTCTCTGGTATTTCTGCAGCTGGGTTTGCAATGTTCTTTCAAGGGGATGTGAAGGAATGGTGCATTGCTTTTGTGTTGGGTATTTTATTACGTTGCTTTATGTTGTTGTTTAGTAGTTATAAAATCAACTCCTTCTTTATTAATGGTCTCGGTGCAGGATTTGTCGCCTTGTGCAGTCTATCCCTTTATACAGTAGGATTTTTAGACTTATATAATATTGTGATTATCTCAACGATTATGTTATTGGTACCAGGGCTTGCCATTACCAATGCAATTCGTGATTATGTTGCTGGTGACTTGGTTAGTGGATTAACGCGGTTTACGGAAGCGTTTTTGATTGCTTTATCCATTGCAGTTGGTAGTGGATTTGCCTTTACGTTGTGGAATGGATTTATTGGAGGATTGTTTCTATGATGATTACATTGATTGGATCCTTTCTTGCAAGTGTAGGATTTGGAATAGCATTTAATATCGATCGTTCCCATTTATTTTTTGGTGGCGTTTGTGGGATGCTTGGGGGTGCGGTATATTATCTTATCTTACACTACCCAAGTAGTGAGTTTATGGCTTTATTTTTCGCAGCTGTCTGTGTTAGTATATGCTCTGAAGTTTTAGCACGTCGATATCGTACACCCGTTACGACCTTTGTGGTTTGTGGGATTATCCCGCTTGTGCCAGGTGGAACGATGTATTATACGATGTTGGAAGTTGTTAATGGAAATGGAAGCCTAGCATTAGAATTGGGATTTCAAGCATTGGCTTATGCAGGAGCGATTGCTATGGCTATCATTATTGTTTCAAGTGTAACACGCTTATTATTGTGTAGAAAAGGATAATCGATTATGAAGAAAGTTGAATTACTAGCACCTGCGGGTAGTTATGAAGCCTTGGTTGCTGCAGTACAAAATGGTGCAGATGCAATTTATATGGCAGGTTCTCGTTTTGGAGCTAGAGCATTTGCGAAAAATTTTGATCACGCTGGATTAAAAGAGGCGATAACCTATGCACACACCTATGGTGTTAAAATTTATATTACGGTAAATACGTTGATTTACGATACGGAGTTTGATGATGTTTTAGCGTATGTTGATGATTTGGTTGCTCTCCATGTAGATGCGATTATTGTCCAAGATATCGGACTAATGGATGTGTTACAACATCGTTACCCAGATTTGGAGTTACATGCTTCCACCCAAATGCACATACATAATTTAGAAGGGTTTACCTATTTAAAACACAGAGGTATCCAACGAGCGGTTGTTGCACGGGAATGTACTGTGGAAAAAATCAGACAATTCGCGCAGGTGGGGATTGATTTGGAAGTGTTTGTTCAAGGTGCTTTATGCGTATCCTACTCTGGTCAATGTTTGATGTCTTCCTATTTAAAAGGTAGAAGTGGGAATAAGGGAGAATGTGCACAACATTGTCGGATGTTATATCGATTAAAAGAAAATGACAAGGTGATTGCGAATGACCAGTATTTACTCTCACCAAAAGATTTAAATTCAATTGCCCAAGTTCCAACGCTAATTGAGGCAGGAATCCATTCTTTTAAATTGGAAGGTCGCATGAAACGTCCAGAATATGTTGCCCAAGTCGTATCAATGTATCGCAAAGCAATCGATGCTTATTATGCAAATACAACCTATCAAGCCTACCAAGACGATATCAAAGATTTAAAGAAAATCTTTAATCGTGATTTCACTGCTGGACATTTGTTTGGTGCTATGGGAAGTAATTTAATGAACTTTCATCGACCAAATCACATGGGAGTTGATATTGGTGTAGTTACGAAAGTGACAAAAGATAAAATTACGATTTTGTTACATGATACGTTACGTCAAGGGGATGGGATTCGCATCATTCAAAAAAACGATGAAGGTTTTACGGTAAATCGCATGTATCAAAATGGGTTGCTTGTTAATGCAGCTCATGCGAATGAAGTAATCGAACTAGATAATAAAAGTTTTGTAGAACGGAATGCACGCATTGTAAAAACGAGTGATGTACAGCAGTTAAAACAATTAAGTGCTGCCTATCTTCGTGAAGAACGCAAAGTTGAAATAACGATGGAAGCACAGTTTTATCTTGGGTGTCCAGCAATGTTGACGCTACGTGATCAGGATGGAAATGAAGCGTTTGTACAAAGTGATTGGGTGATTGAAGCCAGTCAAAAACAACCGATGGATCGCGAGCGGATTCAAGCACAACTTGAAAAACTTGGAGCGACTACGTTTGTTAGTAAAGAAACGAAAATTCTAGGAGATGATAGTTGTTTTATTTCCATTAAACTATTAAATGAATTGCGTCGTGATGCAGTAGAGTCTTTGACACAACTGCGGTTACAACGAAACGTTCTAATCCCAAACCTTCAACAACTAACCACACCGGAGCAAGTACAAAGTGAAACGGTAATCATTGAAGTGACAACATTAGCAGTGTACGAAGCTTTAAAAGACTTTGATGTATGTTTCTGGGTAAGTAATCGCACCCTCTATGAAGATTTAAAATTGGATTCTCGTGTGCATTTTCAAGAGACTAGAGTTCAAAAAAGAGCTTATGAAACAGCAGGACAAGCGGTCGTTGGAGAAGTTGGAGGGTTGTTGCATGGTGGAAGTGTTGCTGATTACTCCTTCAATGTGACCAATGCACATAGCTTATCCATGTTACATCGAGAAGGAATGCCACTCGTTATCTTATCGAAAGAATGCGACTTGGCGCAAATAAGTCAAATGATGCAAAAGCAAGTAGGTGCTAATGTTGGTATCGTATTATATGATTATCCAGAATTAATGATTATGGAATATTGTCCAATCAACACGGTATTACGCGATGATGATAAGCACAATTGTGTATTGTGTAAGCAAAATCGTACTTATCACTTAGAAGATATCCATGGGGCCTCTTTCCTGTTGCAAGGTGATGATGATTGTATGATGCATATTGCATCTACTAAGGTACATGATCGTCGTCAGGAATTGTCAACATTACTTGAACTAGGTGTTCGTAATTTTGTATTACGTTTCCAAAAAGAATCAGACACACAAATGCGTGACATTACCCAAAATGTTTTAGCACAACTTCATAAAGTAATCTAAAAGTCCCGTGCGGACTTTTTTTATATATATGATGTAAACGCTTGCAATATTTTGTGTTTATAGTAATATATAGCTATAAGGATGTGATATTTATGGCAAGCAATGTCTTAAAAGTGAATCCCCTTATCGTTACAAGAGTTTTCAGCATGGAACTATATTTTAATCATGAACGCGAGGATGCCTTGCGTTCTTTTTTTTGATGATCTAAGGAGGAACTAGAAATGGATCAAAAACATCAAAATTTAATGAAGTATGCAACAGTTGGTGACTTACACTTTGTGGAACAGGCAATTCAAGCAGGAGCGGATGTCAATGTGAAAGATGGAAATGGGCGTACTGCATTGATGAAAGCGAGTAAACGCGGATTTCAATCCATTGTTTTATTGTTGTTGGAACACGGTGCAGATGTGAATTTGGTTGATGATAAAGGAAAAACGGCTTTGATGGGTGCAGCGAAAAAAGGGCATGTAGACGTGGTGCAACGTTTATTGGATTTGGGTGCTAACTTTGATGCAGCTGATGAGAATGGACGTACGGCACTCATGCGTGCAAGCTTCTTGGGACAAGATCAAACGATGCAGTTATTACTAGATGCAGGAGCACAAGTTGATGCACAAGATTATAAAGGACGTACCGCATTAATGGAAGCTTGTATTGCTTTTAAAAAAGATGCCATTCACTTGCTCATTGCGAAAGGTGCAAATGTAAATTTACAAGATCATACCGGGTGCTCGGCGTTGATGCGTGCAGCCTATGGAGGATACTTTGCATTGGTCGAGTATTTACTACATGCGGGTGCCGATAAAGAATTAGTAGATGCATCTGGAAACAAAGCGATTCATTATGTTCGTGAATATAATTTTGCAGAATTGAAACCGATTTTAGCGTAACAAGCGAAGGGAGGAAATAAGATGAGAGATTATCAATCGAATGAAGTGCGTAACCTAGTGGTGATTGGGCATGTAGGGAGTGGAAAAACAAGTGTGTTGGAAAGTGTGGTACGCTATTCCAATAGTTTGGAACGCTTTGTAGGAAATAAAAACGATAATATCTTGGATGTCGATCCAGAAGAAATCAAGCGACGTATGAGTTTATATGCTTCCATTGTCCCGATTGAGTGGGAAGAGCGAAAAGTTAATTTTATCGATACACCAGGTTATATCGATTTTGTCGGAGAATATGAAAGTGCAGTCAATATCGCAGATGCGGCACTTTTGGTTATTGATGGAAAAAATCCAGTAAGCGGTGGGTGTAAGCGTATTTGGAAACAACTAGCGCATAAAAAGATACCGAGCTTACTATTTATCAATAAATTGGATGAAGCAGAAGTTAGTTTTGAAACTGTTTATACAACGCTACGTGAACAATTGGGCGCAATGGTGTTTCCATTTGAAGTTCCAATCAAAGAAAACAATCGCATCGTTGGAACGGTAAATATTCTAAGTAATAAGGCATGGTACTATGAAGGAAGTCTAGCAAGTAAAACAAACTATGCTCCTGTTCCAGAAGATATGGTTGCCTTGATTGATACGTATCGTGATCAAATCTTTGAATCAATTGCGATGAGTGATGATGCATTAATGGAAAAATACTTCTCAGGGGAGTCATTTACGGAAGAAGAAATTGCTAAGGGATTGAAATTAGGCATTCGCAGTGGGGAAATTCATCCTATTTATAGCGGAAGTGCGACACAAATGGTTGGGATAGAGCGTTTGCTTACGTTAATCAATGAACTGTTCCCAGTATTTAGTGAAAAGGGTGAAGTTGAAGTATTCGATGTCGAGCGAAAAGAACGTGTAGCGTTAGCACGAAGTGAGTCGGAGGATTTTAGCGCATTAATCTTTAAAACGGTAATTGATCCCTTTGTTGGAAAGATGTCATATATTAAGGTGAAAAGTGGTGTTTTAACAAGCGATTCTATGGTGTATAATACCCAAAAAGATCAACTTGAAAAAGTTGGGCAACTCTTTGTTATTAAAGGAAAGCATCAAACAGCAGTAGGGAAACTATTTACGGGTGATATTGGTGTAATCGCTAAGTTAGATGTATCGGGAACCAATGATACTTTGTGTGCAAAACATCGACGTGTGATGCATGATCAAATTCCATTCTCACAACCGATGTTTGTAAAAGCGGTAGAACCGAAATCGAAAAATGATGAAGACAAACTCAATGCTACATTGGCAAAGATGGCAGAAGAGGATCCAACGTTCAAAGTGACGTACAATCCGGAAACCAAGCAAAATTTAGTTTATGCAATCGGGGATCAACATTTGGATGTTATCTTAACAAAAATGAAGAGTAAATATAAAGTTGATGTTACGCTAGAGAAACCAAAGGTTGCCTATCGAGAAACAATTAAAGGGAAAAGTGTTGGTGAAGGTCGACATAAAAAACAATCGGGTGGACATGGCCAATTTGCTCATGTATTTGTGGAATTTGAGCCAATGGAAGATCAAGAGGATATGGTATTTGAAGAACGTGTCTTTGGAGGAGCCGTTCCGAGAAACTACTTCCCAGCAGTAGAAACTGGATTGTTGGAAAGTATGGAAAAAGGGCTCTTGGGTGGATATAAAGTAGTTCGCGTCAAAGCTACCTTGTTCGATGGAAAGTACCATGATGTTGATTCAAGTGAAATGGCGTTTAAACTTGCTGCGCGATTGGCCTACAAAGATGGAATTGCCAAAGCCAAACCAATCTTGTTAGAACCATACGTGCGTGTAAAGGTGTTGGTCGAAGAAGAATATACCGGAGTTGTGATCGGTGATCTGAATAAACGACGCGGTGCAATTGAAGGTATGGACTTGGTTGATGATGCACAATGGATTACAGCCAAAGCTCCATTATCTGAAATGTTAGAATATGCGATGGATTTACGACAAATGACGCAAGGAAGCGCAACCTATGAGCAAGAACTTACGGAATATTTGCCAGTACCGAGTCAAATAGCTGAAAAATTACTAGAAAATGTAAAAGTAGAAGAAGAATAGGATTAAAAGTGGAAACTTCCACTTTTTTTCTATATAATCAAAGAAAAGGATGAGGTGATTACAATGTATGAATCATGTGTAGCATTATTGGAATCCAGAGGTGTAACATTACAAGATATTGCGGAATGCGTATTGTTCTTACAACTCAAGTATGTACCAGATTTAACGATGGGTGTTGCTTTGGCGGTTGTTAGTGACGTATTAAATAAACGCGAAGTACAACATGCGGTAAAAACTGGTATTTTCTTGGATATTGCCGCAGATACGCGTATGGAAGATTTTCCAAGATTGCGCGATATCATCGTGCACGATGAAGGTTTATATGGTGTTGATGAAGTATTGGCTTATGGAATTTGTAACTTATATGGTTCCATTGCACTTACGAACTATGGATATATTGATAAAGTGAAGCCTTTGATCATTGGAACATTGAATGAGAAAGGGGGTCAGTGCAATACCTTTTTGGATGACATTGTTGGAGCAATTGCTGCTGCAGCGGCATCTAAGATTGCACATTCTCGCTAATGCAAAAAATGAGTATAACAAAAGAAATGTTGAAACAAGCACTGCATCAATTGGATATTCAAACAGGTGATGTAGTATATGTGGAAGCGGATTTAGCCGATGTTGGCTTATGGGTGGGGAAAGAACAAATGGTCATTTCTGCCTTACAAGAATGCATTGGGTACGAAGGTACGATTGTAATGCCAACGTTTACTAATCTTGCTTCGCAACGAGGTGAAGTGGAAAGGGAAGAATGGGAATATGTAAAACAAGAGGTTGCATACTTTCATAAAAAGACAAGCTTACCGGAAAGTAAGGAATCCTTATACACGCAATTTTTATTGAGTGAAGGGGTTGTGCGAAGTAATCATCCTCGCTTCTCCTTTGCAGCGTGGGGAAAATATGCAAAACTGATTTGTGAGAAACACCCTTTGCATTTTGGTTTGTCTGGGGAATCTCCGATTGGAAAAGTGTGTAAATTACAAGGGAAGACACTTTTGTTAGGTAGTAAGTTATCGAATAACACGGCCTTAAAACTCTTTCAATATGAATATGCGAATAGTGCAATTGAAATTCAAAGTCATCCGATACAGTCCAAGCAACAAGTGCGTTGGGTTTCTATGCTAGAACTAGATTTTGATGAACGTATTGCAACGTTGTTACAAGAAGTTCTCGTAGAAAAAGGTTATGTCAGCCAATATCGTTTGGGAACCGGAGCACTCTTGATGATGCCGTTGCAACCAGCAAAAGAAGTAGCGATTGGGTGTTATCAAGTAGTATAAAAAAACATGGATTGTCTTATGTAAGACTTCCATGTTTTTTATGTTATGAAAAACTTGTGATTAGGACAGCTACAATCGCCTCTAAAAAAGCAACGTCATCACTGGAAAAGCGAGCGGGAATCGGAGCATCGATATCGAGCACACCAATCAGTTGGTTGTTGTATAAAATGGGAACAACAACCTCGGATTGACTTGCAGCATCACAAGCGATATGTCCTGGAAAAGCGTGTACATCATCAATGTGCATCGTTTTACGATTGCTAGCTGCAGCACCGCAAACACCTTTGTGTAATGGGATACGCGTGCATGCGCTTTTTCCTTGAAATGGTCCAAGTACAAGCTGGTCTTCTTTATAAAGGTAAAATCCAGCCCAATTCACATCATCTAAAAAATGATAGAGCAGGCTAGAAAGATTTGCCATGTTAGCAATCATGTCAGGTTCATCACTAATTAGTGCTTTTGCTTGCGCTAAAACAAGGGCAAAGTTGTCTTTGTTTGATCCGCTATATTGTGTTGTTTGAAACATAAAATCTCCTTTGTCTATTTTTTTAATGCTACAAATAGTATATAATGATTGAGCAAGAAATAAAAGAAGGGGGTGATGGAATGTTACCAAAAGTACATTCTCAAATATATATTCAAAGCTTTAAACATGATGGTAGCCTCCATCGGACCTGGTCGAAAGGATTTGTTTTAGAAAGCAATGCGCAACGTATTGTAGCAGTTACGGATAAATCGACAGTGATTGAAGCGGATGGGCGAACGTGGATTACCAGAGAACCAGCAATCTGTTTCTTTTATCCAGATCGTTGGTATAATGTTATTTGCATGATTCGAAAATCAGGAATCTTTTATTACTGTAATCTAGCATCGCCAAGTATTTATGATGGGGAAGCATTAAAAAACATTGATTATGATTTGGATGTGAAAATTAATCCACAACGTAAAGTCATTGTAGTTGATGAAGATGAATACGAAGAGCATAGTATGCAAATGGATTACGCTCCAGAATTACACACTGCAATTCATAAGTGGCTCAACATTTTATTGAAAGATATCGAGGCTGAAAGTTCACCGTTTCATGAAGATGAAATTAAACGATTATTCGACGTCTACCAAAAAGCATTACCACATGCGCAATAACCAACAGAGTTGGTTATTTTTTTTAGTGTTAAATTACCCACTGAGAGGCGTTGTTATAAATGAAAAATACGTGCAAAAATACTGAAAAAAAAGCGTTTTTTTTGTTGACTTGTTGGGCTAGAATTGGTATTATATACAAGCGCTAAGGAAACAAAGCGTAACCGTTGTTCTTTGAAAACTAAATAGGAAACATCAATTC
>JBOFMT010000038.1:0-7896 GCA_051658525.1 Erysipelotrichaceae bacterium | reverse complement strand
CTCGTCGGGCTCATAACCCGAAGGTCGTAGGTTCAAATCCTGCTCCCGCAACCAAATGGTCCTGTAGCTCAGTCGGTAGAGCAATGGATTGAAAATCCATGTGTCGCTGGTTCGATTCCGGCCAGGACCACCATCTTAACTAACAAACCCTTTAGCCAAAGGGTTTTTTTCTATTTCTAAGCGTATTGGCATACTTTTGGCATACTTATTCTCGTTTATTTTTAATCAGTGGTGTAAAAGGTTTTGGTATTTGATAATGTAACCAATGTGTTAAAAAATGATGTGAAAAGGGTTTGATAGCTATACAATTACAACAGGGTTTGTTATGATATACGTCGATTGGGCTAAGGGCACAATAAGACTTCATAAAGGTATCTAGTGATAAAACGATAGCGTTAGATACAAAGAGTAGGTCCAGGTTTGGACTTTTTTTATGGAAGTGAATAAAGCATGCAGGGGGTGTATGGTTTGTGGTTGGTTGCTTGATTAAAGCATCAAGGCTGTTTGTATTGTACAAATGGTGAGGGGATGCTTTTTTTTATGCCAATTTTTTAAGAAATCGACGATTCGACCCCACTTTTTGATGGGGTGAGTGCGTATATCTATCAATGTGAAAGGAAGAATAAGATGCAAAATCAATCCTTATTATTGCAACAATTACAAGCGTCAAAAACAGATGAACAAGTGGCGAATCAATTGTTAGAGCAGTATCGTCCCTTTATCTTGTCACAGGTGAGTAACTTTACAAAAGCTGCTGCTTGTGTGAGTGATGATACTTATAGTATTGCTCTACATGCGTTTTATGAAGCAATTTTACGTTATGTAGAAGAGCGAGGTAATTTTATTAGTTATGCAGCGCTATGTATTCGCTCACGCTTGTTGGATGATGCACGCAAGCAAGCGCGTAGGCAAAGTGAGCTCTCCCTTGATGAAGAGGTGGGAGAAGAAGGTGTTAGTCTACATGAGCGTATTGCAGCACCTAGTGATAGCTGTGAAGTAACACTAGCAACACAAGAAGAAATCTTAGAACTTACAACTGCGTTAGCACGTTTTGGGATCTCATTTGCTGATTTAGCGAACAATACACCAAAGCAAGAGCGTACCAAAACAAGTTGTGCTAGTGCGATTGCTTATGCGGCTAGCAATACAGAACTACTAGACATACTACTACAAACAAAAAAATTACCACTAGCAGCACTAGTTGCAGGAAGTGGTGTTGAACGTAAAACCTTAGAGCGGCATCGTACTTATTTGATTGCGATGTTGTTGATTCAAACCAATGGCTTTGTCCTACTACGTGGACATTTGTTGCGCAGTGTTCAAAAAAGAAATGAGGTGTTGTCATGAACTATTTAGTTGTAGAATGCATTGGCAAACAAGCAATTGTATTAGATGAAACGGGTTGCTTTCTTAAGGTTGAAAATCAAGGGTATGTATTAGGACAGACTGTACAGGAAGTAAAACTGGTGGAGGATAAGCCGTGGTTTTATCAAATAGGCTGGAAGCAGTCGGTGAGTGTGTTAGCTGCTTGTAGTGTCTTTGTATTAGCTTGGCTCTTACCGTTTGTACCAGTTACACCTTATGCAGCTGTATGGTTAGCAATCAATCCTGAAGTCCGCATTGAACTAAACGATAAGCATGAAGTTGTAGATATCGTTGGAGTGAATGTGGATGGAGAAGCACTTGTTGCTAGTTATGACTATCAAGATAAAACACTAACCCATGTCTTGGATGAATTATTTGAGCGAGCTTATCAGGCTCATTACTTGGTTGATGGAAAACGAGTTGTACTTAGTTTGGATAGTGATGATGAGACTTGGATGGATGAAACACGAGAAGCGCTAGCAACATTCCTAACGAATTATGCTTGGCAAGTTATGGTAGAACAGATTCAACTTCAAGATTATGCTCATACATGGTCACAAACCATAGAATCACTCATTCCAGAAGTGCCTGAAGCAGAACAGGAAGTAGAGCCACAAGTGGAAATAAAACCGCAACCAGAAATTGAAGTTCCAACTTCACCACTACCAGAGCAAAATCCAGAAACACAACCAGAACCACAAGTTCCACCGGTGTTACCACCATTACCACAAATTCCTGACTTGGATGATGATGGCGATGATAGTGATTATGATGACGATGATGAAAGTGATTATGACGATCAGGATGATGATTTGGATGATGATAGCGATTATGATGATTAATTTTAGTTTCGACCCCACTTTGCTACTATTGTGTTACGTATGCTGTAAGTAGAGGGCGAAAGCTTATGATAAAAGGAGAGAATAGATGATGAAAAAGAAAATGTTACAACAGATGATGAGTGTACTGATGGTATGCTTGCTTGTTGTTGGTTGTTCAGCAAAAAATGAAATGGTGGCAAGTGTGCTAGGAACACTTGTATTACGTGTGAATCCGGAAATAGCCATTGATTATGATGAAAACGGCAATGTAGTGCAACTTAAAGCAAAAAACGATGATGCGAAAGATATCTTATTTGGCTATGACAACTATGAGGGAAAACCTGCGAAAGTAGTTGTGAAAGAATTGGTTGAAGTTATGGGTGAGTTTGGATACTTTATTGAAGAAATTGAAAAGAGTGCAAGAACCATTGTAATTGAAGTAGAAGGGGAGTCTAAACTTCCACAAACGAGCTTTTTACGTGAAATTTATGAAGAAGTAAAAACAAGTGTTAGTCAAAATGCTTGGAAGAGTGTGATTCAAGTGATCGGAAGTGACAGTGATTATGATGATAGTGATTATGGTGTTAACAATGATGGGGTAACTGATTATGATGACACTGACTATGGTGTGAATAACGATGGAGTAAGTGATTATGATGATACTGACTATGGTGGGAATAACGATGGAGTAACGGACGATTCAGACAGCGACTATGGTGTGAATAACGATGGAATAACGGACTATGATGACAGTGATTATGGTAAGAACAACCAAAGTGGATCTAATACCATAAAACCGACACCAACACCTTCGCCTTCGCCAACACCGTCACCAAGTGATGATAGTGACTACGACGATAGTGACTATGATGCGAGTGATTATGACGACAGTGATTATCAATAAGCAAGTACTAAGTGTTCCAAGACATGAAATCAAACATGTGCTGCATCCAATGGATGCAGCATTGTTGACTGCAAGATGTCAGCAGGTGTTTGCTAGTGATCCACATGCGGGTGTTGATGGTGTGTATGATGTACATAGTTTATATTTTGATACTCCAAACGACCAGTCCCTACAAAATAAGCACAATGGCTTAAGTCAAGGGGAGAAATTTCGACTGCGATATTATAATCAAGCTAGTGATGAGATTCGATTAGAGAAGAAATCCAAGCGAAACGGGTACTGCATGAAACGCAGTAGCAAGCTTACGTATCAACAAGTCTTGTGGTTGTTGGAAGGTAAGGTTGGTTTTTTGTTGGAAAGTGGGGATGCGCTACAAATTGAGTTTTATCATAAAATCATTACGCAATGCCTAACGCCCAAAACAATCGTTTCGTACACTCGACAAGCTTTTGTTTATGCACCGGGTAATGTGCGTGTGACCATTGATCGTGATATTAAAACAACCCATAGTGTAGGTGATTTTTTTTCACCACAAGTATCATTCGGTATAGATCCTGGTGTTTGTGTTTTAGAAATCAAATACGATGAATTTTTGCCAGATATCGTTGCTATGACAACACAAGTTAAAAATATACAAGCATCAGCTTATAGCAAATATGCAATGAGTCGTGTTTGGGAATAGGAGTAAAGTGATGAGTTTAAGTTTTCAGGATATTTTTAAATCTAGTTTTTTAGAAACAAGTCAAAGCATTGCTATGCTTGATATGGCTTTGGTTTTATTGTTATCGTTTGGTTTGGGTTTGTTTATTTTTTATGTGTATAAAAAAAGTTATACCGGTATTTTGTACTCAGCTAATTTTGGTTTAACCTTGATTGCACTTTGTATGATTTCTGCCCTATTAATTCTAGCGGTAACGTCAAACATTGTTTTATCACTTGGGATGGTGGGAGCCTTAAGTATCGTACGTTTTCGTACGGCAATCAAAGAGCCAAGTGATCTTATCTTTTTGTTTTGGTCGATTGCAATCGGAATTATTCTAGCGGCAGGCTTTTTAGAACTTGCGCTTATTGGTAGTATCATGATTGGTGCAGTGCTATTGTTTTTTTCACGCATCAAGGAAACACATCAACCCTATATCTTAATTGTTCACTGTGAAACTCCTTCTGTTGAACAAAAACTACATCAAGTAGTACTAGCACAAACAAAAAAGTTACAGTTAAAAAGTAAGAGTGTTCGTGCAAATGGGGTGGAATTACACTATGATGTACGCCTTAAAGCGGATGATAGTGGGTTTGTTCATGACTTAGCTAATCTTGCTGGTGTTACGCACTGTGTACTAGTCTCCTATCAAGGCGACTATATGGGTTAAGATGACACGTGATCAAAAAATCGATCGTATTTGTTTGTTGGTCTTAGCACTGTGTTTACTAGTAGTGTACTTGTTTCATAACAACCAAGATCTCATTGCAGAACAAGGACTAACACTAGAGTATCCAACTCGCTTGTTTGATGAAACGTATGTACATACCATTGATATTCAAATGGATGATTATCAAGCGATGATACGTGAAGGGAAAGAGGAGTATCATTCCTCACGACTTGTGATTGATGGGGAAATACTAGATGGAGTAGGTATACGTATCAAAGGAAATAACTCCTTACGTTTATCACAAAAATATAACAGTGAACGGCTTAGTCTTAAAATTGAAGTAGACCATTATCAAAACCAAAGTTATTATGGTTTGGATAAGTTTACACTGGATGCTAGTTTTCAAGACAATAGTTATCTTAAAACTTGGTTAGCTTTTGATATGATGCGTTTTATGGGTGTAGCTACACCGCTTTGCAGTTATGTTTGGGTTAGTGTCAATGGTGAGCCCTTGGGTTTATATGTGGCGATTGAAGAAATGGAAGAAAGTTTTGCTTTGCGTAACTTTGGAAGAAATCATGGACAACTCTATCAACCGGAGTACACTTCATTGCAAGCAGAAAATGCAGATTTAGCATTACAATACCTAGGGGATGAGTTAGAGTTGTATCCTAATATCTTTGACAACGCCATCTTTCATCCAAGTGTTAGCGAGCAAGAACGTGTGGTAGCAGCACTCAAGATCCTTGCACAAGGAGAAGATTTACAGCGTGTGATTGACGTAGATAAGGTGTTACGCTATTTTGTTGTGCAGGTGTTTGTGATGAATCTGGATAGTTATTTGGGTCATACGACCCACAATTATTATTTGTATGAAAACGCCGGAGTGTTGCAATTACTTCCTTGGGATTATAACTTAGCGTTTGGTACTTATTTGCTTGGTATTGCCAATCCAGTGAAGGATGCTACGTTGATGGTAAATTTTCCGATAGATACTCCATCAAGTGATGAACTCTTAGCCAAACGTCCCATGTTTAGCCAACTGCTAAGTGATGAAGTCTATTATGCAACGTATCATGATTACTTTGATACGTTACTAACTACTTATTTCGCTTCTGGATTGTTTGAAACTAGAATTCAAGCTGTACAACAAATGATTGCCCCTTATGTAATGAAAGATCCAAGTGCTTATGTAAATTTTAGTCAACACCAACAAGCGGTCGCAACCATCAAGGAGTTTGCGCTTTTACGTGCTAAGAGTATTCGTTTGCAGTTGGATGGAACACTTGGTCGTTCGTGGACAGCGCGCAAGCAAACGAGTACTCCCCTTGTTGATGCAAGTCATATTAAAATTGAGGATATGGGAAGTGTTCAAGATTTAAAACGATAATCCTGCTCTTATCACTTTTTGTTTTAGTTAGGAACAAACGTTCGATTTTGGTTGGTGCTAGCATAAATACTGTCTTTTTCACATTAATGTCATTAAAAAGCATATTTTTGACATATTAACATGGTTAGAACCCTTTCAATTATGTTATTATAATGGAGAAAATTAGATGGGGGTTAGTATGAAACATGCCGTTGGCTTTTTAATCCGAAAACATCGTTTGGAACAAAACCGCTCCCAAGAGGCACTGTGTCAAGGGATCTGCGTTGTTTCCTATCTAAGCAAAATTGAACAAGGACAAGTTCAACCAAGTCAAGAAATCGTGGAACAGTTGTTTGCTGCTTTGGGTATTGTCTATCACTTTGATGCGACAAGCCTAGAACACATGCAAACGGTTTTTGTTCAATATTTTGAAGGAATGTATTTCTCAACACCAGTAGATGGGCAGCGTTCTGAAATTTTAGAACATCGAGAGATGTTGCAACATAGTAGTTTATATTTAAATTTATTGTTTTTTGATTGGATGGAAGCATTGAAAGCTCACGATACGAGTAAACAAGAGTTGCTCTATGAAGAAATTAAGGCATTTGAAGATTACTTTGAAACGGGTCATCAGTACTTATTTCACACCTTAGCAAGTGCAACGCTTACCAACAAAGAAGAACAGTGGCACCATATGCAACGAGCAAGTAAATGGGTGCTATGCGCTTCAAGTGAAGCTTCTAAGATGCAGTTTTGTTTTGTTTATGGTGATTATCAAACTGCAATTTTACATGCAAACAATGCAATTTCCTTAGCGGTAGAAGAGGGAAGTTTTATTACGCTTGTGCAAGCGTGTTTGTGCTTGGGTAAAACGTATGCGCGTTTAGGGGATGTAAGCCTAATGAAGAAACATCTTCAACAAGCAAGTCGTTTGGCTGCAAATAGCACACTGGCCATTGAAAAAGAAGTACAATATACGATTGGCTTACATCATCTTCTATTAGAACAATACAAGGATGCGATTATAGCTTTAGAAAGAGCTCAACAACTTGGATGGGATGCGTTTCTATGTGCCCATGCTTTAGCGCTTGCTTATGAAGAAGTGGATGCACACCAGGGTATTCATTATCAAGAACAAGCACTCGTGTTTGATAAGGGGATGCATCTTGATTTATATGAACGCATGGCACAAGTAGTAACGCTACGTTATCAAGAAAGCTATTATTACAATGAAAGCTATGCGATCTTGTTGAAGGAAATCTATCAAATCATTCATGAGGAACATCGCTTTGATTTAAAACAGTTGTATGCGAAACTCTTACAAGAACTCTATATCTTCCAACGTAAATATAAGGATGCCTTTTTGTTGCAACAATCGATACAAGACGGACAAAATCAATCCAAACGAACCGAAAGACCACAGCACTAACGTGTTGTGGTCTTAGCTATTTTATAGAGATTGCTAAGAGTTTAAAAAAATAGCTAAAAAAATAAAAAAAGTTCTCTAAAAAGCTTGCAATGATTGGATGAATTTGGTATTATAAATAGGCACTGAGGGAAACAACTTCGGTACAAAAAAATATGCGCCCATAGCTCAATTGGATAGAGCGTCTGACTACGGATCAGAAGGTTGTGAGTTCAATTCTTGCTGGGCGCGCCATTTAACGGGATGTAGCACAGCTTGGTAGTGCACCTGGTTTGGGACCAGGGGGTCGCAGGTTCGAATCCTGTCATCCCGACCATTAACGTTGGCTGGGTAGCTTAGTTGGCTAGAGCATCCGGTTCATACCCGGAAGGTCGTGAGTTCGAGTCTCACCCCAGCCACCAACTTTAAATGGAGGAATACTCAAGTGGCTTAAGAGTCCGGTCTTGAAAACCGGTAGGTCGGGAAACTGGCGCCTGGGTTCGAATCCCAGTTCCTCCGCCATTTACAATTTTATGCTCATTAATTTATTTGTCGCGGGATGGAGCAGTCCGGTAGCTCGTCGGGCTCATAACCCGAAGGTCGTAGGTTCAAATCCTGCTCCCGCAACCAAATGGTCCTGTAGCTCAGTCGGTAGAGCAATG
>JBOFMT010000037.1:0-50351 GCA_051658525.1 Erysipelotrichaceae bacterium | reverse complement strand
TGGGCAAATACAAGAAAAGGGTATATGCGAACAGTAAGGTCCTGGATTTTGACCAACACATTGAAAAATGCTTATATAGAAAAAGCAGGCTACCTAACAATGGCGAGCCTGTATAAAGAATATAACGGAATAGGTGTTTTCTAAACCGCCGTGTACGGGACCGTACGCACGGTGGTGTGAGAGGACGAAGATTAAATTAATTAATTTTCTCCTACTCGATTATTCCTATAAGGTAACAGCACATTTCACAAGCGTAAAATAGGGTGAATTTCGACAAAGTAGCAAAAAATGACCGGTCACTAACAAAAGAAAAACGAATTATTATGTAAATGATAAATAAAATGTTATTCATGTGAAATATGTATGTGAAGGTTCTTGTATTTCAAACTTTGTGATATAATGATTTCTATGTGATTTTTTATCTATTGGGGGATGTTATGGAAACGACGAATAAAAAGCATACCGTATTATTTTTTCTTACTGTTGTACTAATGTGTGTATATTTACTATGGCGTGCTTTTTTCACGATTCCACTCCATAGTGGATTGTTTAGTTTTATCTTTGGAATTTTATTGTTGTTCAGTGAAGTCATTACTACGTTCACAACCTTTGAATTGTTTTATCGACGGATTAAAAAACAAAAATCAACCTTACTTCTTCCTACTTTGGAGGAACATGAGTATCCACATGTCGATGTGTTAATTGCAACGCATAACGAAGATGTGGCTTTATTATATAAAACAATCAATGCATGTATGCATATGGAATATCCGGATTTGGGTAAGGTTCATATTTATTTATGCGATGATTCTAACCGAGAGGAAGTAGCAGTATTAGCTCGTGATTTTCAAATTGGCTATCTTGGAATGGAAGATAATAAACACGCAAAATCTGGAAATTTAAACAATGCGTTGATGTATACTACATCACCTCTTGTTGCTAATTTCGATGCAGATATGATTCCAAAACGTTCTTTCTTGATGGAAACTGTGCCTTATTTTTCTCTTCCATTGAAAAAACAAAATGATGAAGGTGTTTGGATTAGCCGAGAGGAAGATGAGATTGATCCAGACTATAAAATAGGATTTGTTCAAACACCACAAAGTTTTTATAACCCTGATTTATTCCAATTTAACTTGTTTGGTGAAAGAAGCATACCGAATGAACAGGATTTTTTCTCCAAAGAAATTAATGTAATGCGCAATAGTTCCAATGCGGTTGCTTATACGGGGAGTAATACCGTTATTGCCCGTGCTGCACTCAATGATATTGGCTGGTTTCCAACCAATACGATTACCGAAGACTTTCAAGTTGGTATTATGATTCAAAGTAAGGGCTACACCACTTACTCAACAAACAAACCACAAGCAGCTGGTTTATCTACAACGACGATTCCAAGTATGTTAACACAGCGTATTCGATGGGCTCGTGGGGTCATTCAAAGTGTAAAGAATACCAATATTTTATTCAATCGTGGTTTAGGTGCGGGTGCAAAGACGAGTTATGTTGTATGTACACTATATTGGTGGAGTTTTTTCAATCGTTTGATTTTTATCTTATCTCCAATCCTATTTGCACTTTTTGATGTTCAAATTGTAGATACTGGATTTTGGGAGCTGTTGTTTTTCTGGTTACCGTCGTATACGTTATATAGTCTTTCCATGCGTTATCTTTCAAGTGAATTAAGAAATCAGCGATGGTGTCAAATCATCGATACGATTTTAGCTCCTTATTTGATAGTTCCAGTATTCTTGGAAACGCTAGGATTTAAGGAAAAGAAATTTAAGGTAACAAACAAAGGCAAAGAACAACAAAGTTTCTTCGCTAATCTTAAGTATGCACTACCACATCTCTTGCTCATTGTATTATCGATCGCAGCAATCATTCGCTTTACAGCAGGAAAGTACGGTTGGGCATTGTTTTATAGTGGTGTTATTATTTTTTGGCTCATTAATAATTTAATTACGCTCCTCTATGCTATTTTCTTCCTTTCAGGACGAAAAGCATATCGTAACAGCGAACGCTTTGATGTTCAAGTTGCATGTGATGTCTGCTTTGATGATCAAGTCATTCAAACCCAAACGAGTAATATTTCAGAAGGGGGATTATCCTTTGTACTAGAAGAGGCAAGGTATATTCCAATCCAGCAAAATCTAGAATTTAAACTAGAGAGTGAACACTACACGAGTAAGTTTTCAGGTAAGGTGTTGTATGTTAGAGAAAAAAATAACAAGTATCACTATGCAGTACAAATCAGTGAAATCGAAGAATATGCTTATAAAGCATTTCTTCAAGTGATATACGACCGTGATCATACGCTTCCAAAGTCAATGGATTTATGGGTGACTGCGGCGGATGATGTTACTCGTAATGTCATCAAACGGATAAAACCTCAAAAAGGTGAGATGCGGAAGTTTCCACGAATGCAGTTAAACCATACTGCAACCTTCGAAGAGGGAATCCAAGGGGTGATCAAGGACTTTAACTACCAATATATGCGAATTGAAGGTGTCGATATGGACACACTTACCTATAAGGATAAAAACTTAGATCTAACCTTACAATTGCGTCGTATGGATGGGGAACCCAAACATTCCAACTTATACAAGGTAGATAACTTTCACCAAATTTGCTTTGGCTCCGCTTTACACGATCTTGTAGTAGGATGGCAAAGGTAAAGAACAAACAAAGAAAGGAAGAAGATTCATAATGGCAATTTTATTATTTTGTATCTCCATGTTTGGTTTCTTGCATGTCAGTGTGAAGACCCTAAAAATCAATGTCTTTGCTAGTGGTATCTTTGTTTGTTCTTCAATTGCACTGTTGGTATTTGCTGGAGGACTAGCAAACGTGTTATGGCAAACTGCGCTTACCATCTACGTAATCGGTTTGCTTTTGGGTCTGGTTGGTATGGTAGATGTATTCCAACAGCGTACCAAGCTATATCCACGTATTAAGATTGTTTACATTGGCTATCTCGTACTCGGTGCCGTATTACTGTATATTTTGTGGCATGCACAGTTTATTCATTATGATAACTTCTCGCATTGGGCTAGTATTGTCAAGTACATGCTTGCTAACAATCACATTCCCAATGCTCAAAGTGTATTTATCGAATTTGTTGATTATCCGCTAGGAGCATCGAGTTTCATCTATTATGTAGCACGTTTTATCGGTGAACATGCAGGTGCCATGCTAGTAGCACAAGGTGTGTTGATTCTTTCTTGCTTTTTTGCCATTCATGGCATTATCAAAGAAGAAAAGCGCTTGTTATTGTATCTAGTCTTAGCACTTGGCTTGTGTATGACAAGCTTTTTCAATCTTTCCATTCGTCTCAATAATCTTTTGGTAGATTTCTTACTGCCTATGATGGGGCTTGCTGCTATTGCTAGCCTTTACCAATACCGAAAACGTCCTTTTTTTGGTTTATTTGTAACATTACCGGTGTTGGCCGTTTTGGTTGTTGTTAAAAATACGGGTATCTTTTTTGCGAGTCTAGCACTCGTGTATGGTGTTTATATATTCATTACACATGCCAAATATCGTACGATTTTTCATAAATTTGGTTGTTTTCTAGCTTATGTGTTTGCAATGACTTTAAGCTATCTGCCTTTGGTTGCTTGGAGTGGCTATACCTCACTCGAGTTTGCGCATTTACAAACGAAATTTGAAGTATCCTCAGAAAATATTGGCCATGTTGTTGCTGGTAAAACAGCAGCTGACCTGCAACAAATCATTCGTGTATTTGCACAAGCAACTTTTACTTCTAGCAATATGGTTACACTCGCTTTTGTCGTAATCAATATACTTGCAATCCTCTTATTTTTTGTTGCTCGCTATGGTCTCAAAAAGCGATGGTATCTCATGCGTGTTGTAATACTCAGTGATATTGTCGTTATTGTTTATTTTTTAGGAATCTTAGTGATGTATTTGTTCTTAATGCCGCTAGATGAAGCAATACGTATTGCAGGCTATGAACGCTATATTGCTAGTATTATCGTCTTTCAGCTAGGATGTGTAGCCATGTGTTTTACTTGTGATCTGGAACGTAGTTTCCATATGCAAATCGGAAATCAGTCGAATTCCAAAGCGTTTGCCTCTATTCATACCAAAGCACTGTATGAAAAAGCTTGCTTGATTTGTATGGTACTTGCATGTCTTGTATTAACATCAGAATTCAACGGTCTGCAATATATCAATTTAACGTATGAAGCTTCGCTTCCTGCAAGAGTGAATGCACAACTAGGTGTTAGTTTAAGCCAAGCTCATAATGCTAGAGTACTTGTAGTTGCTAGTAATCAGGATGAGCAGGTAAGTAGTTACTATTTATCGTACATTGTGCGCTATGAGCTTTTTACACCGTATGTCGATGTGATTTCTTCATCACAAGGTTTGGATTTAACGACATTTTTTGACTCTTATGATTATTTGTTTATATTTGAACCAGTAGCCGATGTTGCTGCATATTTATATCCCTATTTTGGGGAAGCGTTATCTGTAGGTCTATATCAAATTGAGCCTCAACGCATTGTACGTATGAAAGAAGGAGAAACAACATGATAGCGATTGTAATACCAACCCTAAATCCAACTCGAACCATCCTTAGTGTCGTGACTCCGCTCTTACAACAGTCAAATATCGAAGTCATTGTGGTAAACGATGGAAGTGATCCAGAGAAAGCTGAAATCTTTAATCACCTAGAACTGCTAGCTGGCTGTCATGTACTAACTCATACCAAAAACTTAGGGAAAGGTGCAGCTTTGAAAACTGCTTTTCGTTATTATCTAGAACAGATGCCTGATTTTAGTGGAATTGTTACTTGTGACGATGATGGACAACATGCTTTTGATGATATATGTAACATGGTTGCAAGCTTAAAACAGCATCCAGAACAGTTACTGCTAGGAGTGCGTGATTTTAGTAAACTGCATGTTCCTTTCAAAAGTAAGATTGGCAACCAACTCACACGTGCTTATTTACGAGTGTTTTGTGGTATTAAAGTACAAGATAGTCAAACAGGGTTACGAGGGATTCCAAAAGCTCTAGTTGAGATGGCATTGGCGTGTAAGGGAAGTGGATTTGAATATGAAACCAATTTATTACTAAAGGCGAAACGCATGCATATTGATATCATTGAGGTCGATATTGAAACACTTTATGTGGAACAAAACCGAGCGACACGTTTTGATCCGATACTAGATTCTTTGCGTATTTATAGTCAACTGTTCACCTACACCTTAAGTTCTGCAGCAAGTTTCTTACTGGATATGGTGTTGTTTGCCCTATTTATTACCATATTTCAATCCTTTCATGAAACTGTGGCGATTGTCTTTGCGACGCTGTTTTCTAGAGCTGGATCTTCCTTATTTAATTTTAGTATGAATAGCCGTGTGGTATTCAAACAAAAAGCACAGCGTGCGCAGTTATTGCGCTATTATAGCTTGTGGTTGGTGCAGATGATGATAAGTATTATATTTGTACGTCTAGTAACCTTACTGTTTGGAATGCAAAATGTTGTTGTTTGGAAATTAATCGTTGATTGTTCGTTATTTTTATGTAGTTATCAAGTACAAAAGCACTGGGTCTATCGCTAAAAGGAAACTACAATACAAAAAACAAATCGTGTAACGTGCAATCTTTTCATTTTGTCTTACAATGTAGTTATCATCCAAACGTTTGGTTTGGGACAACATGTAAGGAGAGAAGAACATGAAACGATTTAGCAAAAGTGATTTATTGATTGGTTTAGGCGTAATTAGCTTGGTAGACGCAGCAATTTTCTTAGGTCTAGGCGTTTACAAAAAAATGAAAGAAGAAGATGAGTATTGGGAATGGGATGATTGTTGTTGTGGTGAATGCGGTTGTGACGCTGAATGTACGTGTGGCGAAGCTGACTGCGAAGAATGTAATCCAAAAGCATAACGAATATAATATGGAAAGAACCTCACTTGAGGTTCTTTTTAGGAGTTTGGGGAGTCATGTAATAATAGTGTTGAGGTGATTCGATGCGAGAACAAATCTTAGCCTATGCGCTAAAATATCGAGGAGAATGGAATTTAATTGCTAAGGCGATTGCAAATCAAGAACCCATTCAACCACGAGTTACAAGCGAAAAAACGTGTGTTTTAGGTGATTGTGACTATCCAATTGTTTTTTTAAGTTTACAAAAGCCCCCTTTTGTTATATTTTATAAAGGTGACATTCAATTATTACAACAAACATCACTTTCCATAATCGGAACACGAACACCAACAAACGATGGAATTGCATTGTGTGAGCACCTTGTAGCGTGCCTAGATCCAAACATTGCGATTGTCAGTGGTTTGGCAAAAGGTGTCGATGGATTGATTCATACAGCAGCACTACAACATGGTCATACGTGTATTGGTGTTGTGGGAAGTGGTTTGGATACGATCTATCCAGATGAGCATCGCGCACTATGGCAAACGCTTGCTACAAAACACGTATTGCTAAGTGAATACCCCTTGGGGACACAACCGAAAAAACATCACTTTATTATGCGCAATCGCTTGATTGCAGCGCTTGGTGAAGTATTGGTTGTGGTAGAAGCCGCAATGAAAAGTGGAACCATGCATACGGTAGCAGATGCCCTAGCACTTGGAAAGGAACTTTATACCTTTCCACACTCTTACTATAACCCTATGGGGCTTGGGTGTAATACCTTAATTGAAGAGGGAGCGAATGTACTAAAACATCAGGATGATATCAAAGAACTAAACAAACAACTAAAACAAGAACAATGAGGGTAAACAGATGAAAAAATTGGTAATTGTGGAATCACCATCAAAATCGAAAACCATTGAGAAATATTTAGGTAAAGATTATACGGTCGTTTCTAGTAAAGGACACATTCGCGATTTAGCAACCACAGGGGTTGGACGATTGGGAATCGATATTGAAAACGGTTTTGTACCAACATACAAAATTAGCAAAGAGAAAAAAGATGTAGTGAAAGAACTTAAGGCATTGGCTAAAAAATGCGATGAAGTTTATCTTGCAAGCGACCCGGACCGTGAAGGGGAAGCGATTGCTTGGCATTTAGCAGAAGAGTTAGGTGTTGATCAAAGTTTACAAAACCGTGTCATCTTCAATGAGATTACACCAACGGCAGTATTAGCAGCCTTTGAACATCCAAGAAGCATTGATCAAGATTTGGTACGCTCACAAGAGACACGTCGAATGTTAGACCGTATTATCGGATTTAAATTGAGTAAATTACTACAGAGTAAGATTCGTAGTAAAAGTGCAGGGCGTGTCCAATCGGTTGCCTTGCGTTTAATCTGTGAAAAAGAAGCTGAAATTAGAGCGTTTGTCAGTGAAGAATATTGGGAACTTGAAGCCATGATGCACAAAGGGGAACTAGAATTTCCTGCAAAGCTTGGTAAAGTGGATGGAAAGAAACCACCAATGGATACAGAAGCGGATGCCAATGAGGTAATGCAACGTTGCAATGGTGTTTCCCGTGTTGCTAGTATCGAACGTAAAAAGAAAAAGAAAGAAGCGAAACTTCCATTTATTACGTCTAGCTTACAACAAGAATCAAGTACCAAACTTAATTACTCAGCGAAGAAAACAATGAGTATTGCCCAAAAATTATACGAGGGTATTAGTGTCAATGGACAAACGCAAGGTTTGATTACGTATATGCGTAGTGATTCCTATCGTTTGAGTGATGGCTTTGTCCAAGATGCTCTTGCTTTTATTGGTGAAACCTATGGAGAAGCTTATGTAGGAAAAGCACGCCAAAAGAAAAATGAAAATGCACAAGATGCCCATGAGGCGATTCGTCCTACCAATCTTGCATTCACACCAGAATCAATCAAAGATAGTTTAACAAGCGAGCAATACCGCGTGTATAAACTAATCTATGCAAGAACGCTAGCAAGTTTGATGGCGAGTTCAGTAAGTGATGCGGTGAATGTTAAGGTAGAAAACAACGGAGTTGAATTTTCTGCTAATGGTTCTACCTTGGTGTTTGATGGATACTTGGCAATCTATGGTGATTATGAAACAACCAAAGATACCCTATTACCACAACTTGAGGTAGATGAAATCTTGGATCCAGTCCAACTTAATGCAACTCAAAACTTTACACAACCACCAGCGCGCTATACCGAAGCAAAACTGATCAAAATGATGGAAGAAAAAGGAATTGGTCGTCCTTCAACCTATGCAACTATCATTGATACCGTACAAGCACGTGGTTATGTAACATTAGATAAAGCGAGTGAAACGGGAAAAACGAAGTTTTTCTATCCAACGGAGCAAGGGGAATTGACCAATGAAAAATTGGTTGAATTCTTTAGTGATGTGGTAAACGTTAGTTATACTGCCCAAATGGAAAGTGAACTGGATGAAATTGCTGAAGGTGCTCGTAATAATGTTGAAGCACTTACTAGCTTCTATGAAAAATTTGAACCACTCATTCAATTTGCAAATGATAACATGGAGAAAAAAGAACTAGAACGCACGGGGGAAGCCTGTCCGGATTGTGGCAAGGAATTAGTCTACCGTGTGGGTCGCTATGGTAAGTTTGTAAGTTGTATTGATTTCCCAAATTGTAAATATACCAAAGGGGAAGAGGAAGAAGAACCAATTGAAGAGCCATGTCCACAATGTGGAGGAAAGCTAGTTCATAAAAAAGGACGCTATGGAAAATTTGTTGCTTGTAGTAACTATCCAGAGTGTAAATATATTAAATCTGACAAGGTCAAAGCAGAACCGGTACCAACGGGGGAAGCCTGCCCACAATGTGGTCACGATCTTGTGACCAGAAAGTCACGTTTTGGTAAAGATTTTATTGCTTGTAGCAACTATCCAAAGTGTCGCTACATCAAATCCGATAAGAAAAAGGATGAAGAAGGAGTCGATGCGAGCGATAAGCCGAAAAAGACTACAAAAAAGGCAACAGCTAAGAAAACAACGAAAAAAACAACAACGAAGAAAACCGCAACCAAGAAAACAGCGGCGAAGAAAACGGTAAAGAAGACGAGTGAGGATGAAGCATGAGAGTAAATGTAATTGGAGCGGGACTTGCTGGTTGTGAGGCGACTTGGCAACTAGTCCAACGCGGCATTGCGGTTGATTTATACGAAATGCGTCCGGTGAAAATGACACCAGCGCATAAGAGTGAAAAATTTGCGGAACTTGTTTGTTCCAACTCCCTACGCAGTGATGCTTTAAATAATGCGGTTGGGGTTATGAAAAAAGAAATGGAATTATTTGATTCGATTATTATGAAAACAGCACGTGAACATCAAGTTCCAGCTGGTAGTGCCTTGGCGGTGGACCGTGAAGGATTTAGTGCAGCAATGAGCGATGTCATTAAAAATCATCCACTTGTTAGCGTACATAGTGAAGAAGTAACAGCCATTCCAGAAGGACCGACCATTATCGCAACTGGACCACTGACAAGTGATGCGATGAGTCGTGCGATTCAAGAATTGATTCACGAAGACTACTTCTATTTCTACGATGCAGCAGCTCCGATCATTGAAAAAGATTCCATCGATTTTAGTAAAGCGTACTTTAAATCACGTTATGACAAAGGGGAAGATGATTATATCAACTGTCCGATGAACAAAGCGCAGTTTGAAGCGTTCTATGAAGCTTTGATGCAAGCGGATGTGGTGCCTCTAAAAGAGTTTGAAAAAGAAATCTTCTTTGAAGGTTGTATGCCATTTGAAGAAATTGCTCGTCGTGGACCAAAAACCTTGTTGTTTGGGCCGATGAAACCAGTTGGTTTAGGTCGTGATGGAGAAGAAGATCCATATGCGGTTGTACAATTGCGCCAAGATGATGCAGCAGCATCCCTTTATAATATCGTAGGTTTCCAAACCCATTTAACATGGGGTGAACAAAAGCGAATCCTACAAATGATTCCAGGTTTAGAACAAGCCAATATTGTACGCTATGGTGTGATGCATCGAAACACGTATATGTGTTCTCCAAAGATCTTGCGTCAAACCTACCAATTCAAAGACCGTGATGATTTGTTCTTTGCTGGTCAAATGTGTGGGGTCGAAGGATATATTGAATCCGCTGCGAGTGGAATGGTAGCAGGACTGAATATGGCCCGCCTCCTACAAGGAAAAGAGCCGATTGCTTTACCACCAACCACCGCGATTGGTGCAATGGCTTACTACATTACACATACGCATCCAAAACATTTCCAACCGATGAATGCAAACTTCGGGATAATGCAATTACAAGAACGTGTAAAAAAACACGAACGCAAAGAAGCGATGGCGAACCAGGCATTGCGCGTGATGGCGGAGTATGTCTCACAATTCTAACACCATGCAAGCGCTCCTAGAGCGCTTTCTTGTATATAAGGGCAAACAAAATTCTGGTTCCGAGCATACCGAACAAAGTTATCGATTGGACATTACCAAGTTTATCCGCTTTTTAAGCGCACAAGAACTAACCTTAGAAGCTGTGGACCGGATGGTGTTATTAACGTATATGGAACAACTCTCCAGTCAACAGGCGCTAAAAAAGAGTACCGTAGCAAGACACTTATCCAGTTTGCGCTCCTTTTATAAATACTGTAACGAGCACGAAGGCTTTCAGGATAATCCCTTTGTTTATATTCGCAATCCGAAAGTAGGAAAGAAGATTCCTGATTTTCTTTTTTATGATGAAATGGATTTATTTTTATCTAGTATTGCATGTGATTCGCCGATGGGACTGCGCAATCGTTGCTTGTTTGAAGTATTGTATGCTTGTGGGTTGCGCGTTAGTGAAGTCATCGCCTTACAGTATCAAGATATCGACTTCGATAATCGGCTCTTACGTGTAGTTGGTAAGGGGGCAAAGGAGCGTATTGTCCCATTTCATATGGGATGTGCGAACTATTTACGAAAGATGCAACGCGATGCGAATTCAAGCACGGTGTTTGTCAATCATCGCAATCAACCGCTAACAACACGTGGTGTACAGTATTTGTTGGATGTTGCGGTCCAAAAAGCAGGCATCCAGGGAAAGTATCATCCACATATGTTTCGACATAGCTTTGCGACTCATTTACTCGATAATGGATGTGATCTGCGCAGTGTACAAGCACTGCTTGGACATACAAACTTAGCGACCACACAAATCTATACCCATATCTCACAAGAGCGATTAAAAGCGGTTTATGAGCAAGCACATCCACGTCAATAAAATGTGTTTCAAAGTCTTGTGTTTTTATAAAGTTGTGATATAATTGTTCATGGCGTAATGCTAGTCAATACGCACATTCACACATCATGGATTCAATTGCCCTGTGCTCAAAACGGTTTACGTAACTTGAGTGGTAGTTGTTAGAAGTGATGGCGGTACAACAAAACGGAGGAAATAATATGTCAGTTGTTTCAATGAAGAAATTATTAGAATCTGGAGTACACTTCGGGCACCAAACTCGTCGCTGGAATCCAAAAATGAAGCCAAATATCTACGCTTCAAGAAATGGTGTATACATCATCAACCTTGAGAAAACTCAAGTACAATTGGATGCTGCTTACACTGCAATGAAAAAAATCACTGAAGATGGTGGTAAAGTATTGTTCGTAGGAACGAAAAAACAAGCGCAATCTATCGTTATGGAAGAAGCTTTACGTTCTGGATCATTCTTTGTTAACCAAAGATGGTTAGGTGGTTTGTTAACAAACTTCCGTACAATCCAAAAACGCGTTAAACGTTTGGTTGAAATCGAAGAGATGGAAGCTAGCGGATTAATCGAAGTTTACCCGAAAAAAGAAATCGCGCAAATTCGTAAAGAAAAAGCTCGTTTAGAAAACTTCTTGGGTGGAATCAAAGAAATGAAAAAACTTCCAAACGCAATCTTCGTGGTAGATCCAAAAGAAGAACACAATGCAGTTGCGGAAGCTAAAAAATTAGGTATTCCTGTATTTGCAATGGTTGATACAAACTGTGACCCAGATGTAGTTGACTTCCCAATCGCATCAAACGATGATGCAGTACGCTCTGTAAAATTGATTATCTCTTGCATGGCTGACTCTATCGTTGAAGCTAAAGGTGGATTGTTATCTGTAGCTGGTCAAGTAAACCCTGATGAAGCTGATGTTACAATGGCTGATGTTATTGTTAATGTTGAAGAGCAAATCAAAGAAAACGAACGTCGTCGTCGTCAACGTAACGAAGAACGTCGTGCACAACGTCGTCCATTCAACCGTGACGGACGTCAAGGTGGAGGATACCAAGGGAATTCAAACTACCGTGGACCACGTACACCTCGTACTGACCGCCCAGCGGAAACAAAAGAAGTAAAAGCGGAAGCTCCAGCAAAAGCTGCTGAATAAGCATTCTAGGAAAGGTAAGAAACAATTATGGTAACTGCTCAACTAGTAAAAGAATTGCGCGAGAAAACTGGCGCAGGAATGATGGACTGTAAAAAAGCCTTGACTGAAACAGGTGCTGATATCGAGAAAGCAATCGATTGGTTGCGTGAAAAAGGTATCGCAAAAGCTGCGAAAAAATCTGACCGCGTTGCTGCGGAAGGATTGACACGTGCTGCTGTTCAAGGAAATACAGCAATCGTATTTGAAATTAACTCAGAAACTGACTTCGTTGCGAAAAACGAGCAATTCCTTGCTTTGTTTGATCGTATCGAAAAAATCATTTTCGAACACTTGCCAAAAACTGCTGAAGAAGCATTGGCACTTAACATTGAAGGTACAACTTTAGAAACGATTTTGGCAGAAGCTACTGCTACAATCGGAGAAAAAATTACACTTCGTCGTTTGGAAGTTATTACAAAAGAAGATGCTGATACATTCGGTGCTTATGTACACATGGGTGGAAAAATCTCTTCTGTTGCAGTAATGAAAAACACAACGGATGCTGAATTGGCTAAATACATCGCAATGCAAGTTGCATCTATGAGCCCAAGCTTCGTATCTCGTAATGATATGTCACAAGACTTCATTACTCATGAACGTAACATTCAATTAGAAATTTTGAAAAATGATGAGAGTTTAGCTTCTAAACCAGAAAAAGTACTTCAAGGAATCGTTGAAGGACGTCTTTCTAAATCATTGCAAGAAATGTGCTTAGTTGATCAAATCTACTTCATGAATCCTGATTTAAAAGTAGCGGAATTCTTAAAACAAAATAACACAGAATGTGCTAAGTTTGTTCGTTATGCTGTTGGAGAAGGAATTGAGAAAAAAGAAAATAACTTTGCCGAAGAAGTAATGAATCAAGCATTTGGAAAATAAGGGCACTTTTGTGCTCTTTTTTTAAGAAAAAGAAGGTGGACAGAAACATGTATAAACGCGTATTATTAAAACTAAGCGGTGAAGCTTTATCTTCACCAGGAAATTCATTCGATCCTAAAATCTTAGCAGGTCTTGCAGAAGAATTGAAGCAAGTACATGAATTGGGTGTTGAACTTGCGATTGTTGTGGGCGGAGGAAACTTCGTTCGTGGGAAAATGGCGGAACAACTTGGGATTGAACGCTCACAAGCTGACTATATGGGGATGTTAGCTACGGTTATGAATGCCTTGGCAGTACAAAGCTCTCTGGAACAAGTTGATGTACCTACACGCGTGCAAACTGCAATCGAAATGAGTAAAGTTGCAGAGCCATTTATTGTTCGCCGTGCAATTCGTCATTTAGAAAAAGGACGTATTGTAATTTTCGGTGCTGGAATTGGAGAACCTTACTTTTCAACAGACACAACAGCAGCATTACGCGCAAGTGAAATTGGCGCTGATGTTATTTTAATGGCAAAAAATGGTGTTGATGGTGTCTACAGTGCTGACCCTAAAGTCGTAAAGGATGCAACCAAGTTTGAAAATCTTACCTATATGGATTTGATTCAAAAACAATTACAAGTTATGGATACAACAGCGACATCGATGTGTATGGATAACAATGTAGATTTGATTGTCTTCAATATGAACGAAAAAGGAAATATTTTAAAAGCCGTTCAAGGTCTTGTGGACGGAACTACCATTACAAGTGAAGGGAACTAAGAACATGAGTGAAATTTTAAACAACACAAAAAGTAAAATGGAAAAAGTGCTTACGGCTTTGGATCACACATTAGCTGGTATTCGTACTGGACGTGCCAATGCAAACATGTTGGATAAAGTCCAAGTAGATTACTATGGATCAATGACTCCAGTAAACCAAATGGCTCAAATTCAAGTAGTTGAAGGACGTCAATTGGTAATCAAAGCGTTTGACAAGTCAATCTTAAAAGACATCGAAAAAGCAATTTTAGCGAGTGATTTAGGAATTACACCAAACAATGACGGAGACGTGATTCGTTTGAATGTACCTGCATTGACAGAAGATCGTCGTAAAGAATTAAGCAAAACAGCACACAAATACGGAGAAGAAAGCAAAGTTGCGCTTCGTAATGTTCGTCGTGATGCTAACGATGCAATCAAAAAAGAAGCAGATATGCCAGAAGATATGAAAAAAGATTTGCAAGACAAAGTGCAAAAAATGACGGATGAATTCGTTAAACGTATCGATGGTGTAGTTGCGGATAAAACAAAAGATATAATGTCTGTATAATTTACCATAATTTGTTGTATAATTATGTATAGAAAAACCCACGTTTTTTGTGGGTTTTATTTTTAGGAGGTTTTTTTATGGAAGAGAATACATTGCGCCACATTGCACTGATTATGGATGGCAATGGTCGATGGGCAAAAGCCAAAGGTTTGCCTAGAACAGCAGGACATAAAGCGGGAGCAGAGAACATTCGTAAGGTTGCGATTGCTGCTAACAAATTGGGAATCAAACAATTGACACTTTATGCTTTTTCTACGGAAAACTGGTCTCGACCACAAGCGGAAATTGAATACTTGATGAAATTACCAAAATTCTTTTTCAACGCCTATTTAAAAGAATTAGTGAACAATAACGTGCGCATTGAAACCATTGGAGAGATTGATGAGTTTCCAAAAGAATCACTAGCAATCATTCAAGATGCCAAAGAGAAAACCAAACACAATACGGGATTGGTCTTATGTTTTGCACTAAACTATGGAGCACGTCGTGAACTCTTACTAGCAGCAAAGTCTTATGCAAAAGATTGTATAGACAATCCAGCATTATTGGAACTTGATGAAGCTGGATTTGAACACTACTTGATGACTTATGGTATGCCTGAAGTTGATCTAATGATTCGTACGAGTGGAGAACAACGTCTAAGCAACTACTTGCTGTGGCAAAATGCCTATAGTGAATTCATCTTTACCGATGTTGCTTGGCCAGACTTTGATGGTGCCCAACTTGAATTGTGTATTGCTGAGTTCAACAACCGCAATCGTCGTTTTGGAGGATTGAAATAATGAAGGTACGTGCACTTACCGTACTCCTCATTCTCGCAATCGTAATTCCACCCTTATTGTTTGGGGGAGCAATGTTGGAGTTCTTAAAAATTTTAATTATTATCTTAGGTGGGTATGAACTCATCAATCTATCAAAAAATAAACAACCTCTTTGGATCGTTGGTTTATTTATCGTATTAACACTAAGTTACTATTATGCGCCAGTTAAGTACGCACCAGCACTATTTGCCTTGTTCTTCTTGTGCGTGTTTTCGATGCCGGTGTTTCAAGAACAGTTTACTGCTGAAGATGGTTTTATCATCGTTGGTTACTTCTTCTTGGTAACGCTATTAGCGGATAGTTTTACCCGTGTTTATGCGATCAATCCACTACTTGTTTGGTTTGTGATTGTAACAAACTTTAGTACGGATACCTTTGCTTATCTTTCTGGTATGAAATTTGGTAAACGTAAGCTCTTAGAGCGTATTTCTCCAAAGAAAACCATCGAAGGAAGTATTGGTGGCTATCTTGCTGGTGCAATCATTGGTCTTGTATTTGCCTTTACGTTATTAACTGAACTTCCAAGTGCTACGTTAATCGTTTGTGCTTTGGGTATTCCTGCAATTTCACAGATAGGAGATTTGGCATTCTCAGCGATGAAACGTTATTATGGAGTCAAAGATTTTGGTACTTTATTACCAGGACATGGTGGGGTACTAGACCGCATTGATTCCATGATCTTCAGTTTTATTTTCGTGAGTATTTTGCTAAGCGTGTTGTAATATGAAAAATATCATTTTACTTGGAGCCAGCGGTTCCATTGGAGAACAAACCATTGATGTTGTCCTTCAACATCCAGAACGCTTTAAAATCGTTGCCTTTAGCGTGGGACGTCGTGTAGAAAAAGTACATGAAATCTTAGCACGCTTGAGTGTGAATCATGTTTGTGTGCAAAATGAAGCGGATATTGCTGCCCTAGAGGCACAATATCCAAACGTACACTTTTACCATGGAGATGCGGGGTTAGTATCCCTTGCAACACTACGCGATGGTGATGTCTTAGTCAATGCACTGGTTGGTTTTGTGGGACTCATTCCAACGATTGAAGCAATCAAGTATCGTAAAGATATCGCCCTAGCCAACAAGGAAACCCTTGTTGTCGGTGGCGAGATTGTTAAAGAACTCGTTGCCAAGTACCGCGTAAAATTGTTACCGATTGATAGTGAACATTCGGCAATTTTCCAATGCTTACAAGGTAGCAATGCCAGCGAAGTTAACAAAATTATCATTACTGCAAGTGGTGGAAGTTTTAGAGATCGTACCCGCGAACAACTTGTAGATGTAACCAAGGCGGATGCGCTTCAACATCCAAACTGGTCGATGGGAGCAAAAATTACGATTGACAGTGCAACGATGATGAACAAAGGATTAGAAGTCATCGAAGCGCATTATTTATTCGATATTGACTATGATCAAATTGATGTGTTACTACATCGTCAAAGTATCATTCATTCGATGGTAGAATATTGTGATCACTCAATTATTGCACAGCTTGGAACAAGTGATATGCGTCATCCGATTCAGTATGCACTTAGCTATCCACAACGCTTTCCTTTAGCGAGTGAACCACTTGATTTTATGAAATTCAATCAATTAACCTTTGAAGCAGCTAGCTTTGAGCGCTTTCCGCTACTAGGACTTGCGTTTACGGTTGGTCGTAAAAAAGGAAATGCACCAGCTATTATGAATGCTGCTAATGAGGCAGCAGTTGCGCTATTCTTAAGTGAGAAGATCTCATTTTTGGATATTGAAACGTTTGTAATGGATGCGGTAGCAAGTTTACCATTTATTGCACATCCTTCACTGGATGAAATTATCAAAAGCGATGCTTTAGCTCGCAACTTTGTTTATGGAAAAGTAAAGGAGTAATTATGAACGTACTTTATTTCGTTTTGATGATGGGGGTCATTATCTTCATCCATGAACTTGGTCACTTTTTAACAGCGAAAAAATTTGGTGTCTATTGCGCTGAATTCGCTTTGGGAATGGGACCAACCCTCTTAAAGAAAAAGGTGGGAGAAACTACCTATGCTCTGCGTTTGTTGCCGGTTGGTGGCTTTGTACAAATGGCAGGAGAGGAAGGTACCGATTTTGATGTACCTTTTGAGCGTACGGTAAAAGGAATCAAGCCGTGGCAACAAGTTGTTGTGATGGTAGCAGGTTCTTTTATGAATATTGTATTAGCGTTTGTTGTCTTTGTCGGTATTTTCGCTTATCGTGGGGAAGTGCCTGTCTATGGACCAGCACAAATTGTTGATATCGTACCTGGTGGGGCAGCAGATGAAGCAGGAATGCAAGTTGATGATATTGTAACCAAAATGACATTTACGGATGGCTCATCTACAACGATTGATGACATGATGGAATTTTCTAGTGCATTAAGCTTACATACGGATGCGATTGTAATGGAAATTGACCGCGATGGACAAATGCTATCGTTAACGATGACACCACGCTTTATTGAAGCGGAAAATCGCTATATGATTGGAATTACCTTACCTGAAGTAGGAAGTAAACAGATCGCCTGGTATGAAAGTATTGCCTATGGAGCACAAGAAGTTTGGAGTCAAACCCAAGCGATCTTTACAACCCTTGGAAATCTAATTCGAGGCATCGGTTTACAAAACCTAGCAGGACCCTTGGGAATCTTTGATATGACAAGCCAAAGTGTACAAGCTGGCTTTATCGTATTTATCAATCTATTAGGATTGTTATCACTTAATATTGGGATCTTTAATTTATTACCTCTTCCTGTTTTGGATGGGGGACGTATTTTGATGGTTGCGATTGAAAAGGTTACTGGTCGCAAAATCTCACAAAAAGTAGAATTGGCAATTATGGGAGCAGGTGTTTTCTTACTTGTTGCCTTGATGTTATTTGTAACTTGGAATGACATTGTACGCCTATTTGGATAAAAGGATGGAAACATCCTTTTTTTTGTGCTTAGCCTTTACCTATGGGATAAAATGCACGTGAGTTAGCGAAACAGGACTATAAAATATGGTGATTTTATGGTATACTATAGCTATTATGTAGGGAATGGAGGACGTCCAATTGTTTTTAAAAAGAATGGAACTTCAAGGGTTTAAATCCTTTGCAGATAAGACAATCATCGAGTTTGATGATAATGTCATCGGGATCGTTGGTCCCAACGGTTGTGGGAAAAGTAATATCAATGACGCGATACGCTGGGTTTTAGGGGAACAAAGCGTTAAGAGTTTACGAGGCTCTAATATGAGCGATGTTATTTTTGCTGGTTCAACGGGTAGAAAACCGGTGAATATGGCTCAAGTTACCTTGGTATTTGATAATACCGAGCGTCATTTGGCGATGGACTTTAATGAAATCGAAGTCACACGTCGTATTTATCGAATGAATGGGGAAAATGAATATTTCATCAATAAAACACCATGTCGTTTAAAGGATATCGTTTCCCTGGTTATGGATAGTGGACTAGGACGCGATAGCCTAAGTGTCATTTCGCAGGGAAGTATTTCTAGTTTTGCGGAAAGCAAACCAGAAGAGCGCCGTGCAATCTTTGAAGAAGCTGCTGGTGTTGCGAAATATAAAAAGCGGAAAATGGAGAGCTTGGCGAAATTAGAACGTACCCAAGATAACCTAGTGCGCTTGGAAGATATTGCCCAAGAGTTAGAAAAGCAAGTTAAACCGCTAGAAGCAGCAGCAAAAAAAGCGCTTACGTATCTTACAAAGAAAACCGAATTAGAGAAAATTGAAATTTCGGTAATCGTAGATGATGTAGAAGCACTTTTAAAAATACTAGAAGCGGATAAAGAAGTGATGTTTTCACTAGAGAGTGAGGAAGCGCTTGGTAAAGCAAGCCTTCAAATTAATGAACAAAAAATTAGTGAATTACGTGCGATTATCTCTGCAAGTGATGTTGATATTTCTAAGTTACAAGAAGAATTGATGAGCTTACTTGCTGAAATTCAAACGCTGGATGCTCGTAAAATTGAGTTGGATGAAAAGCGCAAGTATCAACTAGAAACTGCAGATAACGAGGGGAAAGCCATTGCCTTGCAAGCGATGTGTGAAGAAGCAAGCTTCGAATACGATGATCGTAAGGCACGTTGTGAACAGTATCAAGTAGATGAACAACTCATCCAACAAAAACTACAAGCACTACGCGCTGAACGTTCGAACTACCAAAATGAATTGGATCAAAAAGCAGGTGCCTTGCAAAGTTTGAAAAATCATCATACACTTCTAGAAAACCTCATCAAACAGCCATTCCAAGCGCAAGCGGGAGTAAAGGCAATTGTTGAAGCTAAACTGGATGGCGTGTATGGTACGATTAGCGATCTTGTGGTACCACATCTAAGCTATGAACAAGCAATTAGTTCTTCGCTTGGTGGTGCAATGTTTCACTTGGTTTGCGAAAATGAGGAAACAGCGCGTAAGAGTATTCATTACTTAAAGAAGAATCGTTCCGGTCGAGCAACGTTCTTACCATTAGCGGTATTAAAGCCAAATGTCATTAGTGAAGACCCACTTGTAGTTGCTCGTAGTGTGGATGGATTTTTAGGCGTTGCCAAAGAATTTGTCCATGTTGATGCGAAATTCGATCCCTTACTAGATCATTTGTTAGCCAATGTACTCATTGTAGCGGATTTAAAAAGTGGAAATGAGTTGGCACGTCGTTTGAAATACAACTATAAAATCATTACCTTAGATGGTGATGCGATCAATAAAGGTGGTTCGATGAGTGGAGGGTATCAAAAGCAAAATGCTTCTCCCTTAACGATGAAAAGTGAACTTGCTCATACCTTTGAAAAGATGGAAAAGACAAGTGGCCTTGTTACAGAGTTACAAATGTTCTTAAGTGATTTGGATCAAAAGATTAAAAACTTGGATCAAGACTTGGTGCAAGTAAAAATTAACATTGCACAAATTACTCCAATTTTGGATGCGAAACGAGCGAAGTTTGAACGTTTGCAAGGTGAACTAGAAGCATTGCAACCCTATTTATCACAACAAATCGATGTTGGCATTAGCGATGAGTTGGTCATGAAGTTATCGCAAAGCTATCAACGTAAAGATACGTTGCAAAATGCGATTAAAGCGATGCGAGAAACACGTTTTAACGATGCACAGGAACTTGAACGCAAAGAAGTGCAATTAAGTGCTCTGCGCAAGCAACTAAGCAACTTGTTAGATCAAGCAAGACAAGTTGAGTTACGTATGACTAAAAATCAATCCCGGAGGGATTTCTTGGTAGAGCGCTTGAGTAATGTTTATGAAATGACGTTTGAACATGCACAAAGCTTGAAACTAGATCTCGACTTTGCGCAAGCAAAGTTGGATGTCAATGCCTTACGTCAACAAATTCAAAGCTTAGGTAATGTAAACTTGGATGCGCCAGAACAGTATGAAGAGCTGAAAACACGCTTTGATACACTCAAATCACAAGTAGAGGAATTACAAGCGGCCAGAGATACGATCTTACGCGCGATTGCGGAAATGGACGATACGATGTCGACCCAGTTCTTAGAGATGTTCAACAAGATCAACAATGAGCTAGATGGGGTATTCAAAGCCTTGTTTGGTGGAGGGAAAGCCAAGCTTGTCCTTGTTGATCCGGATGATGTCCTACATACGGGAATTGATATTGATGTACAGCCTCCAGGAAAAGCAATTCAAAATATTCGCTTGTTCTCCGGGGGAGAAAAATCACTTATTGCGATTAGTGTATTGTTCTCAATCTTAAAGGCAAGAACGGTACCTCTTTGTATTTTCGATGAGGTAGAAGCCGCACTTGATCAAGCAAATGTTGAACGATTTGCAAAGTACTTGGCAAACTTTAGTGATGCTTCGCAATTTATCGTTGTCACGCATCGTCCAGGTACGATGGCACAATGTCAAGCATTGTATGGAGTAACCATGCATCAAAACGGTGTGAGCCAGTTGTTGAAGGTCAAACTAAGCGATGCGGTTACACTAATAAAAGAAGAGGAGTAGCGTATGGGTATTTTTGATAAATTAAAAAGCGTATTTCAAAAAAAAGATGATCAAGATGTTTATTTAAGTGGTTTAAGTAAATCACGTAAAAGTTTTGGTGATCGCTTACGCGCATTGAAAAAGAGTTTTGCAGGTGTGGATGATAATTTCTTAGAAGAATTGATGATTGTTCTGCTTGAAGCAGATGTTGGTATCAAAACGGCTGAGAAGATTGTAGCCATGGTAGAAGCGGAAGCAATCAAATCACGTCTTACGACCTTTGAACAAATTGGTGAGTGTTTGATTGAACAGATGGCCAAACTCTACGATGAACAAACGGATGATAGCCTAGTTCATATGGCGGATGAAGGTGTGACTTGCATTCTTCTTGTTGGAGTCAATGGAAGTGGGAAAACTACATCAACGGCTAAGCTGGCGCATTACTTCCAACAGCAAAATAAAAAAGTTGCGGTTGCTGCTGCGGATACGTTTCGTGCAGGAGCGGTTGACCAGTTGCAAATGTGGGCAGATCGCTTAGATATTCCTTGTATTCGTAAAGGGGATCAAGCAGATCCTAGTGCAGTACTAGTTGATGCTTGTCGCTATGCCAATGAGGCACAACTTGATATCCTCATTGGAGATACGGCTGGACGTTTACAAAATAAAACCAACTTAATGAAAGAGTTGGAAAAAATGCATCGTGTTGTTGGAAAAGAAATTGCTGGAGCACCACACGAAGTTTGGTTGGTGATTGATGCTACTACGGGACAAAATGGTATCTCACAAGCGCAGATTTTTATGGAAACCACACAAGTAAGTGGGATTATCTTAACCAAATTGGATGGTTCTGCCAAAGGTGGTATCGTCTTAGCCATTCGTGATCTATTAGGCTTACCGGTTAAGTTTATTGGACTAGGAGAAAAAGCGGAAGACTTACGTGTATTTGACCTAGATAGTTATTTATATAGTATTTCAGAAAGCTTGATGAGCGAACATGATTGAGAAAACAACCCAGCTCAATACCCTCTATGATTGGTATGAAGCTTTGCTTACGGATAAACAGCGCGAAATCTTCTCCTTGTACTACAAAGAGGACTTTTCTTTGGCTGAAATTAGTGAGGAAGTTGGGGTTTCTAGGGCTGCTGTAAGTGATTTGTTGAAACGAGTGTGTCATATTCTATTAGATTATGAAAAAAAGTTGAAACTTGTAGAAAAATATCATACAAGAATGGAAATTTATGATAAAATGAAGGCGTTGCAAATTGACGCTGTCACGTCGTTTGTCGACATACTCGAAGAAAGTGAATAGGAGGAGAATATTATGTCAAAGATTATATCTGTTAATGCTGGTTCATCATCATTGAAATTTCAATTGTTTGAAATGCCAAGTGAAGATGTACTAACATCAGGAATCGTTGAACGTATTGGTTTTGAAGATGCTATTTTCACCATCAAAGTTGATGGACAAAAATTCAGCAAAACATTGCCAATCAAAAACCACGAAGAAGCGGTAAACATGTTGCTAGAGGCACTTGTTGAACACAACGTGGTTGCTAGCCTTGATGAAATCAAAGCTGCAGGACACCGTGTTGTTCATGGTGGTGAACTTTATGGAGAAAGCGTTGCATTAGACGCTGAAGTAGAAGCAAACGTTGAGCGTTTGGCGGAATTAGCGCCATTGCACAACCCAGCAAACTTGGTAGGATACCGTGCGTTTAAAGCTGCATTACCAGCAGCTGGACACACAGCTGTATTTGATACAGCATTCCACCAAACAATGGAAAAAGCACAATACTTGTATGCAATCCCAAGAGAATACTATGAAAAATTTGGTGTTCGTCGTTACGGATTCCACGGTACAAGTCACCAATTTGTTAGCCAAATGGCTGCAAACTTCATCGGTAAAGATATCAAAGATACAAAAATTATCACATGTCACTTAGGTAACGGTGCTAGTATTTGTGCTATCGATGGTGGTGTTTCTGTTAACACTTCAATGGGATTCACTCCACTTGCTGGTGTTATGATGGGTACACGTTCTGGGGATATTGACCCTGCTATCGTTGGTTTCTTAGCTTCTAAATTAGAGTTAAGTGCTGAAGAAGTAATTGATATCTTGAACAAAAAATCAGGTATGTTAGGTGTTTCTGGAATTAGCAGCGATGCTCGTGAAATCGAAGATGCGTTCTACGAAGGAAACGAAGATGCAATTCTTACAACAGAAATGTATGCAAACCGTGTGGTTGCACATATCGGATCTTACTTCCTACAAATGGGTGGATTAGATGCCATCGTATTTACTGGAGGAATCGGTGAAAATGATGCGAACATCCGTAAAACTGTTTCTAACAAATTAGGAGCATTGGGTGTTGTATTAAATGAAGAATTGAATGCAAAATCACGTGGTAAAGAAGTAGAATTAACTACTGCAGATAGCAAAGTTAAAGTATTGTTGATCCCAACAAACGAAGAATTGGTTATCGCTCGTGATACATTCCGCGTTTTAGGATTTTAATTATGAACCCATTATTTGAACTAGTAGAGAAATATGACATCATTACATTGTTTCGACATGTAGGAGCGGATGGTGATGCCCTTGGATCACAATTTGGTTTAAAAACGTGGATTCAAGAGACGTATCCTCATAAGCAAGTCTATGCTCTAGGTTTGGATTTGGGTAGCCATGCTCCATTATTTGATCCTATTGATCAAGATGTGAGCGATCAAACGATTGCAAATTCTTTGGCAATTGTCTTAGACACAGCAAACGCACAACGTGTGGACGATCAACGCTTTTCCAGTGCGAGGGAAATCTTAAAGATCGACCACCACATTCGTGTGGATGACTATGCTAAAAATGAAATTGTTGATGTTGACGCGTGTGCGACGTGTCAAATCTTGACGAATCTATTTCGTAAAAACAACATCAAGTTATCTCAAAAATGTGCGAAGTTTTTATATTATGGGTTATCTAGCGATACCAATAATTTTACAATTGACGCTGTAACGAGTGAAACGTTTTTGGATGCTGCATACTTAAAGGACTTTGGGTTGGATTTGAGTGCGATCAATTACGACCTGCGTTCGAAAGCCTTGCATGTATTCGAATACGAAACCTTCTTACGTAGCTCACTTGTAGTAGATGATAAGATTGTGTATGCGATTGTTTCAAAAGAAGACTATGAACAATTTGGTTTGAGCTTTGTTGAGGCAAAAGAAAAAGTATATGTATTATCGAGTTTACGTGGCATTGAAATCTGGTGCTTGTTTGTGGAATCGGGGGAAGAGGATGGCAACATCCATTACAATGGAAGCTTACGCTCCCTGCGTACTCCGATTAATACAATTGCAAACAACTACCACGGTGGAGGCCATCGTTTGGCTTGTGGAGTGAAGCAATTGCGTCGTGAGGATATCGCAGCGTTACTTGCTGATTTAAAGCAAGCAATATAAGGGAGGAATCGTTCATGGATCCATTTGGATTTGGACAGTTCAAACAGCAGTTTGAACAAGAACAGCAACAACAACAAGTTCCACCACGCGTATTGATGTCTAGCAAAAAAGCTGGCATCATCGCGTTACTTGTAACTATTATTGTTGCGGCAGTTACGTTTTATGTATATTTACCAGCAATCAATGTGCGCTCAAGCGCAAGTGCGTACTACATCGCATTCCTATTTGGAGTGTATGTCGTAGTTTCTTTCTTTTTAAGTGGGAAATTCTCATCGGCTAGCAAAGCTGCTGCCATGGGTGGTATCTTTTTGGTTGTTGCAGTCAATGTGTTATCGTTTTTCTCATCTCCACTGTTCCGTGCTGATGAATATCGTGAACAAATCACGATGAACGAAAGCGTTGATTTTTCTGAAGATTTTGAAGCCATTGCTTTGGATAAAATTCCTGTGATCGACTATGCGGTTGCCAAACAATTGGGTGACAAAAAAATGGGACAAATCACAGGGTTAGGATCACAATATTCGGTGAGTGATCAATATACTTTGGTATCGGTAAACGATAACTTGTATCGTGTTTCTCCACTCGAATACCGTGATTTCTTTAAATGGTTCCAAAACCGTGGTAGAGGAATTCCAGGCTACATAAAAGTAAATGTAAACGATCCGAGCGATGTTGAACTTGTTGAACTAGAAGAAGGATTGAAATATGCACCAAGTGGATATTTCCACCAAAAACTAGAACGTCATGTTCGCTTTGCTTATCCAAATGATTTATTAACAGATTACTCTTTTGAATTAGATGATAGTGGGAAACCATATTGGGTTATTTCAAGCTATATGCCAGAAATTGGATTTTATGGCGGAAATGATGCACAAGCTGTCATCATCCTTGATCCTGTAACGGGTGAAATGGAAAAATATGCAATCAATGATGTACCAAGTTGGGTAGACCGAGTGCAACCGACAAACATTGCCTTGGAACAAATCAACAATTGGGGATTGTATATCAATGGATTCTGGAATACGTTCTTTGGTCAAAAAGATATGTTAGTTACGACAGAAGGTCATAACTATGTACTGATTGATAACCAAATGCACTTATATACAGGTCTAACATCAGTTGGAGCAGATAACTCAATTGTAGGGTTTGCTTTGATTAACTTAAAAACGAAAGATGCATCTTTCTATAAAATTGGTGGTGCAGATGAATCTAGCGCTATGGAGTCTGCCCAAGGTCAAGTACAACATTTGGGGTACCAAGCAACCTTCCCAATTTTATTAAATGTAAACAATGAACCAAGTTACTTTGTATCTTTAAAAGATCAAGCACAACTGGTTAAAAAATTCGCTTTTGTCTCTGTTAAGAATTACCAAATCGTAGGAATTGGTGATACGGTAGCAGAAGCTCAACTCGATTATCTAAAACAATTGAAACAAAATGGTGTGGTAACTGACGTTCCAAACAATGATGTGATGGAAACAGTTAGCGGTGTCTTAACATCGTTTACCACAGCGATTCAAGATGGAAATTCCAACTACTATTTCACAATAGAAGGGGATGATCGCTTGTTTATTGCTCCAATTGCGATTTCCAACGAACTTGTTCTCAGTGCGAGTGGACAAGAGGTAAGTGTTACCATCGTTGCATCGGAAGATAAAACGGTGTTAGTGGAAAGCTTTGACAATCTTAACTTAGATTATTAATTGCGAGGGAAGGTACCTAAGGTAGCTTCCTTTTTTTTGTAATCCACATACCTTTCACCCATTATGCTTGTTAGAAGGGTGAATTTTTTTAATTGGATGGGGAAGCGACAGGCTTTTTTGTTATAATAGAAAAGAAGAAAAGGGTGGTGTTAGCATGCAAGTTTGTTTTCATATGAGAAGTGCGTACTCTTTGTTGGAGTCAACGCTGCGCATCAAAACATTGGTGGGCTTAGCAAAGAGTGGAGGCTATGATGCTGTTGCTTTGTGCGATTTGAACGTACTGTATGGCGTTGTGGAATTTTATGATGCTTGTAAGGCAAATGACATCATACCAATCATTGGAATGGAATTTTTCGTCACCCTAGAAGACGAGCGTTTTTCGTTTATCGCTTATGCGAAAAACAATCAAGGCTATCAAAATTTAATCCAGTTGTCACTCATCCTACAAGACCAAGCGACTCTTACTTGGGAACAAGTACGACAGTACCAAAGCAATTTGCGCTTTGTGAATGCTGGAAATGCTAGTGCAATGGAAACTGCTTTATTAGAAGAAGATAAAGCACGTCTAGAACATTATATTTTACGTTTTCAAGCGGATCTTGATGATTACTGTGTTGGACTAGCAATGAATGATAATGCGCTCTATCGTCTTAAAAACCGTGTACTAGTTGAGCTTGCCAATAAACATCAGTTGGTGTGCATTCCACTACCTCGCTGTTATTATCCAAGTGTTGATGAACTAGAAGCATATAAAGTGCTTTGTGGAATTTCACAAGGAAGAACAATCAACGATCCCGCTTTGTTATTTAATAGCAATTGCTATTTCAAACCTGCAGCTAGTTTACCTAATTTTTATGATCAAGACATTCTGACACAAGCCAATACGTTAATGCAGGATTGTAGTGTACGCTTGGAAGACTTGCATACGAGTTTACCTGTTTATGAAAATAAATTACAAATTGAGAGTGCACGATATTTGCGAGAATTGGCACAGGCGGGCTTGAAAAAAAGACTGCATCCCAAGCCCATTCCAGAAGCTTATCAACAACGTTTGCTTTATGAACTTGATATTGTTACGAGTAAACAGTTTGAAGATTACTTTTTAATCGTCTATGATTTTATACGCTATGCAAAACTACAAGGGATTTATGTAGGTCCAGGGCGCGGTAGTGCTGCTGGTAGTTTGATTTCCTACTGCTTGGGTATTACAGGCGTCGATCCAATTGCGTATCGCTTGGTATTTGAACGATTTTTAAATCCAGAACGTTTATCGATGCCAGATATTGATATTGACTTTCCCGATAATCGCCGAGATGAAGTCATTGCTTATGTAAGAACGCGGTATGGGAGTGAGCATGTTGCTAATATCGCCACATTTGGAACACTAGGAGCCAAGCAAGTCATACGTGATGTTGCTAAGGTGTATGGTGTTGCGCCAAGAGAAATCGATACGCTAGCAAAAAACATTCCCAATATGCTCAAGATGACCTTGTCGCGTGCATATCAAGAAAATAATCGCTTTCAATCGATGATCGATCAAAATTCGCTCTATCAAAAGGTGTATCAAACAGCACTGCAACTCGAAGGTTTACCACGTCATATTTCAACACATGCGGCCGGTGTCGTTCTAGCAAAAGATAAAATTGCAGACATTATACCTGTGAGTCCCTTACAAAAAGGGGAATACTTAACCCAATTCCAAATGGACCAATTGGAACGCTTTGGTTTGATTAAAATTGACTTTTTAGGACTTAGAAACTTAACGATCATCGATGAAGTTTGCGATGAAATTAAAAAGAGCAGAGACTTTGATATTATGAAAATCGATTTGGACGATCCCAAAACATTAGCAATGGTCTCACAAGCACAAACCCAAGGGGTATTTCAGTTGGAAAGTGCTGGGATGCGTTCCCTATTAAAGCGGATGCAACCTAAAAGTTTTGAAGAAGTTGCTGCGGTCATTGCCCTGTTTCGACCAGGTCCAATGCAATTTATTGATCAGTACTTAGCAAATCGCGAACATCCAGAGTCGATTGCTTATTTACATGAGGTATTGCGGCCGCACTTAGAACATACATATGGGATTATGATTTACCAAGAACAAATCATTGCCGTAGCAAGTGAAATGGCTAGTTTTAGTGCTGGTAAGGCCGAACTATTACGAAAGGCAATTTCAAAGAAGATTGGATCCCAATTTGAGGCATTATCGAATGAGTTTATTCGTGGTGCCGTTGCCAATGGGTATGAAGAAGGCTTAGCAAAAGAAGTGTTTGGCTGGATGGAAAGCTTTGCAAACTATGGTTTTAACCGTAGCCATTCCATTGCCTATGGGATGATAGCAATGCAAATGGCATATTTAAAAGCACACGTACCACAGCTTTTCTATGCAGCAATCTTAAATTCAGTCATTGGAAATCATAGTAAAATATCGGAATATCTTTATGAAGCTAAAGCGGTAGGAATCCAAATTCAGGAACCTGACTTACGCTATTCAAGTACCCGCTTTGTTAGTCATAACGACAAGCTCTATTATCCACTTAGTGGTATCAAAGGGATGCGTAGTACTGTAATCGAAGCAATCTTGGAAGAGCGTAGCAAAGGCGAATTTACAGGTTTTTTTGTAACAATTGCCCGCTTGCATTTATGCAAGGTAACCAAGAGTTTCTTAACGAGTCTAATTGAAGCTGGCGCTCTAGATTTCTGTGATGAGAATCGTGCTAGTATGCTTGCTAGTTTGGAAGAAGCACTACGGTATGCGGAAATTGTTAAGATTGAAGATGATGCACAAGTGTATATGGACTTTTCGCTTGTTAGTATGCCACATATGATAGCAGTGAAAGAAAACCCACGGATACGGATGGAGTTGCAACAACAAGCACTTGGGGTGTACCTACAAGATCATCCCATGGTCGCCTTACGTAAGCATATCAATCCAAACTTACAACCGCTTTTGCTACAACGAAACGGTGCGGATAAAATCATTGGGGTAGCTCAAATTCGCAAGGTCCGCCAACACCGGACAAAAAAAGGTGATATGATGGCCTTTGTTAGTGTTGAAGATGAAACCATGCGTTTGGATTTGGTATTTATGCCGAAAACTTACGAGAAATACAAGGCTCATCTACAAGTGGATGCTTTGTTGTATTTTGAGGCGAAAAATGAGCCAGAACAAAGCTGTATTGTTTGGTCAATGAAGCGAATTCAGCTCGATGGAGCAGCAGGGGAACCAGCCTAGCACACTTTTCAAAGAAAGAGTGAAATTTGATTGACTTAAGCATACACTCATGCTATTATATTCAGTGTTGTAAGTCCTTTTACTAGGAATACAACCGCACAAGCAAGGTCATAAGAACTTCGGTCACCTTGCATGGCGAGTCTTATCTATAGAAGGAGGTGCGAGTATGTACGCAATTATCGAAACAGGTGGAAAACAAATCCAAGTTGAAGTAGGATCAACAATCTTCGTTGAAAAGTTAGATGTTCAAGAAGGTGAAGTTGTTGCATTCGACAAAGTTGTTGTTTATTCAAATGAAACAACTAAAATCGGAACACCATATGTTGAAGGAGCTAAAGTTACTGCTAAAGTTGAAAAACATGGCAAAGGTAAAAAAATTACTATTTTCAAATACAAATCAAAAAATGGTAGTTCACACCGTAAACAAGGTCACCGTCAACCATATACTAAATTAGTTGTTGAAGCTATTGAAGCTTAATTACAATGGTTAAAGTTTCTGTAAGTCAAAAAGGTTCACTGATCACCACATTACGTATCACAGGACATGCAAATGCTGGACCACACGGTCAAGACTTGGTATGTGCTGGTGTTAGCAGTATTGGGGTAGGTACATTGAATGCTTTGGATTTACTTGTGACTGGTTGTTGCAGGTTTACAATGGATGCAGGTTTGATCGAAATCATCGTAGATGATCTTGACAATGCAGTGGTACAAACCATTTTGCAAACCACACTCATTCAACTGTCAACAATGGAACAAAGTTATAAAAAACATATACGAATAAATAAACAGGAGGTGTGATTATGAAATTTGTATTAGATATTCAGTTGTTTGCTTCTAAAAAGGGAGTTGGATCAACAAAAAATGGTCGTGATTCTCATTCAAAACGTTTAGGGGCTAAAAAAGCTGATGGACAATTCACAAATGCAGGTTCAATCATTTACCGTCAACGTGGAACTAAAATTCATCCTGGTACAAACGTAGGTAGAGGTGGAGATGATACTTTATTTGCTTTAACTGCAGGTATCGTAAAATTCGAACGTTTCGGTAAAAAAAGAACGAAAGTTTCTGTATACCCACAAGCATAACCAAAAATCCCCAGTCTTGGGGATTTTATTATTTTAAAAAAACAACCTATTATATAGGAAAATCATAGAGAAGGAGGTGGATTCATGTTTATCGATCGCGTCAAATTAAAGGTCAAAGCTGGAGATGGTGGAAATGGTATCGTTTCTATGCGTCGTGAAGCTTATGTACCACTAGGAGGTCCTAACGGTGGAGACGGAGGAAATGGTGGAAACGTCGTTTTTGAAGTTGACGGAGGAAGATCTACATTATTGGATTTACGCTTTAATCGTAAAGTAATTGCGGAGAGCGGTGAAAAAGGAAAGCCAAAGAAAATGCATGGTGCTGCTGGGAAAGATCACATCGTGAAAGTTCCACAAGGTACGGTAGTAAAAGATTTGGCAACTGGACTCATCATCGCCGATTTAACTCGTCATGGTCAACAAGCGATCATTGCGAAAGCAGGAAAAGGTGGGCGCGGAAACTTCCACTTTAAATCAAGTAAAAACTCGGCTCCAGAATACGCAGAAATGGGTGGACCTGGAGAAGAAAAAGAAATCATGGTCGAATTGAAAGTCTTAGCTGACGTTGGTTTGGTTGGATTTCCAAGTGTTGGAAAATCAACATTACTTAGCGTTGTAAGTAAGGCTCGTCCTGAAATTGCAGATTATCACTTTACTACCATTACACCAAACTTGGGAATGGTACAAGTAAACGATGGTCGTAGCTTCGTTATGGCGGATTTACCAGGACTTATCGAAGGTGCTAGCCAAGGAAAAGGATTGGGACACCAATTCTTACGTCATATCGAGCGTTGTCGTGTTATCCTTCATGTTATCGACATGGGAGCACAAGACGGTCGTGATCCTTTGGAAGACTTTGAAATCATCAACAATGAATTAAAAGAATACCAATACCGTTTGATGGATCGTCCTCAAGTGGTCATTGCCAATAAAATGGACTTAGAAGGAGCCAAAGAAAATTTAGCTCGTTTCAAAGCCAAATATCCTGATTTGGAAATTTTCCCGACAACGACAATCATTGCCGAAGGCTTGGATGGTGTGTTGTATCGTGCTGCTGACTTGTTAGCTGTAACGCCGGAATTCCCAATCACTGACGATGTGGAAGCGACAACACAAGGGGTTGTATATAAATTTGAAGTTGCGGAAGAAGGCTTCGAAGTACAAAACCTTGGAAATGGACGTTGGAACATTGTTGGAAAAGAAATTGAACGTGCATTTAAAATGTCTGATATTTCAACAGAAGAAAGTGCACAACGTTTTGCTCGTAAGATGCGTAAACTTAACGTGGATCAAGCCTTACGTGATGCAGGTTGTCAAGATGGAGACATCGTTGGAATCTGTGACATTGAATTTATCTTTGTTGAATAAATTGAATCAAACGAAGCCTAGGCTTCGTTTTTTTTATACGATGGCATGCTTGGTTAACGGTACCATTTTTAACGTGTGTGTGGTAAACTTAACGTATGGAGGAATCGTTTATGAAATTAGTCTCATGGAATGTAAATGGTATTCGCGCATGTATTCAAAAAGGATTTTTAGATTACGTAGAAGCGAGTGCTGCTGATATTTTTTGTATTCAAGAATCAAAAATGCAGGAAGGTCAAATTGAACTAGAACTTCCTGGTTACCATATATACTATAACTCTGCGGTGAAAAAGGGATATTCAGGGGTGATGGTGTTTAGTAAAGAGGAACCTTTATCAGTAGTTAAGGGATTAGGAATCGAAGAACACGATCAAGAAGGTCGTGTCTTAACGATGGAATATCCTAATTTTTACTTGGTTAATGTGTATACGCCCAATGCGAAAGAAGCTTTGGCTAGACTGGATTATCGTCAAGTTTGGGATCAAGTATTTTTAGCTCACTTACAACAATTAGAAACAAGCAAACCTGTCATTGTTTGTGGTGATTTGAATGTTGCTCACCAAGAAATTGACTTAAAGAATCCCAAGGCAAACGTGAAAAATCCAGGGTATTCGCCAGAAGAGCGTGCAGGTTTTAGCCGTTTCTTAGAAGCTGGGTTTATCGATACGTTCCGTTTTCTGCACCCAGAACTTGTAAAGTACAGCTGGTGGAGTTACCGTTTCCAATCCCGTGCTAAAAACATTGGTTGGCGAATTGATTATTTTTTAACGTCAAAATCATTACAGGAAAAAATTCGTTTAGCGGATATTGATAGTGAGCAATTGGGTAGTGATCATGCTCCCGTAATTTTAGAAATTGAGGTATCGTAGGTTGAAGATTGGATGTTTAAATGCAAAAGGGTATGTATTTGATTTAGATGGTACTCTAATAGATAGTATTCCGGTATGGAAAATGGTGGATGAACTGTATTTAGAACAGTTATCCCTTCCTTTTACCGATGAAATTGCGCAAAAGATCAAAGCACAAAGCTTTGCGCAAACAGCAGCGTTTTATATTGCGTATTTCAATCTGGATAAGACAGTTGAAGAAGTACAAGCAGAATGGTTTGCGATGGTACAACACCATTATGCCAATACGATTCCCTTAAAAGCTGGGGTACGTGTTTTTTTAGAAACACTCAAAGCGAATGGCCTACCCATGGCTATTGCTAGTAGTTGTGATCCGCGTTTAATTCGTGAAAGTTTAGCGTTACATGGACTAGATTCCATGTTTGATTTTATTATTACGAGCGGAGAATTGGGGAAGAGTAAGAGTCAACCGGACATTTATCTTTACTGTGCAAAACGTATGGGCTTGGAACCTGAAGATATTGTGGTATTTGAGGATTTGAGTATTGCTATGCGCAGTGCTTACCGTGCTGGGTTTCAAGTCGTTGCAGTTAAGGATGAAGATTCTGAAAATGATATTGCGCATATCGAGCGCTTTTCTCATCACTATATCGAAGACTTTACACAATTATTGGAGGAAGGTGTATGATTGCATTTGTAAAAGGGGTTGTTGTTAGCAAAGAAGAGGATTGCGTGATTGTAGACCATCGTGGTCTTGGCTATCGCATTCATGTTCCCAATCCACATTTAATCTCAATGGAGGGGGAATTGTTATTTCATACCTACCATCATGTACGCGAAGATGCACAAATGTTATTTGGTTTTCTTCAACAACAAGAATATACGATGTTTTGTAAACTCATTGGCGTTAAAGGGGTTGGGCCAAAAACAGCCTTACACATTTTAGGTGCCTGTGATGTTGCTGCACTCGTACAAGCCATTGCGAGCAATGATGTCGCATTTATTAAAAAGTTACCGGGCATTGGTCCAAAATCAGCAAGTCAAATTGTACTAGATTTAAAAGGAAAGTTAGTGGAAGCAGAAGCGAAACCTACGACGATTCAAAATCCACTCGTTGACGACGCGGTAGATGCACTCAAAGCCTTGGGTTATAAAGCAGTAGAAATTAATAGTGTGAAAAAGGAACTTGCAGCCTATCAAGCTAGCTCTAGTAATGATATGGTTCGCTATGCCTTACAACTCATGTTGAAGCGAAAGGGGTAAGTGATGGAACGTATGGTTGGTGCACAAGCGCAAGTGATGGATGAAGAAACAAGTCTTCGTCCACAAACGTTGCAGGAATATGTTGGACAACAGGATTTAAAAGCGAATTTACAAATCTTTATCGCTGCTGCCAAACAGCGGGAAGAGACGTTAGATCATGTTTTACTCTATGGCCCTCCAGGTCTTGGTAAAACCACACTTTCCTATATTTTAGCGAATGAAATGGGTGGACAAATTAAAACAGCAAGTGGTCCAAGTATTGAAAAAGGCGGAGACTTAGCTGCCATACTAGCAGGTATTGCACCAGGTGATGTCCTCTTTATTGATGAAATCCATCGCATTCCCAAAGCGGTTGAAGAAATTCTCTATCCCGCAATGGAAGATTTTTTCTTGGATATTGTTGTTGGTAAAGAAGAAACGACGAGAAGTATACGTTTGGACTTGCCTCCCTTTACCCTAGTAGGTGCAACTACACGGGCAGGGGATTTAACGGCACCGTTAAGAGATCGTTTCGGTATTGTTGCGCAGCTACAATTTTATACCTTAGAAGAGTTAGCGAGCATCATAAAGCGGACCGCACGCGTAATGGATACCGAAATCGAGCCAGAAGCAATTTTGGAACTAGCAAAGCGTTCGCGTGGGACACCACGTATTGCCAATCGACTGTTTCGAAGAGTTCGTGATTTTGCCCAAGTTATGAACGATGGCGTCATCGATCATGAAATTTGCACGATGGCACTCAATCGTTTGAAAGTGGATGCACTTGGTTTAGATTATGTCGATCATAAATATTTAAAAGGCATCATTGAACGCTTTAAAGGTGGACCGGTTGGACTAGAAGCCTTAGCGAGTTCCATTGGAGAAGAGGCGATGACCTTGGAAGATGTATATGAGCCTTATTTACTTCAAATTGGCTTTATTAATCGTACGGCAAGAGGTCGTGTGGTTTCCGAAAAAGCCTATGCGCATTTAAATATCGATAGAAATGAACCAAAAACGTAAAACTATGGTATTTAGGCAAAATTTTCGCATTTTGTACTATGAACTTAGGTCTATTTATCTTATAATGATAAAGCATAAGTTTAGGAGGCGTGTCATGGAACATATTATTAAGAACTCACATGTACAGTTTGCAATTGCATTGAAACTTCAACAATTGCAACGAAATGAGCTGGCATCCTTAACTTTAGAGCATTTAGAAGATACTTTGTTCGGTTTTACGTGGCGATATAAAAAACCAAAATCACTACATGAAGCCGTCAATGATATTTTAACACTACAAATTAGTGAGATTGTGGCGTATCTTTCCAATCAAGCGATTATCGAAGGAGCACAAATGAATCTCAGTGATTTGCAAGATGTGATCGGAGGAAATTAAAAGATGAAGAAATCAAGACTTGTCGTCTTTACGCTTACGGTCCTTACTTTGTTAACAATGGTGTTTGCCTTCCAAGCTGACGTTCAAAAAAACATGAACCTTGGTTTGGACTTACAAGGTGGATTTGAAATTGTTTATGAAGTAGAGCCATTAAATGGCGAAACATTACCTAGCATGTCTGCAGTCGCAGCATCGGTAAGTAAGCGTATTGACGTATTAGGGGTAAACGAGCCTGAGATTATTATTGAAGGGGACAATCGAATCCGCGTACAGTTAGCAGGAGTCAAAGACATTGAGCAAGCACGCCGTGTGATCTCATCAACAGCAAACCTCACATTCCGTGATGTAAACGATAAATTGTTGATGGATGCAAGTGTCCTTGTTGAAGGTGGAGCAAGTTTGGCATACCAAGATGGTAGACCAATTGTTTCTCTTAAAATCAAAGATAAAGATAAATTCTATGAAGTAACCAAAGCAGTTGCTGCTATGAGTTCAGGTAGCAACTTGATGGTAACTTGGTTGGACTTTGAAGAAGGTACAACGTATGTAGAAGAATCTAAAAAAGATGAGCCAGGTTATATTTCCGCTGCAAGTGTTACAAGTGGAATCAATGGTGATGCAATTATTCAAGGAAGTTTCACTGAGGAATATGCTCGTGAACTATCTTCTTTGATCAACTCTGGTAGTTTGCCAGTAAAAATGACAGAAATTTACTCTAATGTAGTTTCTGCGGATTATGGTGAAGAAGCATTTGCGCAAACAATGTTTGCTGGTGCAGTTGGGATCTTGCTGGTAGCAATCTTCATGATTCTTTACTATCGTCTTCCAGGTGTTATTTCGGCAATCGCCTTAATTACCTATGTATTTGTTGTAATGTATGTCTACAACCTTATGGGTGGTGTTTATACATTGAGTGGTATTGCTGCCCTAGTACTTGGGGTTGGGATGACCATCGATGCGAGTGTTATTACCTTTGAGCGTATTAAGGACTCTTTGTTACAAGGTCGTTCGGTAAAAAGCGCCTTCAAAGAAGGAAATAGCAAAGCATTCTCAACGATTTTCGATAGCCAATTAACAACATTTATTTCAGCGTTAATTTTATACGTCTTGGGTACAGGAAGTGTAAAAGGATTCGCTGCGATGTTGATGGTTACCGTATTTGCTACGTTAACATTAAGTGTATTCTTAGTGAAGTTCTTATTGGGACTTGTTGTTGAGAGTGGATTGGTTGATAACAAAAAAACTTGGTTTGGAATCAAAGAAAAACACATTCCAAATTTAGCAAAAGGCGAAGAGCAATTCTACTTTGGACCTTTACCAAAATTTGATTTCCTAAAAGTAGGAAAGAAATTCGTATTGGCTAGTATCACGATTTTAGTTGTTGCAGTAGGATTTATGGGTTACCATGGAGTTACTGGAAATGGTGTCTTAAATCTTGGTATTGACTTTGCAAGTGGTACGAAAATTACCATTCAAGCCGATGAAAAAATTGATGAGAGTGAAGTAGCTGCCTTGTTTGCAAGCTATAATCTTGTTCCAAGTGCTTACAAGTATGCGGGAACCAATAATGAAATCGTAAGTGTTACGGTGAAAGAAGCGGTAGATTCTGAAACATTATCTGCTTTAAAAACTGAAATTTTAGAAACTTACAACCATGAAGCAAACGATTCTGTGGTAACACCTATCGTTGGTCGTGAACTTGTTCGTAACGCGTTCTTAATTTCGATTCTTTCTTGGTTGGCAATCTTGTTGTACATTAGTGTTCGATTCAAATGGGATTATGCAGTAAGTGCAATTGTTGCCTTACTACATGACGTTGCGATCGTATTAGCAGTGTTTGCAATTTTCCGTTTTGAAGTAAATACGGAGTTGATTGCAGTTATCCTAGCAATCATTGGATACTCAATTGATGACTCGATTGTTATCTTTGACCGTATTCGTGAAACAGAACAAAGTTATCATGGAAAAGTGATTACAAACAACGATTACCGTGTAATTGTAAACTCAAGTTTACAAAAAACATTAATGCGTAGTTTAATCAATACCTTAACTACCTTGATTCCCGTTGCTGCCTTGTTATTCTTAGGATCACAAGCCATCTTTACCTTTAACTTTGCGATGTTTATTGGTTTATTAGCTGGTGCATATTCATCCTTGTTTATCGCAGCACAATTGTGGTACTATTTACGTACACACTACAAACCAAAACCAAAAGTGAAGAAAAAAATCAAAGATGATGAGTTACATGAACTTGTTATCCCAGGTATTAACGATTAAAAAGTAAAAGAGTGTGCAAACACTCTTTTTTTCATAGGAGGAGATTACAATGAAAAAATTAATGATCGTTTCACTCGATGCGACATCTATGGCGGACTTGCAACGCTTAAAAACAATGCCGAACTTTAAAAAACTTTGTCAACAAGGTTGTTTGGTAGAAGAAGTGGATAGTATCTTCTTAACAAACACCTACGCTGTGCATACTTCTTTGATTAGTGGTGTCTATCCTGCAAAGCATCAAATTCGAGATAATACACGGATTGAACCAAATTGCACGCATCCCCGTTGGAATCTTCATGCAAACCTCATTCAACACCCTACTTTATTTAGTGAAGGCAAACGTCAAGGCTTACAAATCGCTAACTTTTTTTGGCCGGTTTGTGCTAAGTTGAACATTCGTTACAATGTTGCAGAATACTTACCACAACCAAACGAAAACTTAATGTTGTGTATGTTGCAAAGTGCAACACCACTCTTTCTGCTTCGTAGCTATGCCTTGCATGGTAAAAATGTAAAGGGTGCAGCACAACCACAACTTGATGATTTTACAATTTCCTCGATGTTAGGTGTAGTGAAAAAGGCGAAGATGGACCTTATCACAATTCATTTAACCGATACCGACACCCAAAAACATCATTTTGGAATCCATTCACAACCCACACAAGATAGTTTAGAACGAATGGACAAGCGCTTAGGAGCTTTGGTAGATGCCGCTGCTGGAAACTATCAAATTGTCGTACTGAGTGATCATGCCCAAGTGGATGCCACAAGTTTCTGGGACGTTAATCAAGAAGTTGTCGAGCTAGGTCTTTCTGATAAACTTTGGTTTCATCAAACAAGTGGAAGTGCTTTTGCTTATACTATGGGCGCAACGGCGCAAGAACTAGCACTCGTAAAAGCAAAACTGGAAGCACATCCAAAGTTTAGACGTTTTTTAAGTGAAGAAGAAATGCAACAATCAGGCTTTGCTGTGGATTGCGCATTTGGACTTTGTGCGAGTGCAGGTTGTGAGCTGGTACACGCGGATCATCGCCACACTGGGATTCATGGTTTACCACTAGATGTTGCTGATTATCGTGTCTATTATTTGGTTGTTAGTCCAAAAGTTAAAACCAATATCACTTTGCAAGGGGGAAGTTTATTGGATTTAACACCTTTGTTTGTCCATCTCTTAGACATTTCATCGTGGCCGATGGAAAAAACACTGCGAACAGATCTTTTAAAGTAACATTCATAGTGGGTTAAACTATGCGATACTAGTAGAAAATGAGGAACTTATATGAAATTACATATTTTAGAACAATATCAAACAAACTTCTATGAAACTATTACAAGAGCGATGGCACTTACTAGCGAACAGGTAACAGAACAAACTGCCAATGTCGCGCTTCCACTATGTCAGGAAGAACCTGTCTTAGCCATTGTGCAGCGGATTCAAGCAGCAAAAGCCAACAATGAAAAAATACTCATCGCTGGAGATTATGACTGTGATGGCATGTGTGCTACAGCGATTCTAGATGATGCACTTAGTCGTGCGAACATTGCTCATGGCTACTATATTCCCAATCGTTTAAGTGAGGGTTATGGGCTCAATACCAACACCGTTACGATGGCGCATACCAAAGGCTATCAAGTCATCATTTGTGTCGACAATGGGGTAAAAAGCACAGAGGCACTCGCCTTAGCAAAATCATTGGGCATAAGTGTACTTGTCTGTGATCATCATAACTATGAAGGTGAGATTGAGGCTAGTCTTGTGTTACACCCCAAACACTTATCCGCTTATTATGCAGAGATGAGTGGAGCTGGTCTTGCGTATTTACTCGCTAGCCACCTAGTGGGACAACAAGACTATCATGCAATTCTAGCTGGTATTTGTGTGGTTAGTGATGTGGTTGCTGTATGGGGAATGAATCGTAGTTTACTAAAACATGCGATTGCTTTGCTCAACCAGGGCAAAGGACAAGCGCTACATACATTATGTAAGGCGACTAGCTTTGATGAAACAGTCATCGGTTTTCAAATCACACCACTTATCAATGCAGCTGGACGTATGGCGGATCTTAGCAATGCCAACACAATGGTGCGCTTTCTAACATCAACCGATCCCATCCAACAAGAACGTTATGCTGCACAGTTACAAGAGGTGAACAACAAGCGCAAGAGCTTAACGAGTGAAATGTATGATATTGCACATCCTGCACTCATCAGTGATCGTTTTCCGATTGTGAGCGATGAACGCTTTCATGAAGGTATTGTTGGACTTGTAGCGTCACGAGCAACAAATCAATTTCAAAAACCTGTTATGGTCCTAAGTGGACATCATGGATTGTACAAGGGAAGTATTCGCTCGGTTGATGGCGTTGATCTTAATCACTTTTTCGCAGACTTTCTTCATGAACTCCATGCTTATGGGGGACATAGCCTTGCTGCTGGTATTGCTATTGAGAAAAGTAAATTACCTAATCTTGTTGCCTATGTTGAAGCAAAAATGGATGCCATTACTTTGCAAGAAAAAACCTATCCAGTTGTAACACTTCCCGAATCAGCCATCACGCTTGCACATTTTGATGCGCTTGCACCACTACGTCCTTTTGGACAAGGATTTATGTTACCACTGTTCTATACCACGTTTACGGTAGCAAGTGTTACGATCTTGAAACAAGTGCATATCAAGCTTCGCTCACAAAATGGAGTGGAGTACTTCTTATGGAATGCACCGAGTAAAGCCTTTGATATTCAAGTTGGCGATCATCTTGGTGGTGTATTTAAACTCGATGTCTCAACATTTCGAAATCAGCGCAAATGCAATGCAGTTTTGGAAGATTTTTCGTTGGAGAATAGACAATAACCTTTCTTTTTCGCAATAATTTGATATAATAGGAAAGTAAAAATGCAGAAGGAGACTACAATGGATTTAAAAAAATATATAGCTGATATCCCAAATTTTCCAAAAGAGGGAATTTTGTTCCGCGATATCACACCTTTGATGGCACATGGTCCTGCTTATAAAGCAGCATGTGATGAAATGATTGCGTTCGCAAAAGAGGTTGGAGCTGACGTAATCGTTGGTCCTGAATCTCGTGGATTCATCTTCGGATGTCCAGTAGCTTACGCTTTGAACATCGGATTTGTACCAGTTCGTAAACCAGGAAAATTACCACGTGAAACAGTAAGTTTGAAATATGACTTAGAATATGGTTCAAATGAACTTCATATGCACGTTGATGGTATTCAAAAAGGACAACGCGTTTTAGTTGTTGATGACTTGTTAGCAACAGGTGGCACGGTTGATGCTACTTGTAAAATGGTTGAACAAATGGGTGGAGAAGTTGTAGGTTGTGCTTTCCTCATTGAATTAAAAGATTTAAACGGTCGTGCTTTGTTGGAAAATTACAACATTAAAGCATTGACTCAATACTAAAGAAGGGTATATCCCTTTTTTACTAGATAAGGGTGAGAACATATGGTCGTAGCGGTAAATAAAACGTTTGAAGATGTAATGCAAGAAGTGCAGGGGTACATCTCAAAACCAGAAAATTTAAAACTAATTTCAGATGCTTATGCGTTTGCGGAAGAAAAACATCGTCCTCAAGTTCGTAAGAGCGGTGAACCGTATATCATTCATACGATTCAAGTAGCCTACGTACTAGCGACGCTGCGCTCAGGTCCACAGACGATCGCAGCTGGTTTTCTTCATGACGTCATTGAAGATTGTGATGTGAGTGAAAAAGAAATGGTCGAACGCTTCGGGGAAGATGTTTATAATTTAGTAGAGAGTGTTACCAAAATCGGGAATATCAACTTTGCTGATGAAAAAGAATACCAAGCAAACAACCATCGTAAAATATTTATCGCCATGGCAAAAGATGTGCGTGTTATTCTTATCAAACTCGTAGACCGTCTGCATAATATGCGTACACTCAATTTTATGAGTGAAGCAAAACAAAAAAAGATTGCTTCGGAAACACTCGAAGTATATGCGCCAATTGCCCATCGTTTGGGGATTAGCGAAATCAAGAATGAATTAGAAGATTTGAGTTTTTACTATCTGAATCGTGAAAAATATTATGAAATTGCGAAACTTGTGGAAGTTCGAAAAAGTGAACGCGATTCGCAAGTATCACGCATGATTGAAGAATTTGGAACCTTACTGCGAGAACATAATATTGAAATTCGGATGTTTGGTCGTTCCAAACATTTGTATTCAATCTATAAAAAGATGACAACCAAGCAAAAACGCTTCGAAGAAATCTTAGATTTATTAGCCATTCGTATTATCACAACCAATGAAAGTAGTTGTTATGAAACCTTAGGGTATATTCATGCAACCTACCGTCCAATTCCTGGACGTTTTAAAGATTATATCGCTATGCCTAAGGTGAATATGTACCAAAGTTTACATACGACCATCGTTGCAGAAGAAGGTAACATCTTTGAAGTGCAAATTCGTACAGAAAAAATGGATGAAATTGCGGAAAAAGGGATTGCAGCACATTGGAAGTATAAAGAGCAACGTGGTATTGAAATCAAACAAGAAGAGATTGAAGAGCAACTTCGTTGGTTTAAAGATTTCAATGCAATGAGTGGTGAAATCAATGACGATGCGCTGGAATATATGAGTTTGTTGCAACGTGATATTTTCGAAGCCAATGTCTATGTGATGAGTCCAAAAGGGCGTGTGATTGCGTTACCAAATGGTTCTACACCACTAGACTTTGCTTACCGCATTCATACGGAGATTGGTCATAAAACCATCGGTGCTATTGTCAATGGTGCTTTGGTACCGCTCAATACGATGTTGAAGACGGGTGATGTTGTTAGCATTAAAACAACCAAAGATTTAACTGCAGGACCAAGCAAAGACTGGCTAAAAATAGTAAAATCGAGTCATGCTAGAAATAAAATCAATGCTTACTTCCTCAAACAAGAAGTAGAGAAAAAAGCAAGTGATGCCAAAAAAGGCGAAGAGATGTTAATTGAGGAGCTAAAACGCAGAGGCTTTGATCCAAAACAATATATGGAACATAAAAAAGTAGAAGCGATCTTGCACTCTTTAACCTATCATTCTACCCTTGATTTATATTATGCCATTGCGGTTAAGAGCATCCCTTTGGTTACGGTTATTGAACGCTTAACCAAACAAAAAAGTAATTTGGCAATGGACAATGAAAACCTTCAAAAAATGTTTTCTCGTAATGAAGCGAACAATAAGAAACGCATGCCAAGTAAAACGGGAATTCACGTCGAAGGAATTGAAAGTATGGTTGTTAGCATAGCTAGTTGCTGTTCACCGATTCCAGGGGATGAAATTGTTGGATTTATTTCCAAAGGGCAAGGTGTAAAAGTACATCGAACCTCATGTCCAAATGTTGCTAGTTTACAAGAGCGTTTGATTGAAGTGTTCTGGGATGACCATTTGGAACGTAAACAATATGAAGTATCACTAGAAGTGCGCTCAACGGATCGTAACTTCTTGTTAAGTGATATTGTGACCGTTGTCAGCCAATGTAAATCTGGATTAAACCACGTAGATAGTAAAGTACAAAGCGACCGCATTCACGTTGTCACTAAGATGCGCGTGATTGTCGATGATGTAAATCATCTTCATAATTTAATCTCAAATTTAAGAAAGATTACTTCAATTATTAGCGTAGAACGCGTGATCAAATAAGACGATTGACATGTGTTGTGACGCATGCTAAAATAGATTCAAATCTAGTGAAGAAGAGAAAAATAGAACGTATGCAAAGAGAGAGAAGCGAGGGTGAGAGCTTCTTGATAGGGACTATTTGGGACACTTTGGAAGAGTTGTTTAAAAAACAAACGGGTCGTTTCGTTATCAACGCTAAAGTGCGCAACTTGTTTGCGAACTAAGGTGGTACCGCGCTTTTAGCGTCCTTAGAGATAAGGGCGCTTTTTTATATTCTAAGGAGGAAACTAAGATGAACTATCAAGTACCAAGAGGAACACACGATATTTTACCAAGCGAGATTGCTAAATGGCATAAAATCGAAGATGTGATTCGTCAATTCTGTTATGTGTACAACTACAAAGAAATTCGTACACCAATCTTTGAACATACGGAAGTATTCAAACGTGGCAATGACAGTAGTGATATGGTCAATAAAGAAATGTATACGTTTGAAGACAATGGACAACGCTCCCTAACCCTTCGTCCAGAGGGGACTGCAGGGGTGGTGCGTGCTTTTGTTGAAAATAAATTGTTCGCATCACAGGATTTACCATTAAAAACATATTATGTAGGTCCACAATTCCGTTACGAACGTCCACAAAAAGGGCGTCAACGCATCTTCCATCAGTTTGGTGTCGAAGCGATTGGTGCGAAAGATCCAATGATCGATGTAGAAACGATTGCTCTTGGATGGTCTATTGTACAAGCACTTGGTCTTTCTGATCTAAAGGTTTTGATCAATACACTAGGAGATGATGAAAGTCGTAACAACTATCGCGAAGCGTTAAAAACGCACTTTGCACCGCACTTGGAAACGATGTGTGGAGACTGTAAACGTCGCTTTGAACAAAATCCATTGCGTATTTTAGATTGTAAGGCAGATGCGAAACATGAAGCGATGCAAGTGGTTCCGAACTTACATGAATATTTAACACCAGATTCCAAAGCTTATTTTGCACAAGTTTTGGCCTTGTTGGATGAACTAGAAATTCCATACGAACTAGATGATCGTTTGGTTCGTGGTTTGGATTACTATACGCATACCGTATTTGAAGTGGTAAGTGAAAACAAAAACATGGGTTCACAATCAACGGTATTTGCTGGTGGTCGTTATGATCGCTTGGTGGAATACTTTGGTGGACCTGAGCAATCCGGGATTGGTTTTGCTATGGGACTTGAACGCTTGATTATTGCTTGCGAAGGCGAAGGAATTGCGCTAGCTGAAGAAGAAAGCATCGATGTTTATGTGATGTGTTTGGATCAAGCAATCAAACCAACGGTATTTACGGCGGTAACAGCATTGCGTAATGCTGGCTACAAAACGGAAGTTGATTACTTGGGGCGTAGCTTTAAGGCACAATTTAAAAGTGTTGATCGTATGAAAGCTCAAGCTGTGGTCTTATTAGGTCAAAGTGAAGTTGATGCTGGTGTAGTCAAAATCAAACGTATTGCAGATCAAAAACAAATTGAACTTCCTTTTGAACAACTAATCAATGGGATGGATTCGTTATTACAAGAAGAAGAGCATAACTGTGGCGAAGGCTGCAAGTGTCAAGGAGGAACGCATGAAGAGAACGCATAACAATGGACAATTACGATTAAGTGATGCAAGACAACAAGTAACACTAATTGGTTGGGTAGCAAAACGTCGTAACTTTGGAGCGATTGTATTTATCGATTTACGTGATAAAGAGGGAATTACCCAATTGGTATTCAATGAAGAAATTGCGGAAACAATCAAAGAAGTACGTAATGAATATATTTTAGAAGTAAGTGGAACGGTAGTAGAGCGTAAAGACAAAAATCCAAAACTAGCTACTGGAGATATTGAAGTTTTAGTAGAAAGCGTACGTGTTGTGAACTCAGCAGAAACAACACCACTCATCATTGCAGATGAAACGGATGCACTAGAAGAAACGCGTATGAAATATCGTTACTTGGACTTACGTCGTCCAGTGATGCAACAAAAACTAATGAAACGTGCACAAATTACGAAAGTAATGCGTAATTTCTTAGATGACAATGGATTTATGGAAATTGAAACTCCAATCCTTACCAAATCAACACCAGAAGGTGCTCGTGATTATTTGGTTCCAAGCCGTGTACATCCAGGTGAATTTTATGCCTTACCGCAATCTCCACAAATCTTCAAACAATTGTTGATGATTTCTGGGTTTGAGCGTTATTATCAAGTAGCTCGTTGTTTCCGTGATGAAGATTTAAGAGCGGACCGTCAACTTGACTTTACGCAAGTCGATATTGAAATGAGCTTTATGAGTGAAGAAGAAATTCAAACAATGATGGAAACGATGTTGGCGCGCGTGATGAAAGAAGCAATGGGTGTAACTATTTCTACACCATTCTTACGTTTAAGCTACATGGATGCTATGAATCGTTTTGGTAGTGATAAACCAGACGTTCGTTATGGAATGGAACTTCAAGACTTACGTGAAGTATTCAAAAATTCTGAATTTAAAGTGTTTGCGGACGCAATTGCTGCAAATGGTGCAATCAAAGGAATCGTGGTAAACAACCGTGCGAGTATGACGCGTAAAGAAGTTGATAAAACAACGGACTTCGCTAAAAAATATGGAGCTAAGGGCTTAGTTACCATCAAATATATCGATGGAGCACTAGAAGGAGCTGTGTTAAAATTCTTCACTGAGGAAGAAAAAGCTGCCTTAGTAAGCACACTTGGTTTAGTAAACAATGATATTATCTTTATCGTTAGCGACCGTTGGCATGTAACATGTGAGGTTCTAGGTGCCCTGCGTGCGCACTTTGCGAAAGAAGATAACTTATACCGTGCTGATGATTATCAATACCTATGGGTTGTTGATTTCCCATTGTTAGAGTATGGGGAAGAAGAACAACGCTACTTTGCAAAACATCATCCATTTACACGTCCGCAAGAACGTGACTTACACTTACTAGAAAGCGATCCAGCAAGTGTACGCGCTTGTGCATATGACTTGGTACTAAATGGCTTTGAACTAGGTGGGGGAAGTCTTCGTATTTATGACTCAGAAATGCAAGCAAAAATGTTCTCAATTTTAGGGTTTAGCGATGAACAAATTCAAGAACGTTTTGGATTCTTTATCGATGCCTTTAAATATGGTACACCTCCACATGGTGGGATTGCCTTTGGTTTGGACCGTATTGCAATGTTGTTGACACATTCCGATAGCTTACGTGATGTAATTGCCTTCCCAAAAAATGCAAGCAGCCGCTGCCCAATGACAAATGCACCATCACCTGTAGATGTTGCGCAACTAGAAGAATTACAAATTGGATTAGATTTAAAAAAATAAATGTCAATACTTAACTTTTATTTTTAAGATGCTATAATATGCTTGTTCAAGGGATTATATTTTTCCTACATATTGAGATAAGGGAATCCGGAGTTAGTTGTTGGTGTGAAGACATAAATTTATTTATGGATCCAGAAAACAGTTACAGGGTACCCACCTGTTGTTTAGCAGGAAAGATCTCTCCCTTGATCAAAAAAAGATTAAGTGTTTACCACTTAATTTTTTTTTATTGATTTCATAAGAGGGAGATAGAAGATGAAAACAAATGATTCGTTGTTAAACCAAAGTATACCAAAGTTATTATTTTCGTTAGCCATTCCAGCCATTGCAGCGCAACTAGTGAATGTGTTATACAATATCGTCGATCGGATGTACATTGGTCGAATTCCTGAAGTTGGAACGCAGGCGTTAACGGGACTTGGCGTTGCGTTTCCAATTTTAATGTTAATTTCAGCTTTTGCTGCACTTGTTGGTATGGGGGGAGCACCACTAGCAAGTATCGCGCTTGGAGAACAAAAAAAAGAGAAAGCTGAAAAAATCCTGGGCAATGCTGTGATGAGTTTACTCGTTTTAAGTGTTGTATTAACCATCGGGTTTACAATTTACTTAGAACCGATTTTAATGTTGTTTGGAGCGAGTGAGGCTACCTTGCCTTATGCTGCTTCCTACTTACAAATTTATTTGGTGGGTACCGTATTTGTCATGTTAGGTCTTGGGTTAAATAACTTCTTGAATGCGCAAGGATTTGCAAAGTTTGGAATGTTAACGGTTATTATTGGTGCAATCACCAATATCGTACTCGATCCAATCTTAATCTTTGGATTCAATATGGGTGTTCAAGGAGCAGCTCTTGCTACCGTTATCGCCCAGGGGGTGAGTGCTGTTTGGGTCGTTTGGTTCTTACTAAGCAAACGTACGACGATCCGAATCAAAGCCAAGTATTTTAAACCGGATTTCAAAATTTTAGGAACGATGTTTGCACTTGGAATTGCTCCATTTATTATGCAATCGACAGAAAGTATTGTTATGATTGTCTTCAATACCCAATTGTTGCGCCTTGGTGGAGACTTATATGTAGGAACAATGGTAGTCTTAAGTAGTATTTCTCAAATTGTCTTGTTGCCGATGATGGGACTTTGCCAAGGGGCACAACCAATCATTGGTTACAACTTTGGAGCACAACAATATGACCGCGTAAAAGAAACTATTCGTACCGCACTCATTGCAGCGTTGAGTATTTCTGTATGTATGTGGGCAATCAATGTCTTTGCACCACGTGTCTTCGCTGTGATGTTCACTGGTGATGAGGCCTTGTTAGAACTTACAACAACGGTAATGAAGGTGTATTTCTTCGGTATCTTTGCCTTTGGAGCACAAATCGTGTTACAAAATGCCTTTATTGCACTTGGGGAAGCCAAAATATCGTTGTTCTTAGCAATGTTGCGTAAGATCATTATCTTGATTCCTTTGGTGTATCTCTTACCAAACCTTGGTTTTGGTGTTATGGGAATTTATTTAGCGCAACCAATTGCCGATATCATCGCAACGACTACCACAACGATTGTGTTTGCACGTCGTAGTAAAGTATTGTTGCAAACACCTGTGCCGCAAGAAGTACAATAAGCTAACGTTCATCCCTCGGGATGAACTTTTTTATGTGTTTTTTTGTGCCGCAACATTTTGAGAACCAAACAAATCATGATATAATAAGGAAAGAATTGGATGTGATGAAATGGATGGAATATTATTAGTAAACAAAGAAGCAGGTATGACAAGCCATGATGTGGTGTTTAAACTGCGTAGAATATTAGGTACCAAGAAAATTGGTCACACAGGAACACTTGATCCTGATGTAACGGGTTTATTGGTTATTTTAGTTGGAAAAGCTTGTAAGGCACTTCCATATTTAGAAGATACCGATAAAGAGTATATTGGAAGTTTTGAACTTGGAAAGATGAGTACGACCGAGGATATTTGGGGAGAGATCACTGAAACCAAAGAAGTTACTCCGATTGCTGATTTACAAGCGGTATTGGATAGCTTTAAGGGAGCGCAAAAACAATTGCCTCCGATGATTTCAAGTATCAAAGTCAATGGAAAAAAACTGTATGAATATGCACGCGCAGGACAATCGGTAGAACGTCCACTACGTGATGTATATTTTCATGAATTGCGTGTACTTGATGCAGCGAACCATCAGTTTTTAGCTCGATGTTCAAGTGGGACGTATATTCGCTCGCTTTGCCGTGATATTGGAGCGGCAACCAACAACCTAGCAATTATGAATGCGCTAGTACGTACGCGTGTTGGAAATTTCCATGTTGATGATGCGAAAACATTAGAGCAAATCGCACAAGGTGACTTTGCTTTGATACCTCTACGTCAAGCGTTGGCCTATTTGCCACAAATAAGTGATGCCAACATAGTAGATGTGAAAAATGGAAAACCTTTGCATTTAACAACAAATGAACCACGTGTTTGTATTGTTGATGGTGAGGAAGCCATTGCGATTTATGAACGCTCTCATAACGGCGTCTATCGTATGGCAAGAGGATTGTGGTAATGAAATTGATTACGTATGAATTAGGTCAAACCTTGCCTGAAGTAGAAGCAAATACTGCTTGTATTGGATATTTTGATGGATTGCATATGGGACATCAAGCGCTCATTGAACAAGTTGTAACGACATGTCGTGCCAATGGTACAATACCAACGCTAATTACCTTTGAACCAGATCCATGGCAACTCTTAAAAGGATTGGACCATGTACCTCAGCTTTTACCGATGCAAGAGCGCATCCAAGTAGGTGCTGCACTAGGGATTCAACAATGGATTATTTTACGATTCAATCAAGCGTTAGCCGATTTAAGCTGTGATGCATTTATTTCGCTGTTATCACAGTTACAAGTGCAACATTTGGTTTGTGGTTTTGATTTCCGTTTTGGTAAAAAAGGGCAGGGTGATGTTAGCTATCTTCGTGAACACGCTAGCTTTCAACTTAGTATTGTTGAAAAAATCGAAGATGAACATACAAAAATATCTACGACCTTTATTGAACAATTAATTGAAGCAGGTGAAATCACGCGTGCCAATCGCTTGTTGCAGCGTGCCTTCTATATTCGTGGTATGGTCATTCATGGCAATCAAAAAGGACGCGGAATTGGATTTCCAACGGCAAATGTCGAGCCCAATGCTGACTATGTTATTCCACAAGGAGGCGTTTATATTGGGCAAGTAACCATTGCAGAGCAACTGCATCATGCAATTATTAATATTGGAAATAACCCAACGTTTAACTATCGTAGTCATATGAGCATTGAAGTCCATATTTTAGATTTTGATGAACAAATTTATGGACAGTGTATCAAAGTAGAATTCTTATCCTGTTTAAGAAAAGAAATAAAATT
>JBOFMT010000036.1:0-42800 GCA_051658525.1 Erysipelotrichaceae bacterium | reverse complement strand
CACAGAAGTTAAGCACTTTAGCGGCGACGATAGCTGGGCCTGGCCCCAGTGAAAATAGCACGTTGCCAGGTAAAAGACTCACGATAGTGAGTTTTTTTTATTTCACAAGAGATTTTAATTTGTGATATAATACGGTAAGTGCATTAGAGCTTTTTTTTATTTGTAACTACGTTATAATAGCTCTATCATGAGGAGAGAATATGACAGAACTAAAGATATCAAATCTAGAAGATACACAGGCCATAGCGAGTCATTTGGCCGATTTGTGTTTTCCTGGAGCCATGATTCTATTAACAGGAGATTTAGGCGCAGGGAAAACTACGTTTACAAAGGCGTTTGGAAAGCAGTTGGGTGTTAGCAAAGTAATCAACTCACCAACGTTTACGATCTTAAAAACATACCAAGGGAAATTCCCTTTATATCATATTGACGCATATCGTTTGGAAGATACGCATCAAGACTTAGGTTTTGAAGAATTATTTGAATCAGATGGTGTTTGCGTTATAGAGTGGCCACATTTTATTGAGGAATTTCTTCCAAGTGAACGGTTAGAAATAGAATTGTACCGCGTTGATGAGGATGCGAGATTGATGAAAGTACATGGCATCGGTGCCAAGTATCAAGTGATTGAGGAGGCTTTAGCATGCGAACGTTGTGTATAGATACATCGACTAAATATTTAGGTTTGGTTTTACTTGAGTCAGGAAAGATGCTTGCAAGCTATGTGGAAGAAGTTCCAAAAAAACAAAGTGAATATATTTTTGTGGAAATCGATCGTTTATTTCAATCCGTTGGTTGGAAACCAAATGACTTAGAAGCCATTTGTGTTAGTGAAGGCCCTGGTTCTTATACGGGAGTGCGTATTGGTATGACCGTTGCAAAAGTAATTTGTTCCCAACGTAATTTGCCGTTGTTTACGCTGTCTACCTTCTTGTTATATGCAGGTAAAAAAGAGGGGACGGTTTTATTGGATGCTAGAAGTAAAAAGGCTTTCGTAGCTGAGGTAAGCCAAGGAAATGTGATATCTACACCGAATGTTGTAGCACTTGCTGATTTACCACAAACTACTGCCTATTTAGGTGATGCCTATCTAGTTGGACAAGAAAATCCACCCATTGATATCGCGAATGCATTTGTGGAATTACAAGCACAGTGGAAACGCGTAGATAATATACATGCACTTGTTCCGCTCTACATTAAGGAGAGTATTTAATGATCTTGTTACGAGAAATGACATTGGATGATTTTCCACAGGTGTTAGCGATTGAACAAGCTATTTTTTCCGATGCTTGGAAGGAAGAGCATTATCAATACGAACTATTGGAAAATCCATATGCTAAATTATATGTTGCGACTTGCGATGATGATATCGTTGGCTATATTGGCTATTGGATTACCTTTGAGACGTGCCAAATTACAACTGTAGGAGTGAAATCATCAATGCAATCACGTGGCATTGGAACCTTGTTGTTGGAATTTGTGGAAAAGCAAGCACGCAGTGCAGGATGTGAAACGATTCTGTTGGAAGTTCGTATCAGTAATGAAACGGCAAAGCGCTTGTACCGCAAACAAGGCTATTTTGATTTGAATGTAAGAAAGGCTTACTATGCAGATAATTTTGAAGATGCACAAGTAATGGCAAAAGGAATTGGAGAATACTATGAAATTGACGAATATATTAGCGATTGAATCGAGTTGTGATGAAACAGCTGTTGCGATTATTTCGAACGGGAAAACGATTGTTAGTAGTATTGTTGCGACACAAATAGCTGTACATGAAAAATATGGTGGGGTTATTCCCGAAGTGGCAAGCCGAATTCATGTGGAAAATATTAGCATCGTAATTAGCGAAGCACTAGAAAAAGCAAATATGAATATCGAATCGATGGATGCTATTGCAGTAACACAGGGTCCAGGGTTGATCGGTTCCTTGCACGTAGGAATCACAGCTGCCAAAGCATTAGCTTGGAGTTATGGATTACCACTTGTTCCACTACATCATATTGCAGGACACATTTATGCAAATAATTTAGTTGGAGATTTAACGTTCCCCTTATTAGCTCTTGTTGTTAGTGGTGGGCATACTGAACTTGTTTATATGAAAGAACACTTCCATTTTGAAGTGGTATCTCAAACACAAGATGACGCCATCGGTGAGGCTTACGATAAAGTCGCACGTGTCATGGGCTTACCTTATCCTGGTGGACCACAAATCGATCGACTTGCGAAAACGGGAAATGCAATTTATACATTACCAAAACCAAAAATGCAAAATCCAATGGACTTTTCGTTTTCTGGGTTAAAAAGTGGAGTATTGCAATTTATCGACCGTATGAAGCGTAAAAACGAACTGTTTGAACCAGCGGATTTGGCTGCTAGTTTTCAAGAAGTTGCCCTAGGACAACTAATGGATAAATTATCACTTGCATTGGAATCGTACGATGTGAAACAAGTTGTATTAGCTGGAGGTGTTGCCGCGAATTCACGCTTACGCACTTTAGTAGAAGAAAAAATGCAACAGGAATATCCGCAGCTTTCCTACATTATTCCACCATTATCTTGTTGTACGGATAATGCGGCGATGATGGGGGTTGTTGGGTACTACGCATTTGAAAAAGGTGTGAGAGCAGGCATGGATTTAGGAGCAAATCCTGGACTAGATTTGGATGCGTTCCAATCAAATATGTAAGAATTTGTAAAAAAAATAAAATATTTCACAAATATAACATTTTGTGATAGAATACATGAGATAGGAGGGCTTTGCCATATGTCTAATAAAAAAGTGCCAAAAGCTACTCTACAACGTTATCCAGTTTACTTGAAAGCTTTACGTAAATTGAGCAATTCAGGAATTGAAAAAATAATGTCGAAAGAGTTAAGCGAAGTAGTAAATATTGAATCAACAACCATTCGTAGAGATTTTTCATTTTTAGGAAATCTTGGAAAACAAGGATATGGTTATGATGTGAATAAGCTAATCGAAATTTTTAATACCGAACTAGGAATGGATTTCGACGAAAAGTTAATCTTAATTGGTGCAGGTAATATGGGACGTGCCCTTATGAAATATAACAAATGGAGTCATGTCGTAGGAGAAATTACTTGTGCGTTTGATATTTCTCCCGATCGTCAAGGGGTTCGCTTTGGTGTTCCAGTATACGATATGAATGATTTGGAAGCAAGAATTCCAGAAGGATGTCGTATTGCAATCTTGGCAGCAGGACAAAATATTCAAGAAACGGTTGACCGTTTAGTGAAATGTGGTATCGTTGGTTTGGTTGACTTTACACATGAGCACATTCAAGTGCCCAAAGGTGTTGCAATCAAGTCGATTGATGTGGTATCATCTATCCAAGAACTAGTATTTGAAACAAATAAGTTTTTAGAAGAAAAGTAATGAATTAAGACGGTATTTTTATGCGTAGTAAAGCGATCCGCGTCTGGTGAAAGGCGGAATACAATGAAAATAACTCAACACTTAAGGAACTGAACCGGAGAAATCATAGTAGACGGTTTCGTACGCACGGCGTTAACGTGTTTCGATGCGGGTAGGAATACCCATATCAGGATGGCAAAACGATCAAACGTTCCTGAAAGGGGACGTTTTTTTTATTCAAAAAGGAGAAGATAAATATGGAATTTATGACAGTACGAGAGCTTTACGAAATGGTATTAGCTGATGAAATGATGGAGTTGGATGCGGTTGAGCATGTACAATTACAAGGTTGGATTCGTACAAATCGCGACAATGGGAAAATTGGTTTCATCGAATTAAACGATGGTACTTACTTTAGAAATGTACAATTGGTTTATGATGCAAGTTTATCCAATTATGCTGAGGTTGCAAAGTTTTCTACAGGTTCTGCTATTACAGTAACTGGTAAATTTCTATTAACAAAAGGTGGAAAACAACCATTCGAACTTCAATTGAGTGAAGTTGTATTAGAAGGTGCTTGCGAAGAGAGTTACCCACTACAAAAGAAACGTCATAGCTTTGAATATATGCGTGAAATCGCACATTTGCGTCCACGTGCAAATACGTTCAATGCTGTTTTCCGTTTGCGTTCCGTATTATCGATGGCAATTCATGAATTTTTCCAAAACCAAGGCTTTGTTTATGTACACACTCCAATCATTACAGGAAATGATGCCGAAGGTGCTGGTGAAGTCTTTACAGTAACAACGAGAGAAGATGGAAACTACGAAGAAGATTTCTTTGGAAAACATTCTGCGCTTACCGTTTCAGGGCAGTTGCATGCGGAAGCATTTGCACTTGCATTCCGTGATGTTTACACATTTGGACCTACGTTCCGTGCTGAAAAATCAAATACAAGTCGCCATGCATCTGAGTTCTGGATGATTGAGCCTGAGATTGCTTTCGCAAATTTAGAAGACGATATGGATTTAATTGAAGATATGATTAAATCATGTATTGACTATGTTATGGAAAATGCACCTGAGGAAATGAAATTCTTCAACGCAATGATTGATAAAGATGTTATGAGTCGTCTTAACAAAGTACGTAACTCTGAGTTTAAACGTATGTCATATACAGAAGCAGTAGAACATCTACAAGCTGCTGATGTGAAGTTTGAATACCCAGTAGAATGGGGGATGGATTTACAGAGCGAACATGAGCGTTATATATGTGAAGTTATCGTGGATGGTCCGGTATTCTTGATTGATTATCCAAAAGATATCAAGTCTTTCTATATGCGTATCAATGATGATGGAAAAACAGTTGCTGCTTGTGACCTACTAGTGCCAGGAGTTGGTGAACTTGTTGGGGGATCACAACGTGAAGAGCGTTTGGATGTCTTGTTAGCTCGTATGGAAGAAATGGGAATCGAAGAAGAAGGATTGAAATGGTATACTGACTTGCGCCGTTACGGTGGAGTAAAACATGCTGGATTCGGTCTAGGTTTCGAACGTTTCTTAATGTACTTAACAGGTATGCAAAATATTCGTGATGTACAACCATTTGCACGTACACCAAGAAACTTAAACTTTTAACGAAAAACGCAGTCGCTGTATTGCCGTATCTGACAATAAAAACAGGATAAATTTTCAACTTTGAAAAGAACGCCTGTTTTTTCTTTTGTAGATTGTGTTGTCGTCAGTTGATTGTTCAGATGAAGAAAGAGCGTAACCCACATAAAGATCAGATACTTGTCTCAACAGTTGTTAGCTAATCCGTATGATGTTAACTAGTTTAGCTTCTACTTTTGCTTTTAAAAGTTTGGTGAAAACATGTTAATCCTGGTGTAAGGTTGTGCTAGCGTGTAAAGTAAACTATAATAGACGTGGTGATAAAAAAATGAAAAGTGAAGAATATATATTAAAAACTGATGCATTGGGAAATACGATAACCTTAAAAAACGTACATGACCAATTGCTTGAAATAATGAAGGTTTTCCACCAAATTTGTGTGGAACATGAAATCTCCTATTTTCTAGTAGGAGGGAGTCTTTTAGGTGCGGTTCGACATCAAGGGTTTATTCCTTGGGATGATGACATGGATGTCGCAATGATGTTAGAAGATTATGAAAAATTACTAAGAATATTACCAGATTATTTACCAGCTGGATATTCTTATCAATGTTTTGATACGCACAAAGCGTACAATGTACTATTGCCAAGTATGAAGTTTCGTAAAACTGATACTTATGTAAAAGAAGCCAATACCACGTTAAAACACAACGTTAGGGGAGAAGATGGTTTATTTCTTGATGTGTTTATCTTTGACTATTGCAATGCAGATCAAGCAATCGATCAAAAGGCACGAAGAAAAAACTATTTACTAGCACCGTTTATTTGGGTGTTGGAAAATATCGGTTACAATCCACAACGACTAAAGCGACGATTCATTGCAAACGCGCGAGGGTATGGTCGTTGTAATCAAGGATCCAAGTATGTTGGCTATGATCATTCATGGGTATTTTATGATCCAAGAACACCAATTATCGTCGAAAAGGATGATGTGTTTCCACTGGTACTGTATCCGTTTGAAGATACTGCTTTTTATGGAATTCACAACCCCAAGGCCCTTTTGGACTTAGAAATATCTGTCCACCATATGAGTTTTCCACCGGTGGAAGAACAAAAACCGAAACATATTATTGATATCGTATTATAGAGGGGGACAATATGAAATATGAACCAAGAAATCGAAATAAACGAAAAGGAGCAATCCTCATTGCTCTTTTTGTTGTAGTATTAATTGTAGCAAGTGTTTGGAAATCGCAAGAAGAAGTAGAAGGGGAAACGCCATTTAGTGTATGTAGTTGGGATCAAACCAAAAGTCTAGAAGTGATCAACACCCCTTTTTATGATTACTATCAAATCGAAGATTATTTATATTATGGAGAAACGTTAAATTTGTTTAAGAATCAGTATAATCCTGAAGTGAGTGACCCTTTGGTTGCGAAATCATTAACACTACGTAATATTTGTACGGGAGAAGATACCGTGTTTGTTTTAGAGAAAAACCGGGATCGTCAAATCTTACTGGATGCCCTAGAACCTGGAGTTTACGAACTGTATTTAAATGATAATTTAGACCGGAAACGGATTCGAATGGGATCAAAGGTTGTGAGTGACTTTTTTACAGTAACTCGAAATGATACCAATCACAAAATTAGCTTGGTGTCAGATGATGCTTATTTTGCACATACAAAAATTAGTACCAATCAAATGTTATTTTTAATAGTAGAAGAGGAAGTAAGTGAGCAATATGATGTGTTCCTTGATCCACTCTATTACAATTATGATTTTTCCTATCTTCCAAGTACAGGATTTCAAAATGATGAACTTACAGCCTATGAATTGCAATTTGAGTACGCAACTGCTCTAAAAACAGAACTAGAAGCTCGCGGCTTACGCGTTATGTTGAGTAAAGATCAAGCGGATGAAATTGTAAATACCTATGGAGAAGAAGGTCGTTTGAAGAAAGCTTACGACAGCGGTGCAAAGTATTATTTTGCCTTACATTTTAGTGAATCTCCATATGCAAATATCAATGGTGTAGAAATTTCCTACAGTGCAGATACGTCGATGATTTTTGCTAATTCAATTATGTATGATTTAAAGAAAGAGTTACAACTTTCACCGGCACAATATTATTCAACAACGGGAATTTACCAGTCTTCTAAGGTGCAGGGAATGGATGAGCGTTGGGTTTATGGAAATAACTTATATTTGCGCGAGAGTGGCGGTATGGCTACAAATGCGGGACAGTATTCCACAAGTTCGGTAGAAGGGACAGCTAGTTTTGCGAAAGATAATCGTTATGGGATGCAAGGATTATCGATTTCTCTTGGGTATTTAACAAATGCAGAGGATTATAAACTCATTACGAAACAGCAAGATGTATTAGTAAGTGGATTAGCAGATGCTATCGTTCGATATTTAAGGATAGAGGAGTAACTATGTTATATCAAATTAGTAAAGGATTGAAATTTTATGGGTCGCAGACGGTGCTGGATCAAATCCAATTTTCTCTTGATGAACAAGAAAAAGTTGCAATCGTTGGTCGAAATGGAGCTGGGAAAACAACCCTACTAAAAATCATGATGGGGGAAATTACCCTAGATGATGGCGATATTCACCAAAGTGGAAAATTAAATATTGGTTACTTGTCACAACATGTATTTGCCGATGAACAGCGTCTAATCAAAGATGAACTAGAAGAGGTCTTTGGGCATTTCAAAGCCATGGAGCAAAGTTTACAACAATATGAACAACAAATGGCGTATGATCATAGTGAGAAATTACTGGATGCCTATGCGAAGCTTTCCCACCAATATGAAGAACTTGGTGGGTATGCCTATCAAGCTGAACTCATGACCTTATTTACAAAGTTTGGATTTGTTGAGGCTGAATTGGAAAAACCAATTTCTGATTTTTCAGGTGGACAGCGAACGCGCTTGGCACTCATTAAACTATTGTTATCAAAACCGGATATTTTATTGCTGGATGAGCCAACCAATCACTTAGACTTAGAAACGATTTCATGGTTGGAAGGATATTTAAAACGTTATCCAAAAGCTATGGTGCTTGTATCACATGACCGTAAATTTATCGATAACATTGCCACGAGTGTATGTGAAATTGAATTTGGGAAGCTTACGAAATATCATGGAAACTATTCTCATTTTGTAGCGCAGAAAAAAATAATGCAAGAAAAGCAAAAAGCTAGCTTTATTAGACAAGGAAAAGAAATTGAACGAATCCAGGCACAAATAGAAAAATTCCGCTATAAAAGTTCTAAGGCTAAGTTTGCGCAGTCCAAAATCAAATTTTTAGAGCGTATGGAGCGCGTAAGTGATGTGAGTGCTGAGGAGCAAGTATTTCAAGCACACTTCAAATCGAAGCGTAAAGGTGGAAAGTTAGTGTGTAGTATGGAAGATTTGGCCATTGGTTATGATCATACCTTAGCAACTTTAACGATGGATCTTTATCATGGCGCAAAAATTGCAGTAATTGGAGCGAATGGAATTGGAAAATCTACTTTGTTGAAAACCTTGGCACAAGCGATTGATAAACGCGGTGGGGAATTTTTGTTGGGACACCAGATTGATCTTGGATATTTTGATCAAGATGTTAGTGGATTCGATCCAGCAAATAGTGTATTAGAAGAGTTGTGGGAGGATTTCCCAAACTTAACGCATACCCAAGTACGTAGTGCTTTGGGTGCTTTTCTCTTCCAACAAGATGATGTATTCAAACAAATATGCGATCTTTCCGGTGGAGAAAAAGTACGGTTACTCTTAGCAAAACTCATGTTGCGTGAAGATAATTTCTTGTTGCTGGATGAACCGACCAATCACCTTGACTTGCTTTCAAAAGAAGCCCTAGAAGAAGCTCTTCGTGAATACGATGGTACCATGTTGTTTGTATCGCATGATCGATACTTCATATCGAAGTTAGCAACTTCCCTGTTGGTGTTTGAACCTACTGGTGTTAAGTATGTACAAGCTACATATGAGGAATACACCAACACGCAAAAAGAAGAGACACAATCAAAAAAAGAAACACAACCCAAAGGCAAACGAAGTAGCAATGTGAACTATGGCAAAGAAATTAAGAAAATTGAACAAGAAATTGAGCGAGTGGAACAAGAAATGCAAAGGTTGGAGCAACTTCAATTTGATGAAGCAGTTTATAATGACTATCAAAAGATGCAAGAAATTACCAAGCAAATCCAAGAGCTTGAGGAAAAACTGAACATTTCCTTAAACAAATGGGAAGAATATAGTAAAATAGTATTAGAGTCTTAACAATACGATAAAGGAAGGTGATTCCATGAATGTATTTCAAAGTTTAGATATAGCAAACCTCATGATACGTAATCGCATCGGAGTTCCTGCGATGTGTACCTATTTGGTGGATACCAAGGATGGTGTTGCAAATGAATATCATCTGGCACATTACATGAACTTAGCATTGGGGCAAGTAGGCTGTATCATCCAAGAAGCGACTGCAGTGAATGAACATGGTCATATTTCGGCCAATTGCCTAGGGATTTACAATGAACGTCAAGTATCCAAACTGAAAGAAATCGTTCAAGCTGTTCATAAAATGGGCAGTGTAATCGGGGTTCAACTCAACCATAGCGGTATGAAAAATGAATTTGGAAACCAACGCTTTTCACCGGTAGACGCACATGATGTGCTTGGCTTAACGAGTGAACAAATCGATGCGATTGTGTATGATTTTGAAAAAGCTGCATACAATGCTTACAAAGCTGGTTATGATTTTGTGGAAATTCATGCGGCTCATGGTTATTTGATTAACCAGTTTTTATCACCGCTCATCAATACGCGAAGCGATGCTTATGGAGCGGATCGTACGTTGTTTTTACGTAAGGTGATTGCTGCTGTGAAACTAGGCTTTGGGGAGCGTGTATGGATCCGTATTTCTGCAGAGGAATATGAACCAAGTGGATTACACCTCAATGACATGATTGCATTATGTCGCACGTTAGAAATGGAAGGAATTCAACTAATTGATGTAAGTAGTGGTGGACTCAATACCAAACCAATCGATAGTTTTCCACTCTATCAGGTCGGCTTTGCGCATGCAATCAAGCAGGCTGTTTCCATTCCAGTTGCTTGTGTTGGACTTATCACAACAGTGGAACAAGCAGAAACAATTATCATGGAAGGAAAAGCGGATTTGGTTTTAATGGGGCGTAAATTATTGCGTGATCCACTTTACTTAACACAGACGATCAAATCTTTAGGATTACTAGATCGCTACAAAGTTCCACGCTATCTCAAACGGGGGTTATTATAATGTTGAAAAAACAGATTCATCACCTTGAATTTTTTACCATCCTGTATTTATTAGGGTTGCCGTTTATTCTACATTTTTTTCAAACGGATAATTTTTTCTACCTTTTGTTACTCGTTTTTTTAGATGGGATTTACATTTGGTTGATTGACGAAGCCTATTTAAGTGAACAATTGTTTCAACATTTGGATCGCTTGCAAGAAGATAAGATGTTGCAACGAATTGCGATCTATTTGCTCGGTATTTTTACAGGTACATTTATCATTGGGTTTAAATCCTTTCCGCTATTTCTTATTTTAGTAGCAAATGTAATTGTCATTAGTCTTACAGATCGTATCAAAACAAGACTAATCAAAAAGTATAAAATAAATAAAATGTAAAAGCCAACCTTGGCTTTTTTTTGTAGGATCACTTCTATCTTGAACCTAAAAGGAAAGTTTGTTATACTTTAGATAATTTGATTATCAAACTATTTGAGGGAGGACACTATGGTAAAGGACAAAGTATTGTATGTTTTGGAACGAGCAAATCATAGTTATTGTAGTGGAACGTGGATTGCACAAACACTAAATCTTGATCGAACACAAGTATGGAAGGCTATTCATACGTTGCGAGAAGAGGGCTATCAAATACAAGGGCATCCAAAACTTGGATATCGTATGAATAAAGCCGAAGATCGTTTATCAAAAGCAAGTATTCAAGCTTATTTAAAAGAGCAGGCATTTTCTTATGAGCTCATGGTCTATGATGAAGTAACGTCTACCAACGATCTAGCGAAGCAATACTGTATGGAAGCAAGAAAAGCGTGTATTATTGCGAATAGTCAAACCAAAGGACGAGGACGGTTGGATCGTACGTTTTATTCTCCGGCAAAAACTGGAATTTATATGAGTATTATTTTAGATGATACCTTACAAATGTATGCCATACCGATGGTATCTGCCTATACTAGTTTAGTTGTTCGTCGTGTAGTATCACGCTTGTTTGGCATCGACCTTGAAATTAAATGGATCAATGATCTATATTATCAAGGAAAGAAAGTATGTGGTATTTTATGCGAGGCTGATACAAATTTCGAGACACAAGCAGTTCGGCGCTTGATTGTAGGAATTGGGTTAAATCTTACTACACAGGACTTTGCTGAAGAACTAATGCATAAGGCTGGCTGTTTAGTAGAAACAACAGAACTCGTGCGCAATCAAGTTATCGCTGAACTATTACGAGAGTTTTCGACGATGATGGCAAAAAACAGTATGGAGCAGTTACATGAAGAGTATCGTCATGCAAGCATGGTTATTGGAAAAGATGTTATCGTGAAACAAGGCTATACACAGTATCACGCCCATGTATTGGATATCCAGGAGGATGGAGGTTTGCTTGTTAAAGATGAAGCAGAAAACTTACATCATTTAACGAGTGCTGAGATTAGTATTATCCCCAAAAAATAGTAGGTAAAACAAGATAGGTCACGGCCTATTTTTTTTATTTATCTTTGAAACAATGCGCTTCATTTCACGATGAAAATTGATTCATTTAGCGATAAATCTATCACCAAAATGTAAGTTATTTTCAGTAACAAAAATTTATGAAAATATTTTCATGAAAAAAATGTTAATTATCATTGCATTGTGTAAAAATATCGTATATAATGTTTTTAATATCAATAAAGGTTGATAGGAGGGAAAATTAATATGAAAAAATTAATGGCATTATTGGTTGCCGGATTAATGACTCTTTCACTAACTGCATGTGGTAGCAGTAATAGTGGAGCAGACAAAACATTAGTCGTTGGTACACCAGAGATGAACGGTGATTTCGTTGCAGGATTTACCAATTCATCTTATGACAAATGGGTTCGTGACTTGTTACACGGATACGAAACTGTTTCAACTGACGAAGAGGGATCGTTCTTAGTAAACCCTACTGTTGTTAAAGAAATGGTGGATGAGGAAGATGCAGATGGAAACAAAACGTTTACATTCACATTGAACTCAGGACTTGAGTGGAGTGATGGAACTGCAATCACTGCAAACGATTATGTATTCTCAGTACTTTGGGCTGCTAGTAAAGAGTGGTCTGAAGCAGGTGCTGTAGATTCTACAGGGGATTCTTTTGTAGGATATGCTGGTTACCATGATGGAACTGCTGGAAAATTCGAAGGTGTTAAACTAATCGATGACAGCAAATTCTCATTGACAATCGCTGCTGAAAACTTACCATACTTCTACGAATGGTCTTATGTAGCAGTTACACCTGTTCCAATGCATGTATATGCAGAAGGAGCTACGATCTCTTCTGATGACACTGGTTCATCAATCGAGGGAACAGATTTAGTAGCTAACACAAAAGATGTTGCTAGTGAATTCCGTTTCCGTCCAACAGTAACGTCAGGACCTTATACGTTCGAAAGTTATGAAAATGGACAAGTTGTATTGAAATTGAATGAAAAATTTGCTGGTGACTGGACTGGGGACAAACCTACAATCGGTACGATCGTTCAAAAATCAATCAACCAAACTACTGACATGGACATCCTAGTTGCTGGGGAAACTCACATCTTGGCTGGTGTTGTTGAAGGTGAAAAAATTGAAAAAGGGAAAGCTGCTTCAAACTTAGCATTCTCTCAATACTCTCGTAATGGTTACGGTAACGTTCCAATCGCTACAGACTTCGGTGCTACATCTGATGCAGCAGTACGTCGTGCAATTGCTTATGTTATCGATAAAGATACAGTAATCCAAAACGTGCTTGGTGGATACGGATCTACAGTAAATGGGGACTACGGTAAAGCACAATGGATGTATCAAGTAAACAAAGCTGAAGTTGATGCACTTCCAAACTATGCATTCTCTATTGACAATGCAAATACGGAATTGGATACAACTGAGTGGGTTTACGAAGCTGATGGAACAACACCTTGGGATGCAACGAAAGCGGTAAGTGCTACTGATTACTACCGTTACAATGCAGCTGGGGAAGTTCTTGAAATTCGTCACTTAGGTACAGAAAACAATCCAGTAACCGATGCTCTTGAAGTATCATTCTTAGAAAACTACCCTAAAGTAGGGGTAAAATTCAGCTTAGATCGTACAGACTTTGCTGGTCTATTAGATAACTACTATGATGGATATAAATTAGGAGCTGATCGTAAATATAACACGTTCAATATGGCAACAAGCTTTACTCCAGTTTACGATCCTTACTATGGTTCTTTCCACAGTGATTTCGCAGGAACACAAAACAACCCTACACAAATCTCTGATGCTTACTTAGATGCTACTATCGAAGCAATGCGTAACATGGATCCAGAACAAAAAGACGACTATGCAGCTGCATGGTTAGCATACCAAACTCGTTGGAATGAATTGTTACCAACAGTTCCTATTTATGCAAATACATACTTTGACTTCTACAGTGCTGATTTGGAATTTGATGTTCAAACAGGACCTATGAAATCTTGGTCAGAGTTAATTTGTAAAATTAAGTTTAAATAAGTTTAAGTTTAAATAATAGTATACTGTATTCGATTCATATCAACAAAAGAGGATAGTGCCGCACTATTCTCTTTGTATTGAAAGGAGATTAATCTATGTTGAAATATATCGTTAAGCGAATCTTATCGTTGATCCCAGTAGTTTTTGTTATCTCACTGATTCTGTTTGGATTGATGAAGGCCATGCCAGGGGATCCAGTAAAATTGATGATCCCACCAAACACAAAACCTGAGCAATATGAACAAAAATACGAAGAAATGGTACAAAAAATGGGCTTCGACAAGAGTTTGCCTGAACAATATGTAAGTTGGATTATTAATATGTCCAAGGGGGAACTAGGTTACTCTACTGCTTACAATAAAGAGGTAAAAGCTGTTATTGCGAGTCCTCTTAAAAATACCATTATTTTAAATATTTTCGTTTTAATTATTTCCTTAACTATCTCGATTATGGCGGGGATACGATCCGCCATACATAAAAACGGTATAACCGATAAGTTTTGGCAGGTATTCTCCCTTGTTGGGATGAGTGTACCTACCTTCTTTATCGGGTTATGCTTGATCTACATTTTTGCCTTAAAGCTCAAATGGGTACCAGCAGGTGGGATGCCAATCAATCCAAATGATTTGGTTAGCTGGGCACGCTATTTGACGCTACCTGTTGCCACACTGGTAGTGGTATCATTGGCTTCAACCATTCGTTATGTGCGTAATGCAATGTTGGATGTTTTAAGTCAAGACTATATTCGTACGGCTCGTTCTAAAGGGTTGAGCGAAAAAGTTGTTATTTATTCTCATGCCTTCCGTAATGCACTGATTCCAGTTGTAACGGTAGTTATTGCACAAGTTGGTTCCCTCTTTACAGGTTCGATGATTACAGAACGTGTATTTGCATGGGATGGTTTGGGTACCGTTTTAATTAAAGCCCTAAATCAACGTGACTTTATGGTTGTTATCGTTATGAACTTATTCTACGCAGTTGTATATTTAGCAACGAACTTCATTGCTGACTTAACATATGCACTAGTAGATCCACGTATCAAATTGGATTAGAAGGAGGCGTAAAACATGAAAGAAACAAAGAAACAAAAAACTGGCTTTTTTACTTCCTTCGTTAATATGTTTAAACGTATTTTGATGCCAAATGGCCAAAAAACGGGTATGAGTGCATTGGAAGAAGAAGCAATTACTACACCAACACAAGTTATTATTCGTAACTTCTTAAGCAATAAAATGGCAATCATTGGGATTGTTGGATTTGTCTTTATTTTTGGATTCTCATTTATTGGAGCCGCTCTTAATCCAGTTAACTTCGTATACAACGAACCGGTAATGAAAAACTTACAGCCGGGTGTTGGATATTTGAGTGTACCAAAAGAATTGAAAAATAAAAATATCGTTAAAATCACTTCTGGTGTAAGTTTTTCAATCGCTTTAACGGATGATGGAAAACTTACAGGTTGGGGAGTTGACCAAAATGGAACTCTTGATTTCCCAAAAGAAATCGCATCGGTAAAATTTAAAGATGTTGCTGCTGGAGACCGCCATGTAGTTGCCCTAGCAGAAAATGGTAAAATTTATGCATGGGGTTACAACAACTTCTTGCAAGCAGAATTACCAACAGAAATTTCTGGAGCATTAATGCTTTCAAATATCACAGAAGTATTTGCAGGGGATCAATACTCTGCGGTACTTACTGACAAACAAGAATTGTGGGTATGGGGAAGTGTTGAGTCAAGTGGACTAGACATTATTCCTGTCGACATTCAAGGACGTATTGTTGGTGCGGATACTGCATCTTACAATATGGTTCTTCTATTAGATGATGGTACGGTACGTACCATTGGGGTTCGCGGAAGCGATGTTACAAACATTCCAGAGAAATTAACGGATGGAAGTGTAAATGTTGTTGACGTAAAAATGAGTTTCCGTACGGGGATTGCTTTGGATGATCAAGGACAAATCCATGTATGGGGTTCAAGCGATAAAGGAATGTTAATGGTTCCAAATATCGAAGAAAAAATTGTTGCAATCGATGGTGGTAAAAACTCTTTGGTGGCGATCGGGGAAAGTGGTACTGTTTATAACTGGGGTGCTAACGATCTTGGGGAAACCGAAGTTCCTACTAAATATACAGGAAGCATTGAACGAGTTTATACAGACTTCTTCCAAAACTACGCGATTACATCAACAAATGAAATCGTAACTTGGGGAAATAATGGATACCTATTAGGTACCGATGAATTAGGACGTGACTTATGTACACGTTTGATGCATGGTGGTAAAGTTACTTTGGTAGTCGGAATCATTGCAGTTATTATTTCTACTTTCTTAGGATTGTTGGTTGGGATGATTGCTGGTTTCGTTGGTGGAAAAGTGGATAACTTCTTAATGCGTATTGCTGAGATTATCACATCTGTTCCATTTATGCCACTTGTAATTACGTTATCTGCGTTTGTTGCTGATTCTTTAACTGGGAACCAACGTATGATCTTAATCATGGTAATTCTAGGGTTATTAAGCTGGACGGGTCTTGCTCGTTTGGTTCGTGCGCAAATCTTAATTGAACGTGAAAAAGACTTTGTTCTTGCTGCTCGTGCACTAGGAATCAAGGAGCGTTCGATTGTAATTCGTCATATCATGCCAAATGTTATGAATATTTCAATCGTAAACATGACACTTATGTATGCTAGTACGATGCTTACAGAAGCAGGATTATCGTTCTTAGGATTTGGGGTACAATCACCACAACCTTCTTGGGGTAATATGTTGTTTGGAGCACAAAGTTCAACCGTTATTGAGTTCTACTGGTGGCGTTGGATTTTACCAGCTCTAGCTGTATTAATTGCAGCGTTGAGTGTCAACTTAATTGGAGATGCATTGCGAGATGCATTAGATCCAAAAGCAAATGAGAAGTAGGTGACCATATGAAATTACTAGAAATTAACAACTTACATACATACTTCACGACCAAACGCGGTTTGATCAAAGCCGTAAACGGGGTAACGCTTTCCATTGAGGAAGGGCGTACCCTAGGTGTCGTTGGAGAATCAGGTTCTGGGAAAAGTCAAACGGCGATGAGTATCTTAAAGTTGTTTGAACACAACCAAAAGATTTTTGACGGAGAAATCATTTTTGAAGGAAAAACAATTTCAAGTTTATCAGATAAAGAATTATCCGATATTCGTGGGAATTCTATTTCGATGATTTTCCAAGAGCCAATGACTTCTTTAAATCCAATCTTTACGGTAAATCGTCAAATCTCTGAAGTTTTGATGTTACACCAAGGATTAAGTAAAAAAGAAGCGCAAAAACGTTCGATTGAAATTTTAGCAAGTGTTAAAATTCCTAATCCTGAAAAAATTTGTTTCTCTTATCCATTCCAATTATCTGGAGGGATGAGACAACGTGTAATGATCGCGATGGCACTTGCATGTCGTCCGAAACTATTAATTGCTGATGAACCTACAACAGCATTGGATGTTACGATTCAAGCTCAAATTCTAAAACTAATGAATGACTTGAAAGCGGAGTTAGGAACTTCAATCATGTTCATCACGCATGACTTGGGTGTTATCAACCAAATGGCTGATGATATTGCCGTTATGTACTGTGGACAAGTAATTGAAAGTGCTACATGTGATCAAATTTTCCGTAACGATGATTTCCTTCATCCTTATACGGTTGGTTTGTTGACATCGATTCCTCGATTAAACTCTGCTAAAGATGAACGCTTGGATGCGATTCCAGGTTCGGTACCACATCCACTTAATTTGCCTGAAGGATGTAAATTTGCTCCTCGTTGTAAGTATGCAACGGATAAATGCCGTGCAACTGCACCAGAACTAGAAGAAGTAAGTCCAGGACACTTTATCCGTTGCTTCTATCCAGTAAAGAAAGGAGATATTTAAGATGGCTAACGAATATTTAATTAAAACAACCAACCTGAAAAAATATTTCCCTTTGAAAAAGAATTCTATTTTCCAAAGAGAGACACCAATGGTCAAAGCCAATGATGGTATTGATATGGCAATCAAAGCTGGGGAAACATTTGGTTTGGTTGGAGAGTCCGGATGTGGAAAATCTACATTAGGACGTGTGTTATTACAACTTTATCCGCAAACACATGGAAATACGATTTATTATGGTCGTAGTATCTATGAATTCAATCCAAAATACGTACTTCGTATTTTGAAAAACTTAGAAAACAATGTAAAGAAAATGAACGATTTGGAAGCGAAGATGCATGTAAAACATGATGATCACCATACCAAATCCTATGATAAATTCCATAAACACTATGAACATGTCACACGTTTAGCTGGTGGTCTTGTGTATGCAAGTGATCTAGCAAAAGTAAAAGCATTGTTGATTGAAGAATACAATCAAGGTGTGGAAGAAGAACTATTGAAGTTCAAACAACAAGATGCAAGTGCAGTAGCTGCTAAGCGTCAAGAAACCATTCAAAAACTAGATGCACTACGTGTTGCTTGTAACCAAGATGAAAAATTCTTAGCTGCAGAAGCAAATCGCGATGGTGGGATTGACTTGGGAATGTTACATGGAAGTGAATTACGTTTATTACGTGAAGACATTCAAATCATTTTCCAAGATCCATATTCTTCTTTGAATCCTCGCTTAACTGTAGGACAAATTATTTCTGAAGCACTAGTAGCTCATAAAAAGTTTAAAAAGAACTCACAAGAATTAGAAGACTACGTTATTGATATCATGGAAAAATGTGGATTGGATCGTTATTTCATTCACCGTTATCCTCACCAGTTCTCTGGGGGACAACGTCAACGTATTGGGATTGCACGTGCACTTGCATTGCGTCCTAAATTTATCGTATGTGATGAAGCAGTATCTGCACTTGATGTGTCGATTCAATCACAGGTCATCAACTTGTTGCAAGACTTAAAAGAACAAGAAAACTTAACATACTTGTTTATTACCCATGACTTAAGTGTTGTTAAATACATTAGTGATCGCATTGGTGTTATGTACTTAGGAAATATGGTAGAATTAGCAGAGGGGGAAGACATGTTCCGTAACCCACTACATCCATATACTGAGGCACTTTTAAACGCAATTCCTACGACTGATATGGTAGGAAAAGAATTGGAAATCTTAGAAGGAGATATCCCATCTCCAATCAATCCTCCAAAAGGATGTAAGTTCCATACACGTTGTAAATATTGCTTTGATAAATGTAAAACGGATGAACCAAAATGGGAAGAAATTGAGCCAAATCACTGGGTAGCTTGTCATTTACGCTCAAAATAGAAAAGAGTAGACCGTATGTTTGAGAATTTAAAACGTCTAAAGAACAATCAAAAATCAACTGAAGAATTACAAAAAAAGTTTGAAAATGTAGAATTTGAAAAAAACGATAAATACGCTTTGTTTATTGCAGCGTTTATTACGTTTGTTCCTGTGATCTTAGTCATTCTTGCAGTATTCTTTGGAATAGTCTGGTTTTTCTTTGGAGCCTGACCTGAATCATAATGATTCGGGTTTTTTTTAGTTTTATAATAGGAATCTTTCTTATGTATGCGTATAGATAAGAAGGAGGTTTCTTTATGAACAATCGAACCAAGTATATTTTGATGCGGCATTTAGCACTTGTTTATCGAAAGAATCAAGAAAAAGTTCATAGTATATGGAAGTGTGTTGGAAAAGTAGACAATACAGAGCAAAAGGAGTTTATTGATTTTTTCGAAAGCTTAGCGATGCATTTAAACGAAGATGAAAAACTGATCTTTCGACATGAATTTTTATCTCCATGTAAACGAAACTGGTGGGACACTTACTTCTCAAAAAGTAACTACTATCGACATCGTGTGAGCCTAGTTAAAAAACTCTTTGACTATACCTATCAACAGTACTAAATTTCGTTTTCAAAAGTTGTAAGCGCAACTAAAACGTGGTATTATTAAACGTGAGGTGACAATCATGAATACATTTGAAGTATTAAAAAAAGAATTAGCACCAAAGGTTAAAGCGAATGCTGAAATCAAAGAAGAATCTACCATGGCAGAACTTGGAGTAGACTCTTTGGACTTGGTCGATGTGGTATTAGCAATGGAAGAAACCTTTTCCATTACTTTCGAAGACGAAGAAATGACAGGATTAGCACGTGTTGCTGATGTTGTTGCATTGATTGACGCAAAACGCAAATAATGGAGGAACGTTTATGTTAAAAGGTATTGCTGCTTCGGCAGGAGTTGTTATCGCAAAAGCTTATAAGCTTGAACAACCTAAGTTTGAAATCGTTAAAAAATCAGGAGAAGCTGCAACAGAAGTTGCGAAGTTTGCTGATGCTGTAGAAAAAACAAAAGCGGATATTGAACGCATCAAAGCGAAAGCTGTAGGAAAATTGCATGATGAAGAATTGGCTATTTTCGATGCTCACTTAATGGTAGCTTCAGATCCTGATATGTTTGCTCAAGTTGAAACTATGATCAATGCAGAAGGAATCAACGCAGAATTCGCATTGAACGAAGTTGCAAATATGTTTATCTCTATTTTTGAATCAATGGACGATGCTTATATGCGCGAACGTGCTGCGGATATCAAAGATGTTACATTCCGTATCAAAGCACACTTGATGGGATTCATCATTCCTGATTTAAGTACGATTGACGAAAGTGTTATTATCGTTGCTCACGATTTAACACCAAGTGATACTGCACAATTGGACAAAGAATTCTCTAAAGGTTTCGCTACAGAAATCGGTGGACGTACGTCTCACTCTGCGATTATGGCAAGAAGCTTAGAAATTCCTGCTGTTGTTGGTGTTAGCAATATTTTAGAAGAAGTAAACCACGGTGATATGTTAATTTTAGATGCTGTTGCAGGAGAAGTATTAGTGAATCCTACAGCAGACGTGATTGCACAATACGAAGCAAAAGCTGTTGCTTTCTTTGAAGAAAAAGAAGCATTGAAAGTATTAAAAGATGCAAAATCAATTTCTACTGATGGACGTCACGTAGAATTGGCTGGTAACATCGGTACACCAAATGATGTAGCTGGTGTATTAAACAATGGTGGAGAAGGTGTTGGGCTTTACCGTACAGAATTCTTGTACATGGATGCTCAAAGCCTACCAACAGAAGAAGAACAATTCGAAGCATATAAAACTGTATTAGAAAATATGGGTGCTCGCCGTGTTGTTGTACGTACGTTGGATATCGGTGGAGATAAAGAACTTCCATACCTACAATTCCCTAAAGAAATGAATCCATTCTTGGGATACCGTGCAATCCGTTTATGCTTGGACCGTGTTGATATCTTCAAAACACAATTACGTGCATTGATCCGTGCTAGCGTTTACGGTAACCTTTGCATTATGTTCCCAATGATTGCTACAATCGATGAATTCCGTCGTGCAAAAGCAATCTATAACGAAACACGTGAAGAATTAATCTCTGAAGGTGTTGCAGTTGCGGATAAAATCGAAGTTGGTATGATGGTTGAAATTCCTGCTGCTGCAGTCTTGGCAGATAACTTTGCAAAAGAAGCAGATTTCTTCTCAATCGGTACAAATGACTTGATCCAATATACTATGGCTGCTGACCGTATGAGCGAAAATGTTTCATACCTATACCAACCATACAACCCATCTATTTTACGTCTTGTTAAGATGACAATCGATGGTGCACACAAAGAAGGAAAATGGTGTGGTATGTGTGGAGAAATGGCAGGAGAACCAAATGCAGTACCTCTATTGTTAGGTATGGGATTGGATGAATTCTCAATGTCAGCATCTTCTATCTTACAAGCTAGAAAAATGGTAAACTCATTAAGCTATGAAGAAATGCAAACATTAGCTGCAGAAGCACTTACAAAATCAACAGCAGAAGAAGTTGTTGCTCTTGTAGAGTCTCGCTTAGCTAAATAATAAACCAAAGAATCGGTTGAACCGATTCTTTTTTTCGTTATATTTGTATTTTTTTTAAACTCTTTTACAATGAGAAAAAGGGGTGATGTTATGAATACAAATTATCAGACATTTTTAAATGTATTAAAAACAGAAAATAAATTAGCGGTGATTGCCTTTGTAGATAACTTAATGAAGCAAGAACCCTTGGAATTAACTAGCTTTTATGAAACTTATCTTCGTCCAACCTTGCAACACGACCTACCTTGTAGTATTGCAGATGACGAAGATTTATGCATTTTTGAGGAACATGTAAGAACTAATCTCATCAAATTGGTCATGGACTATTGTACTTTGTACATGCAAGAGAGTTATGAAAAGAACCGTAAGCAGGAAGCAGCGATTATTTTATGCCCAAGTAATGAGCTTCACGATGTAGGAGCACGTATGGTTGCTGACTATTTTACACTTCTTGGATGGGATACGTACTTTGCTGGTGCTAATACACCCATGGAGGCGGTAAAGAAGGGCATTGTTCACCGTAAGGTCAAACTGGTAGTGGTTTCTATTTCTAACTATCTTAACCTTTCAGAGGGAAGACGCATGGTCCATGCTCTGAAAAAAGAGTTTGGTAAAAATATTATAGTCGTGATTGGTGGAATGGCGTTTGAACATAATCTACATATTTTACCGAGCTTTTATGCGGATTATTATGCGAAAGACTTAAGTGATATCGAAAAAATATCACAGGAGGTAACTAGTCATGAGACTATCCTTTAAAATTGCCTCACGTTTTCTAACCTCATCGTTTGGACAAACCATGCTCATCGTTTTTGGAATTGCTATGGGTGTTAGTGTACAAATCTTCATTGGTAGTTTAATTGGTGGCTTGCAAGCGAATCTCATCAATACGACGGTAGGAAGTTCAGCACAAATCACAGTACTTCCTAGTGTTGATGGCGAAGTCATTCAAGATGATACAAAAGTATTAGCTGAAATTAAGGACAATATCACAGGGATTCGCGCTGCAGCTAGTATTTCGCAGTCTCCAGGCTTTTATACGGTAGGGGAAGAAACAACCGCCATTCTATTACGTGGGGTTGAATTCGCGGATGCAACTAAAATTTATGGATTAGATGAAAAACTTATTTCAGGTGAGATTCCAACTAACACTTCCGAAATTCTTATTGGGAAAGAACTAGCGGAAGAAAAGTCACTCAGTGTCGGAGATACGATGAAATTATCCAATGTTGTGGTAGCGGGAATGGAGTTTAAGATTGTAGGTATCTATGATTTAAAAGTAAAACAACTCAATGCCCTCTGGATCTTTACTCCAACGAGTAGTATGGATTCCTTTGTAGGAACAACACCAAATACAACGCAAATTGAGTTGCAAGTAGACGATGTTTTTGCTGCTGATGTGATAGCGAGTGATATTCAATCATTACTAGGCAGTAACTTTACACTTGTCAACTGGAAAGCGGAAAATGAATCTTTACTATCTGGGCTCAATGGACAAAGTGCAAGTAGCTACATGATTCAATTCTTTGTCATGATAAGTGTAGTTCTAGCAATTGCTAGTGTACTGGCAATTAGTGTGGTTCAAAAAAGTAAACAGATTGGGATCTTAAAAGCAATGGGTATCAGCAATCGCAAAGCAAGTTGGATCTTCCTGTTCCAAGGAATCTTATTAGGTGTATTTGGAGCTCTTTGCGGGGTAGCTATTGGAATCGGCTTAACATATGCTTTTGGAACTTTTGTCCTCAATGCCGATGGGACACCGGTAGTACCAGTATTATTAAATTTTAATTTCATCATCATCAGCGCAAGTATTGCGATATTAGCATCAACATTTGCATCGCTGATACCAGCAATCAAGGTATCGCGCTTGGATCCGATTGATGTAATTAGAAATGGGTAGGTGAACGTATGGAAAACATTATCGTACTAGAAGATGTGAAGAAAGAATATGGTACTAGTGTGAAAACACAAGTACTTAAAGGAGTTAATGTTAGCTTTGCTCCTGGGACCTTCAATGCGATTATTGGACAATCGGGAAGCGGGAAAAGTACACTCTTAAATCTAATTGGTACTCTGGATACGCCTTCTTCCGGCACCATTACCATCAAAGGAAATCATACCAAAGCAATGAAAGCCAAAGCCTTAGCAAAACTAAGGAATGAAACAATTGGGTTTATCTTTCAGTTTCACTATTTGTTACCAGAGTTTAGTGCGCTTGAGAATGTACTCATTCCCTATGAAATTCAACATGGTAAGCGCGATCATGCTGCAGTGCAACGTGCCAATGAGCTCATGGATCTTGTAGGACTTAGTAAAGTCAAACAAAATAAAGCAAATAATATGTCAGGAGGACAACAGCAACGCGTTGCGATTGCTAGAGCCTTAATGAATCAGCCGGAGATCATTTTGGCGGATGAGCCTACAGGAAATTTAGATTCCATAAGTACAGAACAAATTTATGAATTGATGAGAGAAATCAATCGTAAGTTTAATACAACGTTTATCATTATTACGCACGATCGCCGTGTTGCGGAAAAAGCGGATCGGATTGTGGAAATTAGTGATGGAGAAATTGTAATGGATGTTGTGAAATAGCAAGAAAAAAGACAATATAAGCTAGATACCTTTGAATGGTACTTGCTATGTATTGTCTTTTTTTTACTCTTTTGAACCTTGAAGTTCTGCGAAAAAACGTTCTCCCTTTTTACAGCGTAAATGGTTAACCTTACAATGATTGCTACATTTAGGACAGCGTTTTGGTAGCTTAACCACATGCTCAAGATGGTTGATATATTTATCTTCTAGCTGCATGTTTAACACTTCCATTTGAGCAACATAGCTTGCGGCCTGAGTCTCATCCATATGTGAAATCAGTGCAACACTCGTATTTAAAATATGATGTTTTAATTGACTTGCACCTTTGGTTGTTAGCTTAACAACATAGCGATCATCTTGTAACATCCGTTTGATTTTTTTCTGGTTTTCCAGTTTTTTTAAGTGTTTTTTTGCACCAAAATCACTAGGGAAAAGCGAGAGGATATCCGCTTCATAACAGGTATCCATTAAGGATAATAAAACCAATAGATCTTTCTTTTTTAGATAGGTATGCCGTTTGTTGAGAATATAATTTCGAAATACGCTTCGGATAATAGGATTCATAAAACCTCCAATCTTGGTCTCATCGTAACAAAAAATAAAAAAAAGTCAAATTGCAAATGGTTTGATTATCAAAGGGTTTTAGGTGCTTTGAGCTATCTTAAGAAAAAAAAGCACTTGATTTTTTAAAATCACGAGTGATATAATCGAAAATGGTTATAGTTTGATATTCAAAGTATAGTCAACTACACATTTAAGGAGGAAGTTTTTCATGTTTGAACAAGTAAAAGAAGTTTTGATTGACGCTGTCAATGTTGATGAGGAGCAAATCACACTGGAAGCAACACTGAAAGACGATTTGGGAATTGACTCACTTGCAGCAGTTGAATTGGTATTGGAACTCGAATCTACATTTGATATTCGTGTAGACGATGCTGAACTGATGGAATTGAAATCGGTTCAAGATATTGTTTCATTAGTAGAAACAAAACGGGCATAACATACTACGGGCTAAGCTTGCTTAGCCCGCTTGTTGGTAAGGAGGTCACACATGAACCAAGAATGGATCAAAGAACTAATTACGTATGTCGCAAATACAAACATTGATGAGTTTGCGATGGAATGCGATCAAATAAAAATAAAAATGAAAAAGACGAGTAATCACCAAACACAAGTACAACATTACAATACGTCGCAACAAGTAGTGTCGCAAGAAAGTCTAGTTGTTAAGCAACCTGTTGAGGTGATGGGTGATGTGATTACAGCGCCGCTGGTTGGAATCTTTTATGGTAAAAGTTCCCCTAGCGCAAAAGCATTTGTAGAAGTAGGTAGTCGCTTTCAAACAGGTGATAGTCTTTGTATTATCGAAGCGATGAAGGTCATGAATGAAATCAAGGCAGAAAAGAGTGGAGTCATCAAAGAAGTGCACTTAGCGGATGGAGATATGGTTGCCTTTGATCAGCCACTCTTCACAGTAGCTTATGATTAAAAAAATACTCATTGCCAACCGAGGTGAAATCGCAGTTCGGATTATCCGAACCTGTAAAGAGATGAACATTCAAACGGTAGCAATCTATTCTACAGCCGATGCTGCTAGTCTTCATGTAACACTGGCGGATGAAGCGGTATGCATTGGTGGGCCACATTCAAAAGATAGTTATCTCAATATGGAGAATATCTTAAGCGCTGCGATGCTGACACATGCTGATGCGATTCATCCAGGGTTTGGATTTCTAAGCGAGAACAGCAAATTTGCACGTTTGGTTGCAGCATGTGGGTTGATTTTTATCGGTCCAGATGCCGATGTGATGGATATGATGGGAGATAAAGCCAATGCGCGTGCCCAAATGATTGCCGCAAACGTACCCGTAGTTCCTGGTAGTAAACAAATCCTGACAAGCGTAGAAGAAGGGTTATCAATCGCAACTACACTTGGCTATCCTGTTTTAATCAAGGCGAGCAGTGGTGGAGGAGGACGCGGTATGCGTCTTGTTAGCGAAGCATCACAGTTTAGTGCAGCGTTTCATCAAGCATCGTGTGAAGCCAAAGCTTGCTTTGGGGATGATCGTGTTTATGTGGAAAAATTTATTGAACAACCCAAACATATTGAAGTACAAGTGGTAGCGGACAAATTTGGAAATGTACGCCATTTGTATGAACGCGATTGTTCGATTCAGCGAAGAAACCAAAAAATGATTGAAGAAGCACCATGCCATCATTTGGATGCAAGCATACGAGAAAAAATGTGCCAAGACGCGATCAAGGCATGTAAACAAGTTGGATATCACTCCGTAGGAACGATTGAGTTTTTACTTGATAAGCACGGGAAGTATTACTTTATCGAAATGAATACACGAATTCAGGTGGAACACCCTATTACCGAAATGATAACGGGTATTGATTTGATCAAAGCGCAAATCCGTATTGCAAGTGGCTTAGCGATTAATTTTACGCAAGAAGATGTTAGTGTTCATGGGCATGCCATGGAATGTCGTATCAATGCGGAAGACATGAAACATAACTTTAGACCGAGTCCGGGTAAACTTTCAACCTTACATATCCCAGGGGGAAAGGGAATTCGAATTGACAGTCATATGTATGTCGGCTATGAAATTCCGCCCTACTATGATTCGATGATGTTGAAATTGATTGCTTTTGCACCCACACGTTTGGAGTGTATTAAGAAAATGCGTAGAGCACTGGAAGAACTCATTATCGATGGCGTGGAAACGAACATAGAATTTCATTACTTTATGATGCATGCGATTAAATTTGTAGAAGGAAAATACGATACTGGCTATACAGAATCGTTCCTTGAGGAGCTGAAAGCGAATGGATCAATTATTTAAACAACGTCACGAAAAGTTGGGCGTATTCAAACGATTACGAAGAAAAGAAATCCAACTTACTCCAAATCAAGTACCAGAAGAATTGTATATGAAGTGTGATGGTTGCAATCGTTTATTGCTACAAAGCGATGTGAAAAACAATCTTTTTGTTTGCCCGCATTGTGATTGTCATTTAAGTTTGAGTGCATGGGAACGGTTGGTTCAAATTTGTGATTCAAATTCTTTTGTGGAATACTTCCAAACCAAACAGCATGCAAACCCCTTAGCATTTCCTGGTTATGAAGAAAAGATTAAGGGATACCAACAAAAAACAAAAATGGATGAAGCTATTGTATGTGGTAAGGCAACCATACATCAAGAACCATGTTGTATTGCCGTTATGGATGCTCAATTTTTGATGGGAAGTATGGGGACTGTTGTTGGGGAAAAACTAACCCGTCTGATTGAACATGCAACAAGAAAACGTTTGCCACTCATTGTTTTTTGCGCAAGTGGTGGAGCGAGGATGCAAGAGGGTATTTATTCTTTGATGCAAATGGCAAAAACAAGTGCTGCACTGCAAAAACACGATGCTGCAGGATTGTTGTATCTTTCGGTCTTAACACATCCTACTTACGGTGGCGTCAGTGCAAGCTTTGCGATGTTGGGTGATGTGATTCTTGCAGAACCACAAGCAAGTATTGGCTTTGCTGGAAAACGTGTGATTGAACAAACCATTCATCAAACACTACCAGAAGATTTCCAAAGTGCAAAAGCACTAATGGAAACTGGGTTTGTAGATGATATTGTTCATCGAAATAAGATGAAAGCGACCTTAGGTTTTTTACTTAAGGCACATGCGAGGGTAAAATGTTGAAACAACGGGAAGAAGAAATCAAACAATTACAACATGCGTTGCATGAACTCGATGAGCTACTTCCAAATTACGAAGAAGTAGCCTACGGTTTACAAAAGCAAATTCGTTCGCTACAAATTGCAACGTATGAAAATCTAACGCCAGCGGATAAAGTGGCGATTGCTCGCCATCCTTTACGCCCCAAAGCGAGTGATTACATCGAAGCGATGTTTCCCGCATTTATGGAATTGCATGGAGATCGTTGTTTTCAAGATGACGGTGCCATTGTAGGTGGTGTCGCTATCTGGGAAGGTCAGCCTTTAACCATCATTGCGCAAACCAAAGGCAAAAGTGTCGAATCGAATATCAAACGAAACTTTGGTATGGTCCACCCGGAAGGATATCGCAAAGCGATGCGTCTAGCAAAACAAGCGGAAAAATTCAAACGTCCCATTGTCATGTTTGTCGACACCCCTGGAGCATATCCTGGTATGGGCGCGGAAGAGCGAGGACAGAGTGAAGCCATTGCAAGTTGCTTGCGTTTGTTTTCCGGTTTGGAAACGATCATTATCACCTTCGTAATTGGGGAAGGTGGAAGTGGTGGTGCTCTTGCTATGAGTATCGGAGATCGCTTGGTGATGTTAGAGCATAGTATCTACTCTATTTTATCTCCAGAAGGATTTGCTAGTATCTTGTGGAAAGATGCATCACGTTCGAAAGAAGCAGCGGATTTGATGAAACTCACGGCCCAAGATTTGTTGGATGCTAAGATCATTGATCATATCATTCATGAACCAAAGACGGGAATCATTCATGGTTATGATGGTGTGGTAGAGAAAATGCAGGAATACTTAAGGCGCGAACTAGCATCACTTTCACGACTTAAGAGTGCAACACTCTTACAACAACGCTACCAAAAAATAAGAAATCTAGGTACGATCCATGACTAAGATTATGGTGTTGGGAAGTGCCCACTATACACCAAAACAAGTGATGGATAATGACATGTTATCGCTGAGCCTTGATACAAGTGATGAATGGATTCAAAAAATGACGGGAATTAAAACCCGATGTATCGCAAGCGATGAGGATACGAGCGATTTGGCTGTAGCAGCAGTAAAAGCGCTGCTTCAACAACAGTCGATAAATCTCGATCAAATCAAGGTGATACTAGTGGCTACGTTTACACCAGATCGTTTTACACCATCGGTCGCTTGCTTGGTGCAGGCAAAACTTGGTTGGAATCACTTGGATATCATGGCTTTTGATATCAACGCAGCATGTAGTGGTTTTGTAGCTGGCATGCAAGTGGCGAGTGGACTATTGGAACAAGATGGTGATATCGCGCTTGTCATCGGTGCAGAAAAAACAAGTAAACTCATGGACTGGACCAATCGAAATACGTGTATCTTGTTTGGGGATGGTGCAGGTGTAGTTGCAATCGAAAAGCATGTACAAGGACAGGTTCCTTATTTTATCAATCGCAGTGTTGGTGATTTAACTGGGATCCTAGCAACACCACCCATTCAACAAATTCCTTGCCATTTAGAAATGGTGGGAAGTGAAGTGTTTAAATTTGCAGTTGATAAGATGCCACAAGCAATCGATGAGGTACTAGCAAAAGCAAAGACAGCATTAGATGATGTGGATTTGATCATACCGCATCAAGCGAATCAGCGCATCATTAGCTATGTGGCAAAAAAATATAACTTGCCGATGGATCGTTTTGTCTTGAATTTAGATCGTTATGGCAATACGTCGGCAGCAAGTATTCCCATTGCCTTATCAGAAGCAGAACGCACAGGACGTGTGAAAGCGGGAATGAAGATCTTATTGGTCGGTTTTGGTGCAGGCTTTACGTATGGTGCTGCACTGCTACAACGTTAGGAGAATACAATACATGATACATAAATTATTAGGAATCAAATATCCGATTTTACAAGGTGCCATGGCGCATATCGCAACAGCGCGATTCGCAGCTCATGTCAGTAATTGCGGAGGATTGGGAATTATTGGAACAGGTGGATGGGATGCAGAACAAGTAGAGAGAGCTATTTTAGAGTGCAAACAATTAACAGAACGACCATTTGGTGTGAATTTAATGTTGATGAACCCGCATACGGAAGCAATTGTAGATGTGGTTTGCAAACACCATGTTGACGTTGTTACGACGGGTGCTGGTAATCCTGGTATTTACGTCGAACGCTTACGTGCGGCTGGAATAAAAATCATCCCTGTGGTAGCAAGTGTTGCACTAGCTAGACGCTTAGAGCCGATGGTGGACGCTTTTGTTGTTGAGGGATGTGAAGCTGGAGGTCATGTTGGAGAAAGTACAACGATGGCTTTGTTGCCACAAGTCGTTGCAGCTGTTAGAAAACCGGTGATTGCAGCTGGTGGTATTGCAAGTGGTGAACAAATGGCAGCAGCCTTAATGCTAGGAGCACAAGGGGTACAGGTTGGTACGATGTTGTTGGTTTCAGAAGAATGTGAAATTCATGAGAACTATAAAGCAGCACTCATCAAAGCCAAAGACAACGATACCGTTGTAACTGGTCGTAGTGTTGGTGCTCCGGTACGTATCATTAAAAATCAAATGAGTCGTAACTATACCTTGTTGGAACAGCAAGGGGCAACCCTTGCTGAACTCGAACATTTAACTTTGGGTTCTTTGCGTCGTAGTGTCTTTGAAGGAGATGTAAAGCATGGTTCCCTTATGGCAGGTCAAGTATGTGGAATGTTGAAGGAAATCAAACCAATGCAAATAATACTTGATGATTTAATGGCGGATACCCGAGCGTGTTTGCGCTTAAGTAGTGCGATTGAGGAAGCGTTATGAGAGGTGTAAAGCTTGGACGACATATTTTAGAAAAACCAATCATTCAAGGGGGCATGGGAATTGGTATTAGCCTTGGTGGTTTGGCTGGAGCCGTAGCTTGTGAAGGTGGCATGGGAGTGATATCAGCAGCACAACCAGGATATCTAGCAGCAGGATTTAAAACAGATGTGCTCAAACATAATATCGAAGCTTTAAAGGCAGAGGTAAACAAGGCAAAAAGAGTTGCGAAGGGCAAAGGGATGCTTGGTGTTAATGTTATGGTAGCAGGAAATACCTATGCCAATATGATCCAAGCATGCGTGGAAGCACGTGTTGATGCCATTATCTCAGGAGCGGGGTTACCATTAGATTTACCCGGCTTGGTAGCGGGAAGTGATATCTTAGTAGCTCCCATTGTTTCCAGTGGAAAAGCACTCTCTTTGATAGGAAAAGCTTGGAAAAAACGCTATGATCGCTTACCGGACTTTGTGGTATGTGAAGGCCCACTTGCTGGAGGCCACTTAGGTTTTTCTAAACAATCCTTAGTCGATGGGACGGCGCAAAGTTTAGAAGAAATTTTAGCGGATGTACTCGAAGTTATTTTAACATGGGAGAGTAAAATTCCGGTGTTTGTAGCTGGAGGCATCTTTGATGGATATGATATTGCACGCATGTTAAAGCTTGGAGCAAGTGGGGTTCAAATGGGGACGCGTTTTATTGCTACCGAGGAATGTGATGCAGCTTTAGCATTTAAACAAGCGTTTGTAGATGCAAAAGTAGAAGATATTGAACTTGTTGTTTCACCAGCTCAACTTCCAGGACGAGCGATTATGAGTGATTTTATGAAGGCTGTGATGAATGATACACCTCAAAAGGTAACACATTGTTATCAATGTTTACATAAATGTAACCCAGCGACAACACCATATTGTATATCACAAGCACTCATGGATGCTGCTTGTGGAGATGTAGCGAACGGTCTTGTATTTTCAGGAAGCAATGGATACCGTATCCAATCGATTGAAACGGTGAAAAGCGTAATGGAGTCGTGTATGAAGGAAGTGGAGGAAGTGCAATGAAACTAGCATTTTTATTTGCCGGACAAGGTTCTCAAAAAGTAGGGATGGGTTTGGACTTATATCAAGCCTATCCCCAAATGCAAACATATTATGACAATATTACTTTGGATTTTGATCTTAAAGATTGTTGCTTTTATGATTCCAAGCAGCTATTAACTCAAACTGCCTATGCACAACCAAGTATTTGTGCGACGAGTATGGGAATCGCCCAGCTCTTAACATCACATGGAATCGTGCCGAGTGCAGTAGCGGGATTGAGTCTTGGGGAATACAGTGCGCTGTGTTATGCGAAAAGTATGGATTTGGAAACGTTATTAACCCTTACCCAAAAACGAGGGGCTATTATGGAAGCGGCTTGTAATGATACGATGGGAATGAGTGCTGTTCTTGATCTGGATGGAGAAACGATTGGTCGTTTGTGTCACGAGGTACAAGCACATGGTATTTGCGAGATTGCCAATTACAACGCGAACAATCAAATTGTAGTAACAGGAGATAAAAAAGCATTGGAGGTTTTTGGAGAATTAGCGCTTGCACACGGTGCAAGACGTGTGGTTCCCTTGGCTGTTTCCGGTGCATTTCATTCATCCTTAATGAAAGATGCTGCAAAAGCGTTGCGACCAGTGTTAGCAGCTTCCAATCTGCAACAACCTCAACTTCCCCTATATCATAATGCAAGTGCTCAAACGGGGTGTGCAGATTTGGTGGATTACTTGGCTTCCCATATGCATTCATCGGTTCGCTTCAAACAAACCATTGAACAAATGGTGAAGGATGGAATTGATTGTTTTGTGGAAATTGGTCCTGGCAATGCCCTAACTTCGTTTGTTAGAAATATTGCACCAGATGTTCAAGTTTACAATGTACAAAATGTTCGAAGTTTTGAAAAAGTAGTACAAGCTTTAGGAGGTCAACATGGATAAAAAAGTCGTGCTCATTACAGGAGCTGCCAAAGGAATTGGAAAAGCAATTGCCCTGCGTTATGCGCAAGCGGGATATAGCGTTGCCCTGCACTATCGTGGAAGTGAACAACAAGCACTTGATACGAAGGCAGAAATTGAAGCATTGCATACTACGGCAAAGACGTATCAATGCGATATCGCAAATTTTGATGCGGTGGAAGTGATGATCCAAGCGATTATTAAAGATTTTGGTAAGATTGATGTCCTTGTTAACAATGCGGGAATCACCGAAGATGCTTTGGTATTACGCATGCAAGAAGCACAATTTGATGCTGTAATTGATACCAATCTCAAAGGTACCTTTAACGTTAGCAAATTTGTTGCCAAGGAGATGTTCCGTAAGAAAAGCGGTAAAATTGTCAATGTTTCTAGTGTGATTGGAATTGGGGGAAACATTGGTCAAGTGAATTATGCAGCAAGCAAGGCGGGTATTATTGGGTTAACCAAAGCAATGGCAAAAGAATTTGCAAGTCGAAATATACTTGTTAATGCTATAGCACCGGGATTTATCGAAACCCAAATGACTGCAAGTTTATCCGATAAAGTTCAAGAAAGTATTAAGACACAAATTCCACTCAAACGTTATGGAAGTGCAAGTGATGTTGCCAACCTTGCCTACTTTTTAGGAAGTGAAGAAAATACATACATCAATGCAGAGACCATCCGTGTAGATGGTGGCATGATGATTTAAGGAGAATGCTATGAAACAACGAGTTGTCGTAACCGGTGTTGGTATGGTGACACCGATTGGTCACAATGTTTTACAAACATGGGATGCCTTGCTAGCGCAAACATGTGGGATAGAGCCCATAACAAACTTTGATACCGAGAACTTTAAGGTCAAGCTCGCAGCTGAAATTAAGGATTTAAATTTACTGGATTATTTTTCAAAACCGGAACTAAAAAGTAATGACCGCTTTAATTTATTGACTGTAATGGCAGCGCGCGAGGCGATGCAGATGGCAAACTTCAACGCAGATGATAAAGACGATGAGCGCTTTGGTGTTATTGTAAGTTCGGGTATTGGTGGGATTCAATCAATCGATGAAATGAGTAAAATACTAGAGCGTGATGGAACACGTCGTGTATCCCCGTATTTTATTCCCAAAGCACTCATTAACCTAGCTGCTGGGGCGATTGCCATTGAACATGGAGCCAAAGGGATTTGTACTTCCCATGTGACTGCATGTGCAGCAGGAAGTAATTGTATTGGAGAAGCCTTTCATAAGATTCGTGATGGTTATGAAGATGTGATGTTGGCAGGAGCTGGTGAAGCAGCAATTACCCCTTTGGGTATTGCAGGTTTTCAAGCGATGCGTGCTCTACATGAGGGTAGTGACCCAATGCGTGCAAGTATCCCTTTTGACTCAGAACGTAGCGGTTTTGTGATGGGAGAAGGTGCTGGTGTTCTCGTACTAGAATCTCTAGCCTCTGCCAAAGCGCGCAATGCAACCATATTAGCTGAGATTGTTGGGTATGGGGCAAGTTGTGATGCCTTCCATATCACAGCACCAATGAGTGATGGAAATGGCGCAACACGAGCAATGCAACGTGCCCTAGATGATGCTGTACTTGAGTCGAACACGATTGGTTATCTCAATGCACATGGTACATCGACACCACTTAATGATAAAACGGAAACCCAAGCAATTAAAAATTTGTTTGGAACATACACACCTGCCATTAGTTCAACCAAATCGAGTATCGGACATTTGTTAGGAGCAAGTGGAGCAGTGGAAGCCATCTTCTGTATCAAAGCATTACAAGAGGGTAAACTTCCTGCAACACTTAATTATAAACAAGCGGATCCACTCTGTGATTTGGATTATATTTGTGAAGGGGTTAGAGAACAAGTGATCGACTATGCCATGAGCAATTCCTTAGGGTTTGGTGGACATAATGCGAGTTTGATTTTCAAGCGTTGGGAGCAATAACATGATCTTAAATTCAATTCAAATACAAGAAATTATCCCACATCGTTATCCGATGTTACTCGTCGATGCAATTCTAGAAATGGATGAGACGACGATTGTTGGGAAGAAAAATGTAAGTGTAAACGAAGCGTTCTTTTGTGGGCATTTTCCACAAGAGCATGTAATGCCAGGTGTTTTGATTGTGGAAGCCTTAGCGCAAGTAGGAGCGGTATTACTGTTGTCACAGGAGCAGCATCGTGGAAAAATTGCTTATTTTGCTGGGATTGATAAAGTTCGTTTTAAAAAGAAGGTCATTCCTGGTGATACGATGATCTTAAAGGTAACGAGCAAAGAAGTTCGTCATGGACTTGGTTTTGCCAAAGGTGAGGCTTATGTTGATGGACAACTTGCAGTTGTTGCGGATTTGATGTTTCATGTCTAGTGAAAAAATCCTTGCAACTTAAGTTAGGGTTCGTTATAATATTAGCAATAGGATACCTTTAAGTTAGTCCAGAGAGGCTAATAAGGAAGATCGCGTAATTTTTTTTCACCTGCACGATACAACCTTAGTACTTTTATGGTATTAAGGTTTTTTTTTCGGTATCCTGAAAAAAATAGGAGGAACGTGAGTTATGAAGAACGATGTAATCATTGCCTGTGATTTCGCAGATGCAGCTAGTACACTAGCATTCTTGGACAAGTTTCAAGAGGAGAAACCTTTTGTTAAGATTGGGATGGAATTATTTTATGCAGAAGGACCAAGTGTTGTAAGAGAAATCAAAGGAAGAGGACATAAAATCTTCTTAGATTTAAAGTTATGTGATATTCCAAATACAGTATACAAAGCAATGAAAAATATTGCGAAATTGGATGTGGATATGACCAATGTACATGCATTCGGTACACTTGAAATGATGAAGGCAGCAAAACAAGGGTTGGTAGAAGGTGCAATTCATGAAGTACCAAAACTAATTGCGGTAACCCAACTTACATCTACAAGCCAAGCACAAATGGAAGCAGATTTATTAATTACACGTAAGTTAGATGAAGTAGTAGAACACTATGCACAAGTTAGTAAAGCTGCTGGATTGGATGGTGTTGTTTGCTCTCCACTTGAAGTTAGTAAAATCAATGCTGCATGTGGTAGCGAATTCTTAACGGTCACACCTGGGATTCGTTATGCAGATGGAGATCAAGGAGATCAAAAACGCGTAACTGACCCAAAACAAGCTCGCTTGAATGGTTCTAGTTTTATTGTAGTGGGTAGACCAATTACAGGAGCAACGGATCCTGTTGCAGCGTATCGCCGCGTATGTGCGGATTTCTTGGGGGAGTAATGATGGAACACAAAATTGCAGAACAACTATTAAAAATTGAAGCGGTTTTCTTAAAACCAAACGATCCATTTACTTGGGCAAGTGGAATCAAAAGTCCAATCTATTGTGACAACCGTTTGATTCTTTCCAATCATGAAGCACGTACGATTGTTGAGTCAGCTATGGCTGAAATGATTGCACGTGAATATCCAGAAGTAGAAGTAATTATGGGAACTTCAACAGCGGGCATTGCGCATGCAGCCATTACGGCAGATATCATGAAATTACCAATGGGGTATGTGCGTGGAAGTGCAAAAGATCATGGACGTAGCAACCAAATCGAAGGTCGCTTGTTACCAGGTCAAAAAGTTGTTGTTGTGGAAGATTTAATTTCGACAGCAGGAAGCGTATTAACCGTAGTAGATGTATTAAAAGAAGCAGGTGCTGAAGTATTGGGAATTGCTAGTATCTTTACTTACGATCTTGAAAAAGGGAAAACACGCTTAGCGGATGCTGGTGTCAAAAACACAAGTCTTTCAAACTTCAAAGCCTTGGTAGAAACAGCAGAACAATTGTCTTATATCGAAACAGCAGATATGGCAAAAATCATGAAATTCCAAAGCAATCCAAGCGATGCTACCTGGATGGACTAATAAATTATCAAAACGCGCTACCTTCGGGTAGCTCGTTTTTTTATGATTTCGTGAGAAATGTCGGCTTTTGTACATTAAACGTGTAGATGGACAAATCTTTGGTATAATAGGGGTGCGTATTATACCAACGTTAGGAATAACAGAAAGAGATTACACATGAAAAAATTTAATCATTACGATATTGAACCTGAGATATTAAAGGCTCTAGATAAAATGGGGTACGATGCACCGACAGACGTCCAACGTGGCGTTATCGATGATGTACTTGATGGCAACGATGTTTTGGTACAATCCAAAACCGGTAGTGGAAAAACGGCGAGTTTTGCGATTCCACTGATTGCTCGTACATCATGGGAAGCCAATAAACCGCAAGCACTTATCTTAACACCAACACGTGAGCTTGCGATGCAGGTAAAAGATGAATGTTTCAATATTGGTCTTTACAAGCGTTTGCACACGATTGCGCTATTTGGGCGCTCTCCAATTTCCAATCAAATCAAAGAGTTGAAGCAAAAAACACATTTGGTTGTTGGAACACCAGGACGTGTAATTGATCACTTGGAACGTGGAACCCTGGATTTATCAGAAGTTAAATACTTCGTACTGGATGAAGCGGATGAAATGTTGAAAATGGGCTTTATTGATCAAGTAGAAGAAATTATGAGCTATTTACCGAAAGAGCGTGTTACTGCACTCTTTTCCGCGACAATGCCAGAGCGTATTGTTGAATTAGCTCATACGTATTTAAACGATGCGAAGGAAATTGTAATTGAAGACGAAAGTCAACCAGGTGCAAATATCAACCATGGTTACTATACGGTGACTAAAAAGAATAAAGTGATGGCACTGGAAGCCTTGTTAAGTGAAGAATACATTGAAAGTGCGATTGTCTTTGCGAATATGCAAGAAGTAGTAGAAGACGTGTATGAAGCGTTACTAGACCAACACGTCAGTGTTGCGAGAATTCATGGAGGATTGTTACAAAAGGAACGTACGAAATACTTAGAAGGATTCCGTAATGGAACCTATCGTGTGCTGGTAGCAACCGATGTTGCTGCAAGGGGAATTGATGTGGAAAAAGTATCATTGGTTGTCCATTATGACTTCCCATTGCATTCAGAAAGCTATATCCACCGTAGTGGGAGAAGTGGACGTATGAATCAAAGTGGAACAGCGATTAGTTTAATTGAACGCGGGGAATTGGAACGTTTGGATCAATTAGAAGTAGACTATCCATATCTTCATGTCCAAGCCTATGAAATCAAACATTTGATGGAAAATGAAATTAATTTAGAGCACTTAATGCATTCAAAAAAAGTAGAAAACAAAAAGAAAGATTTCCAAAAAGCAGAAGTTTGTACCTTATATTTTGGTGCAGGGAAAAACAAAAAAATGCGTGCCAAAGACTTATTGGGAGCTATACTTGAAATTGAAGGAGTGGCTTTTGAAGATATTGGACGTATTAATATCAAGGATACGACAAGTTATGTTGACGTATTGAATCAAAAGGGAGATGTAGTATTAACTGCATTACAAAAGAAAACCATCAAAGGAAAACAGGTAAAAGTAGAAAAAGCAAAGGGGTAAAAAGATGAAAGAATATCGGGTAGAAACGGATGCACTAGGTGAAGTTTACATAGAAAAGGACATGTTATATGGTGCCCAAACACAGCGAGCTTTGGATAATTTTAAAATCACAGGGCTTAAGGTGAATCCATATTTGATTCGCTCTTTGGGAATTGTGAAAAAAGCGTGTGCGATTGTAAACTATGAATGTGGGTATTTGGATCAAGAACGCTTTAATTTTATTGATAAAGCGTGTAATGATGTCATTAAAGGTGACTTAAATGACTATTTTGTAACCGATGTAATCCAAGGGGGAGCAGGAACTTCATTGAATATGAATGCCAATGAGGTAATTGCCAATCGCGCTTTGCAATTAGCGGGAAAAGAGTTGGGGGACTATCGTTATATTCATCCCAATGATCATATTAATTTTGGACAATCTACCAACGATGTCTTTCCTACAGCCAATAAACTAGCAGGTTTGATTTTACACGATGAACTTGTGCATGAATTAAAACTGTTGTGTAGTGAGCTTGACTCTAAGGCCTTGCAGTTTGATGGTATTTTAAAAATGGGAAGAACCCATTTGCAAGATGCGGTACCAATCAAACTAGGACAAGAGTTTGCGGCTTTTTCAACGAGTTTAAAGCGTGATATTAGACGATTAGATCAAGCCTTTGATGGCTTACGCATCGTAAATATGGGGGCTACTGCTGTTGGGACTGGTTTGAATACCGATGAAACGTATATTCAAAACATCGTTCCAACCTTAAATAAAATTACGGATCAACGCTTATGTAATGCAACCAACCTCATTGATGGTACACGAAATTTAGATACCGTTGTTTGGTCAAGTGCAGCATTAAAAACACTTGCGGTTAACCTTTCAAAGATGTGTAATGACTTGCGTTTGATGGCTTCAGGACCGAAAACAGGGTTTGCGGAAATTACCTTACCATCGCGCCAGCCAGGTTCTTCAATTATGCCTGGAAAAGTAAATCCGGTCATTGTAGAAGTAGTGAATCAAATCTGCTTTCAAGTATTTGGTAACGATTTAACGATTACCAAAGCTGCAGAGGCGGGCCAACTTGAGCTCAATGTATTTGAACCGGTAATGTTCTATAATTTATTTCAAAGTTTGGTTATCTTAAAAAATGGTTGTGCAACCTTAAGGAGCAATGCCATTCGCGATTTGGAAGCAAATGTGGAAAACTGTATGTTTTGGGTTGAAAATTCTGTTGGTATCGTAACGGCGATTGCTCCGCATGTTGGCTATGAACAAGCAAGCAAGCTAGCAAAAAAGGCATTGAATGAAAACCGTAATATTCGTGAAGTGATTCAAGAAGCTAATGTATTAACAGAAGAGCAATTAAAGGTAATTTTAAACGTAGATGCGATGACATCGCCTGGAATCAAAGGAAAGGATATGGTACAGCGCTAATGGTAGAAGTTTGTATCGAAACCTATGAGGATGCACTAGTTGCGAAAGCAAATGGTGTAGAACGGGTAGAATTAAATGCAGCATTGGCACTGGGTGGATTAACACCCAGTGTTTCCTTGTGTAAAAAAGTAAAAGCATTGGGTCTTGAAGTCATTGCGATGGTACGACTTCGTGGGGATGACTTTTATTTTAGCGAAGATGAAATGGATATCATGTTAGAAGATGCGAGAAGTTTGTTGGAGCAAGGTGCAGATGGCATCGCATTTGGTTCGATTACGACTAGCCAACAAATGAATTGGGAACACCTGCGTCGTATGCAAAGTTTGTGTGCGCTCTTTGATAAAACATTGGTTATTCACCGTGCGGTGGATCAGTGTATTCCTTATTTAGAAACGATCCAATGCTTAAAAAATATGGGTATTACTAGAGTATTAACGAGTGGTGGAGCAAGTGATGTAGCTGCTGGTACATCAAACTTAAAACAAGCGGTTGCAATTGCTGCACCAACGATGACGATTTTAGCTGGTTGTGGAGTGACTCCTGCCAATGTGCAAACATTAAAACAAGCGACAAAGATTCGTGAAGTGCATGGAAGCTTCAGTAAAACCATCGCTCTGCCCTATCTTGCTACAGTAAGTTTTGCTAGTTATGCCGATCAAAGAAAACGTTGTTTGGATGCGGTGTGCTTACGCCAAGTTCAGGAGTGTTTTAAATGAATCACATCGTAGTGGTTGGCAGTATCAATATGGATTTGATTTGTGAAGTGTCTTCCTACCCTAAACTTGGAGAAACTTTAACGGGACAAGCGTTTTCCACACAATTTGGTGGAAAAGGTGCCAATCAAGCCATTGCTGCTGCACGACTTGGGGCAAAGGTAACGATGTTGGGTGCTGTTGGTCAAGATACATATGGGGAATTATTACTTGAAAATTTTCGAACGAATAGAGTAGATACAACATATATCAAGCGTTGTGATGCGCATAGTGGGATTGCTAACATCACCGTGGCCGATCATGATAATGCCATTGTCGTCGTACCAGGTGCAAATGCGCATGTTGATTGTTCCTATATTGAAGCCCATCACGAAGTGTTGTTGCAGGCGGATTTGATAGTTATGCAATTAGAAATCCCGATGGATACCGTGTGTGCAGTAGCAAGATTTGCGAAAGCAGCAGGAATCCCTGTCTTATTAAATCCAGCCCCAGCGCAAAGCTTACCAGAAGGCTTACTAGCTGATATCAGCTACTTGATACCCAATCGACATGAAGTTGCTAGCTTGTTTAGCGAAAGTATGGAATGTGTCTTAGCAAACTATCCTGAAAAATTGATTGTAAGTGCCGGAAGTGATGGCGCTTATGTCTTTTCGCAACATCGTTTGCAACACTTACTAGCAGTGCCAACACATGTTGTAGATACAACGGGTGCTGGAGATGCGCTGCATGGTGGTTTTGCCTATGGAATTGTGCAAGGATGGGATGTTGTTCACAGTTTGCGCTTTGGGATGAACGTTGCTGCCTGTGCAATTACCAAACTTGGTGCGCAAACAGCATTACCTTATCGAGAGGAAGTAGAAGATGAAACGAAAACTAATCATTGATTGTGATCCTGGTGTGGATGATGCATTTGGCATTGTAGCGGCAGCTGCAAGTGGTGCTTTTGATATTCTAGGTATTTGTGTGGTTGCTGGTAATAAAGAGCTTACTAGTGTTCGCGATAATGCATTGGGATTAGTAACAATGCTAGGGTTGGATTGTAATGTCTATGTAGGAGCTAACAAGAGCTTGCAAGAACATCCAGAAGGTATGGATTGTGATGCGAGTGCGTACCATGGAAGTCGTGGTATTGGTGGTGTTTGCTTGGATGTTGACCCGGTTCACCTTGCACAGGAATCGGCTGTAGATTTTTATACACGCATCACGAACAAGTATCCCAATGAGGTTGAAGTGATTGCCCTAGGACCACTGACGAATATTGCACAAGCGCAGGCACACGATTCTAATTTTGGTGCGCGAATCAAACACATCTATACGATGGGAGGAAGCATGACGCGTGGAAATGTGACACCGCATGCGGAGTTTAACTATTGGTTTGATGCACTCGCAGCCAACCAAGTGCTTACAACCATCGCACAAATGACGAATATTACGATGATTGGCTTACATGCAACCCATTTGGTTTTGACGACTCACCAAAAATTAGCGTATTATACCAAACGTTTTGGTGCACTAGGAGGCTTTTTAGAAGCTATTGCGCAAGACTATATCTTACAATACCAACTAGAAGATCATTTAGCTGGTGGGGTAATGCATGATTTACTTGTTGTACTTTACGCACTTTCAAGTAGTGTATGTAAGCAGGTCGTTGTTTGTGGAGTTGAAGTTGTTATCGATGGTGCATATCGTGGGATGACACAACTACAAGATCATAATCCTGCGATTGAAATTGTCGAACATTTAGACTCAATACGATGTGATGAAATCTTTGAATCATGTTTACAACATGGCTTAGAAACGGGTATGGGTAGGATAACGAACATCGAGAAAAAATAGGCTGTTTTTTGTCCCATAATCCAATAGCAAAAAAAAATAAAAAAATGCAAAGAAATGATTGACACTTTTTTGTCAGAATGGTATTATATATTGGCACCAAGGTTAAAACAGTTTAATCGAGGATGTCCACGGGGGTTTAGCTCAGTTGGGAGAGCATCTGCCTTACAAGCAGAGGGTCAGCGGTTCGAGCCCGTTAACCCCCACCATTTATACGCCGGCTTAGCTCAATTGGTAGAGCAACTGACTTGTAATCAGTAGGTTGAGGGTTCAAGTCCTTTAGCCGGCACCATTAAAATTTGTGGGCGGGTAGCGAAGAGGCTAAACGCGACTGACTGTAACTCAGTTCCTTACGGTTCGGCGGTTCGAATCCGTCCCCTCCCACCATTTTAAATTAAATTGTTTCATCAAATATTGGGCTATAGCCAAGCGGTAAGGCACCAGACTTTGACTCTGGCATTTCTCTGGTTCGAATCCAGATAGCCCAGCCATTTATTTGATGACCCGTTAGCTCAGTTGGTAGAGCATCTGACTTTTAATC
>JBOFMT010000035.1:0-2815 GCA_051658525.1 Erysipelotrichaceae bacterium | reverse complement strand
CTCAATTACGTTTTCAAGCGTTACATCATCAATTTTTAGCGAGTGCAAAAGCAGTTAGCTTAGCACATGAAATAGATGAAGCATACAAAGTAGGATGTATGTGTATTTACTCATGTATGTATCCTTTGACTTGTAAACCTGAAGATGTAAGAGAAAATCAGAAGAACTCTCAAGTTATGAACTATTTCTGTAGTGATGTTCAAGTACGTGGAGCTTATCCTAATTTTATGGAACGCTATTTCAAAGAAGAGGGAATAAAGGTAGAATGGCAAGCAGGAGATAAAGAAATATTAGCAGCTGGATGTGTTGATTTCTATACGTTCTCTTACTATGCGTCTTCGTGTACGACTACGGATAAAGATTATCTAAAAGCACATGGTAACTTTATTGGTGGGGTTAACAATCCTCACCTAGAAGCAAGTGCTTGGGGTTGGCAAATTGATCCTGTAGGACTACGTTATTCTTTAAATGAAATCTATGATCGCTATCAGATTCCTATAATGGTAGTGGAAAACGGATTGGGTGCTTATGACAATGTGGAAGCAGATGGAAGTGTACACGATAGCTACCGTATTGATTATTTACGTCAACATATTACAGCGATGAAAGAAGCAGTTGCGGATGGTGTTGATCTTATTGCGTATACTCCATGGGGGTGTATTGACCTTGTCAGTGCTTCCACAGGTGAAATGGCAAAACGTTATGGATTTATCTTTGTTCACCGTTTTGATGATGGAACAGGTGATTTCTCTAGAAGTAAAAAAGATTCATTCTATTGGTATAAAAAAGTAATTGCTACCAATGGAGAAGATTTAAACGATTAATAATATTGAGCGCATATCGAAAGATATGTGCTTTTTGCATAAAACGAAAGAATGCAGAAAAGATTCATGTATTATATCAATAATTAATAAGGGATAATTGACAAAAACAAAAATATTTGTTATCATGAAATTACCTAATGGGTAATTTGGTAAAAGGGGAGTTAGAGTTGAAAATAATATATAATTCTAAAAAAATAGAAGAACAATGTACGTTGAAACCGAAGGCGAAAAAATTATTTGGAGGAAATAATATCCTCGTTATTAGCCTATTAGCCCGCATTAATGCGTTAGAGAATGCAGAATGTATAAAAGATATTATCGTTCAACCTACTTTTCATTTCCATAAATTAAAACACAAGCAAGGAAGAGATTTGGAAGGTTACTTTTCTATAGATGTTAAGAGTAGAAAAGATAGTTGGCGAATAATACTGCAACCACTAGATGATCAGGAAAATGTATATAATCCATGTAATATTGACCAAATTGCAAGTAAAGTAAAGATTATTGAAATTATGGAGGTAAGTAATCATTATGACTAACTATATAGAATTTAAGGAAAAAATTGCGTTTCATCCTGGATATTATATTAAAGAATATATTGATGAAAGTGGGCTTACACAAGAAGATTTTGCCAAACGTTTGGATACTACACCGAAAAATTTAAGTTTATTAATTAGAGGCCAACAAAGTCTTTCAAATGATATTGCAATGAAACTTTCCAGAATGCTTAATACGAGTATTGGATATTGGTTGAATTTACAAAATGCATACGATATACTTATTGCAGAATTTAATTCTGAAAAAGAATTAGAAGAAGAACGAATAGTGTTTCAGAATATTGATTATAAGTATTTCCGTGAAAACTTTGGATTACCAAATCTTCCAAGAAAAATTGATGAACAAATTAAATGTGTTCGTGAATTTCTTAATGTTTCAACTCTTACTGTATTTTTAAACAAAGACATGACAGTTAGTTTTAGAAGTACATCTGACATAATCTCTGAAAGTAGTACAATAAAAGCAAATATAATGGTTCAAATTGCAATAAATGAAACACTAAAACAAAATTCTCCAAAATTTAATAAGAAAAAGTTTGAATCAGCAATCGAATATGTAATCGGTTTAACAAGTGACCATGAAAATTTTTATTCTTTGGCAAAAAAGGCATTTTATGATGCTGGGGTTGTATTTATTGTATTACCAAATATTGGAGGTTCCAAAACAAATGGAGCAATCAAAAAGGTTGGCAAATCAATTTTACTCATGGTAAACGACCGTAGATTGAATGCCGATACATTTTGGTTTACGCTATTTCATGAAATTGGGCACATAAATAATGGAGATTTTGGGATTTCGTTTGAAAAAGAAACAGGGTTAAAAGAGCAAATGGCCAATGATTTTGCTAAAAATATTTTGATTCCTCTTGATCGCTATCAAGAGTTTGTTGAACGAAATAGTTTTGAATTAACTGATATAAAACTATTCGCTAAGCAAATTGGCAGAGATCCTGGGATTGTACTTGGACGATTACAAAATGAAGGTATTATTGCTTATGATGATTGGAGAATGAAGGATCTTAGGCATAAATATAAAGTAGCTAAAAATATTGAATATGAAAATTAGAAAAAATAAAATGAGAGAACACTATGTCACTTAGTCCAACAACGATAACCTTGATCAATAAAACCATAGAGAGTTGTGAGGGCATGTTAGTTAAACTGAAACCAGGAACATCATCGCACTCACTCACAACCAATCGTTTGAAATCCTTACATTTCGTACTGAAACTACAAGATGAATCAACATCGGTATTTACACAAGAAGAATTTAATCTAGCAATCAAACAAATCACTTCCATTCGTTCAAAAAGTAGTACGGGTTTAAACAATGCGAAAGCAGGAAGTGCAACAGCTACTCGCTTCTACAATTTAATCCAAGCAATGGATGAAATCATGGCACTACTTGATAGGTACAAGTAGGTGTATTGGTAA
>JBOFMT010000034.1:0-1120 GCA_051658525.1 Erysipelotrichaceae bacterium | reverse complement strand
CCCTTGTTTGCATCTACATAAAACTCACGAATCCCAACCTTTGTTGTGATTTCGTCAATGGTTTGGTTTCTACGAACAAGCGTTGCCGTAATCGTATAGAGATACGGATCTTCAACCCCTTGCCATAAATGTGGTGAATCCAACCATTCGACAACACTTGGTTGCGTAGCTGGGCGCCAAGTTTCCGAAACGATGGTTCCTTCTTGATCACGAATAACATAACGTACGGTATAGTCCTCGTTAGCATCTTCAATCCAAGTAACAAGTTCAATCTCAGCTCCCCCCTCTTTGATCCGAGGTGTCGCCATAATACCAGGTGCTCCATAATGGTCTAGTGAGAAGTGGACCTCATCAACAACGATTAGATTAACGCCGCGATATAAACCACCGTAGAAGGTGAAGTCTGCCATTTGAGGATAAATGACATCGCTAGGTGAATTATCTACTTCAATTGCGATTAGGTTTTCCATATCATCTACTAGATGTTCACTAATATCTGCGCGGAAGCGGGAATAACCACCTTCGTGGTAAGCGACTTCCTTTCCGTTAACAAATACGCGTCCTGATTGTGAAGCGGCTAAGACTTCGATATAAACACGTTGTGATGCGCGTGTGATAGGTGTTGGAAAGCTTTTGGCATACCAACAAGTACCGCGATAATAACTTCCATTACCGTCTTGTCCATCGTTTGCATTCCAAGTATGTGGTAAATCAACCGTTTGCCACGTGGTAGGGTATGTAGAAGGTAATACGGTTTGTTCTTTTGTAAATTGCCAGTTTTGATTTAGTTGTATGATTGTTCTCATCATCATTCTCCTTTTGTTATGTCTTTATGATACCGGTTACAAAACGGTGTGTAAAGGGCTGAAATTGATATATTTTTACATAATTTTTGGTTGATATTGAATCTAAACAAATATTATGCCATTATTAACTTAGAAAGAGAGTATGTTATGAAACCTGAACTTGATCGATTTTTAGTAGGATATTTTGCTAGTTTGCATATTACAACGGATCAAATAAATAGCGATGAACTCTTATTTGCTAACTTTGATCAGGGGTTACGGACAAGTATCTTGGGGATGCAAGAGCAGGAGCGTCTGCAAATTGATTTGGATGA
>JBOFMT010000033.1:0-4127 GCA_051658525.1 Erysipelotrichaceae bacterium | reverse complement strand
ATTCCCAACCAAAGATGCAGATGGTAACTCAACAGGCTATAAGCAAATTATTTCTGGAGATTTAACGATTGATGCAAGTAACATTACGGTAAGTAGTGAATGGTTGGATGATCCTAGCTTTATCTTAAAAGACTTGGATAATGCAGGAAGTTTAGATAATACTCATATTTTAGACTTGATCAGTAAATTAGAGGGTAAAGGAAATATCCCAGGATTTGAAGGAAGCTTTGCTGACTTCATCGATAGTTATGTAACAACACTAGGACAAGATAAGAGTTATGTGAGTGGACGTTTTGATGCAAGTTATGCGATTATCACAGATTTGGAAAACAAACGAGATGCGATTTCAGCGGTATCGTTGGATGAAGAGGGTGCAAATCTAATGGTATTTGATAAAGCATATAAAGCGACATCTCGATTGATGACAACCTTTGATGAAGCATTGGATGTCCTCATCAACAAAACCGGATTGGTCGGACGATAGGGAGATTGATATGAGAGTAACACAACGTAGTTTACAACGTAATTATATGAATGGAATCAACCGGAATTTGGGGAATTTATCCAAGTCCAATGATCGTTTAACCACAGGAAGACGCTTTTCACGCGTGAGTGAAAATGTAACCGATGCGGCGCGTGCCTTGCGTGTTCGAGATAAATTAAATCGCAATGAACAATATATTGGGAATCTAGATAACTTAGATGTAGAATTATCGGCACAAGAATCTGGTGTAATGCAAATCAATGATATCCTAACCAATGTAAAGGAGTTGATGATCAAAGCGAGTAATGATACCAACTCGGCTGAAGATCGCAAGATCATTGCACGAGAACTAGAAAATCTAAGAGATGGAATTGTGCAAATCATCAATACCAAATCCACGGATAAATATACATTCTCGGGTTCAGATAATAAAAAACCATTAGAAATCATTGATGGCAAAGTGTATATCAATGGGCAAGATGTGGATGCAATTGAAAATCCAGAGGATATTCAAAAACTATTGGGTGGACAAGTATTTGTCGATATCGGAGTAGGACTTGAAGTAAATGGTGGTAGTGTCGACCGTACCAGTGCAGCACAACTTACCACAGCAGCGGGTAGTGTTCTAGGTTATGGAACAACGGAAGATGGAATGCCAAAAAATATCATCTCACTCTTAAATAATGTGATTACTGACTTAAATAATGATGATACATCGAATATGGGACGCTATGGCGAACTCGTTGATGATGCGAAAGTCGATTTATTGGTACAAGCAACCGATATTGGGACGAGAACCAAATACGTTGCTGATACGAAAAACCGTTTGGAAATGGAAAATATCTCCTTAACGGAACAAATGAATAATTTAGAAGCTGTTGATATCGAAAGCGAAATCATCTACAACAAATCGTATGAAATGACATGGCAAATTAGTTTGCAATTAGGAAGTCAAATTTTACCTAGCTCCATCTTTGATTTCATGCGTTAATCTGATTGATTTTGAGAAAGGAGAAGCAATGCAACAACTATTGAAAATTACAACCACACCCATCAAGGTACGTGTTGAAGTCGAACGTGGTAAGTATGTAGAGCAGAAACAAGTAGCCAAAGCGAAACCAAGCGCACAGACCAAACAAGTCAAAACCCAACGCATTGATACCTTGCGTGTGCAACAAAACACCACACCGATGAAAACACAACAACTGCAACCGAATAAAACACAGGATACCGCTAGCTTTCAACTGCAAGCGAAAAGCTTGCAAGAAGGGATGCAGAGTGTTCACGATGTCGTGCTACAACGATTGAATAGTGAAGTATTAAACCATGTAGTTTATATGAGTAACAGCAATCAAGCAAAAGTAGAACCGGATAGTTTACAGTTGGAATTTCAACCGTTAAAAATTGATTTTGACTTCTCACAACTCAAAGCGCAAATGCAATTTCAACCGGGAAGTTTACAATTTATCATTGATACCTATCCCGATGTAGCCATTGAATACATTGGAGATCCTATTTATGTACCGGCAAGCAGTGATCCCAACTATGAAGGAGAATAAGCATGAACATACAAACAAAGTACTTTGGTCTGGTAGAAATCCAAGAATCAACCATTTTAACCTTTGTAAAGCCAATCTATGGCTTTGAACATTGCCATACATTCACCATCTTAAGCGATATCGACTTAGGGAGTGATTTGGTTTGGCTACAAAGTATCGAACATTCTGAGGTATGTTTTTTATTGGGGAATGCGCAAGCCTTTATCCCAGACTATACGATTGAACTGAGTCTACCACAGCTTCAACAAGTGCAAGCAACAAAGTTAGAGGATGTTGATATCTTAAATATTGTAGTCATGGGAACTACCTTCCAACAGTCTACGATGAATTTAAAGAGTCCAATTGTCGTCAACCCAAGCAACAATCAAGCGATGCAAGTTATCGTTGAACAAGACTATGACTTCAAGCAAAGGATGTTTGCCTCATGTTAGTCTTATCAAGAAAGTTGAAGCAAGCGATATTAATTGATGAAACAATAGAGGTCACTGTACAAGAAATCAATCGGGATCATGTAAAGCTTGCCATCAAGGCTCCTAAAGAAGTAAAAATCCTACGAAAAGAATTAGTGGATGAAACGATTGTCTTCAATCAAGCGGCGCTTCCACAGCTTGAACAAGCAGATTTGAAATCCTATTTTTTAGCTGGATGGAATGGAAAACAAGATGATTGATGCGATTGTTGAACTGCAAAAGGAAAAATTTAATATCTTACAACAAATGGAACAAGGTTCTATCGAGATGGAACAACAGGATGTACTGGATTTGGATGTTATGCTAGAAACTCAGGAAGCGTCGATGCAAGACATCGATGCGTTACAAGCAAAGATAAATGATATTGCAGAAGCGATGGGGTATTTAGAAGTGATGCAAAGTGTTTGTAAGAATGAAAAAAACCGGGATGATTATGCAGTGATGTGGCATCCTGTATTTGACCAAGCACAACAAAACTTAGGTATCCTCTATCGTTTACAACAACAGCTTTCTCAGCTACACACGCGAGCAATACTCGCGCAATCAGAAATCAAAACGCAAATCAAAGCACAACAAAATATACCGGTGATCCAGCAATACTTGAAAACTGGTGTGTCGGATATACAAGGCTCAGCATTGAGTCGTAGTTCAAAAAAAGCATAAGGAGGAAAACAAGATGGTTAGTATCAATAATAGTTCGCGCAGTTATGGTTCGAATGGAATGTTGGGACTTGCAACAGGTATGGATACGGAAAGTATCATTGAATCAATGTTGAGTGGAACCCAAGCAAAAATCGATAAGCAAAACGGACTGAAACAACAAACCCTTTGGAAACAAGATATTTACCGTAGTGTGATTACACAATTTCATAATCTACAAAAAAGTTTTTTGGATGTCTTAAATCCCAAATCAAATCTATCAAGTTCCAGTTTATTTCAATCAAAAACAGTTAACTTCACATCCAATGCAATTAAGGTTACTGCAAGTGGAACAGCGACCCAGCTAAAGATCAATGAAATCAAACAGTTGGCTAGTGGAAGTAAAGTTGTAAGTAATGGGACTGCAAGTGGAGACTTAAAACTGGAAATTGATGCAAGTAAATTACAAGATGGGGCAAGTTTGGATTTCACGGTTGATGGAGTGAAAAAGAGCTTTACCCTAAGTGGAAATAATGCGGAAGAAATCAGAGCAAACCTCAATACGGATCTACAAAAGTCATTTGGTAGTGCACTTAGTATCGCAAGTGATGGCAGTGTAAGTGTTGCTGGCAATCGCCATGTTACGATTGGTGGAAATGCCGAAGGTTTGCAAACCATTGGATTCTCAAGTGAAAAATCGAATAAGATTTCTTTATCTACGTCAATTAAAAATCTAAACTTTGATACGCCGCTTGCTGGAGATCGTTTTGCCTTTTCCATTAATGGTACCGAGTTTTCTTTTTCTAGCAGCCAATCACTCAATGATATTATGCGTACCATCAATAATTCAGATGCTGGTGTAAAGTTAAGTTATTCCACACTGGATGATAAATTTACCCTAGAATCAACAACACTGGGAAGTGGTGTAGGCATTGAAATCAAAGAGAGTGAAGGAAACCTACTGTCAAGTATGTT
>JBOFMT010000032.1:0-8875 GCA_051658525.1 Erysipelotrichaceae bacterium | reverse complement strand
GTTCGCCACTAAGATCGAGTAGCAAGCTACCTTCACTTCGTTCGACTTGCATGTATTAGGCATGCCGCCAGCGTTCATCCTGAGCCAGGATCAAACTCTCCATTTGACTTGCTCATTTATGTTTTGTTTCGCGATTATTTCGCGAGTAAGTTTATAATTCGAAAGTTTCAATTCATTACTGAATTGATGTTTCCTATTTAGTTTTCAAAGAACAACTTGCACCTGATTGGTGCTTACCTATGATATCACTGATTCTCATACCTTGTCAAACATTATTTTATTTTTTTACGTTTTTCGTTTTTACGGGTTAATTGAAAAAGTAAATTCCGGTCTCTTCTTATTCATACCTGCATTTACCTCTGCAAACACATCCCAGGAACTTAATCCTGCAAATATGCTCCTGTATAATCTCTTGCGGTGTTTCTTAGGAAAAACTGAATTGCGTGAAACACAAGTTAATAATCATATAGAATTCTTCACTTGAATATTTATAAAAATATTAGAAAAGAAGAGTATATAGTCGCATCAGGAAATATAAAGAGTAGAATTCGGCACGAGGAATTTCTCCCCCACTCACCAAAACCCTACTCTCTCGTAATTATTTATGATTTATATAAAGATAGATTTATTATACCTACCACACACATGAGGAAAAAAACAATAGACGACTACCCCTTAGCGCAATACACCATTATTTCAATAAATCAAAAAGCGTAATTTCACCTTTAACTAAACGAGCTTGTTGCTTGTACTTCTTTATGCAATCAACCAAAACATCGGGATTTGAAAAATATTTTTTTACGCCTTGAGCACTTTTTATATCTTTTAACCCTAATTCCCTTTTACAATATTCACTAGGCTTTTGTTTTGAACTTTTATAATCTTGGTATTTCCCTTCATTTATTATCACCAGAACTTCAATCTCTGGCGCAGTGATAACATTAATGACCTTAATTTTCGAAATATAAGCCCTACCTAACTTGAAGTTTTCCTTTCTCGAATCCAATATTCTCAAAATTGTAATTTTTTCCTTAAAATCTTTACCTAAATATTTTTGCTCGAAACTAGCCGCACTCCTGACTCGAATAACCTCTCCATCCAACAACTTATTATTATCGAAAATCAATTTATCACTTTCCAAAAGTATTTCTATGACAACTTGCTCAGCTGACCCTTCGCAAATGCATGCAATATATCCCTCTAGATCCACATTTAGACCTCATCTTTAATTTCTGAGATTATCGCTCTCTTTAGATTGATATAGCCTTCATAAGTAGGCGCTGTCCCTTCAATATAACCACTTTGGAATATCTCACTTTTTTTAATATCATTTCGTGACAACAATTTAGATAAGTTCTCAACAATAATTCCAGAATCGTTTTTAACAACAAAAATATTATCATTACGTTCGAACTCATCCAACAGTTCTGAGTAATGTGTTGAAAAAATTATACACGCCCCCTTAGAATTAACATTATAATTCATAAAGAATCGAATTAAGGTTGCGGCAATTTCCTTATTAAAATGATTTTCCAATTCATCTAATATCAAATATCCACCATTCCCCAAAACAGATATAGCATTAATAAAAACGTTTACACCTTTAATTGTTCCAGATGATAAATACTTCTCTAATGCTAATGGATTAAACAATATGATTTCATCTTTTCCGTAAAACTTAATTCGTATTTCAATTTCTTTTTGATCCTTTTCATCTTTCACATTAAACACAGTAGTTAAATATTCAATACTTGGATCCAAAAACGAGATAAGTTCTTGAGGAAAATCTCCTAATACTCGAATAAGGTTCATGTTAGTCCATTTAATCAAATCCTTATAATCAATCTTCGAGTTATTCTTTTTATTTAAAGCTATAACTATGCTGATATCTTCAGGCAGATAAAGTTCATCACCTGATCTGCTTTGCAAAAAATCAATATCACTAAAATCAAAAATACTTTTCTTTGTTTTAATCTTTTTAATATCTTTTTCCCAAATTTTTTCATTAGCAATAACATATTCATTATCATTATTTCGTTCATCTTTCATAATAGTTGTACACAACTTATATATAATTCTTGATTCTACTGAAAAGTATGTTTCAATCGTTACCACATCATCTCCGGCTATACCACTAAGGACTTCGTTAACTTTTATCTTATTTATAGGTTCATTATTTAACATTTGTATTACAAAAGAAATAACCTTAAGTGTCGTCGTTTTACCTGATGCATTTCTCCCCATGAACGCTAGGACATTGTTTTGATAAATCTGGGGCGATATTTTGTATAGACTATCGTTATTTTCATTTCTAACTCTCTGCTGCGCTAAAAAATCAATCTCCAGTTCATCTTGAAAAAGCTTTAAGCCTTTAACTCTTATTTTTAAAATCTTCATTAAAAACACTCCTTACAACGTGAAAAACGTTTTTATATAATAAATTATACATTTTTTACAAGGATTTGCAAGTAAATAGATATATTTAAAACGCAAAACACGTTATAATACAATAAAATATTTGCGCAAACTTTTATATATAAATCAAAGACACATATTTGACATATATAAGTGTTTAAAATTGCGGACAAAATAACGTAACCCTATCAATCTATTACACATCTATATCATACAAATGATTTTCACTTCCATCTTATTTACGAAGTATACCTCAAATCAAATGATGTTTAGAATTAATTACGAGAAAATATCACGGCACTTTAAGATAAAAAAAAAGAAGGATGCTATTCGCATCCTCCACAACCACAGTCATCACAACCACCAGAGCTGTCATCACCACAACCGCCACCGCAGCCTCCGCCACAGCCACCTTGTTGTTGGGCCATCATTTGTTGTTCATAAGCTAATGTATCAATTACCATACATTCTACTTCTACAAGTACATCTTTTGGTAAACGAGCAACTTGAATTGCACTACGTGCTGGATATGGTTCGCTAAGGTAAGCACCATATACTTCATTGAATGCATCAAAGTTATTCATATCACTTAGGAATACCGTTGTTTTTACAATGTGACGGTATCCTAAGTTCATTTCTTCTAATAAAGCAGCAATGTTTGCCATTACTTGGTGGGTTTGCGTAACGATATCGTCCCCATTTACTTCCATCGTTCTAGGATCCAAAGGGATTTGTCCAGAAAGATATACGAAATCTCCTAATTTTACTGCTGGTGAATAAGGTCCAATCGCAGCAGGTGCATTGTTTGATGTAATTTTATTAATAAACATAAGGTCTCCTTCTTTTATACTTCTTCAATATATGAGCCAATTTCGATTTCTACGCGTTTGGCCATGCCTTGTTCGGTTTCTAATACGGTAATCGTAAAGTTTTCAAACACAAGCACTTTGTTTTTTCGGACTTTTTTTCCTTGATTGAGTTCCATTACCCAAGCAGCAATCGTGCGTGCTTTGCTAAGTGGAGCCTCTTGATCTTCCACAAAGTTGTCAAAGAAATCAAAGAGACTAACACTTCCACTCACATGGAAAGTATGATGTCCAATTTCTACTACATGTTTTGGAATGTTGTCGTATTCATCATAGATTTCACCAACCAACTCTTCCAACAAATCTTCAAGTGTTACTAGACCGACGCAACGCGTACTTTTCATACTTTCGACAACGATGGCCATATGCTCACGAGAACGTTGGATATCTTCCAATACTTGTGGTAATTTTCGTCTTTGCGAAACAAAGACTGGTTTTTGCATGAGTTGTAATAACTCAACCGCTTCCCCTGCGAGTAGCGTGTCTAACACATCACGCACACGCAAAATCCCCTTAACTTCTAAATTCTCAGAGGAAATCACTGGAATTCTTGATAGTTTGTGTTTTTCCAATAAGGCTTTCACATCCTCGAACGTTGCGTTGTCATATAAGAAGACAACCTTATCGAGGGGGACCATCACTTCACGGACGGATTTATCATCAAATTCAATGATGCTTTCAATCATTTCGCGCTCTTCTTGTTCAAGTACTCCTTCTTGTTCAATCGTAGAAAGAATCTCCAACAACTCATCTTCGGTTGCCGTTACACGAGAAATATCCAATTTCTTTTCCCAGGCTTCTTGCCCTTTTACAATTAAGGTTGTAATGGGTTTAAATACAATGGATAAGATGTACAACGGTTTGGCAAAGAACAACGCAACATCTTCCGCTTTTGTTTTCGCAACTACTTTTGGAATAATTTCTCCAAAGCACAATATTAGCACAGTCATTAAAACGGTGGCAATTGCAACGCCCGCAGCACCATACATAGCCGAGAAAATACTCGTTGCCAGTGCTGTACCAAACGTATTTACAATGTTGTTTCCAATTAAGATTGTTGTGATTGTTTCTGTAAAGTTTTTAGAAACCTGATAAGCGGACTTTGCCCTTGGATTGCCACTTTTCGCCATTTGTTTCATCCGAATGTGATTCAAACTTGAAAAAGCCGTCTCCGAGGCACTAAACGATGCCGATAACAACACCAATAGAACTAATACTACAATAAACCATATCTGCGAACTGTCCAAAATTTACCACTCCCTATAATATTTTTCTTCGCTTTTTTGAATCTCTTTGTTTTTGGCTTTCATTCGATTGTAGATGATCCCAACAACAAATGAGCATGGGATCGCTAACAACACGATGAAGCTTAAAAAATCACTTACATTTTGAATCATGATCTCACCTCATTGTCCTATTATAGCCGATTTGTTTGTTTTTTTCAACGTAGCAAACGCCTGGATAACCAAAACAAAACAAACGATAAAGAGCACAATACCAAAGATTACAATACCCGATAAATAAAGAAATAAGATTTGAATTTCACTGCTTCGCATTCCAACATACACTAGCATTCCAATACCACCAACAAGTAAGACTTCACTTAAGAGCCAATACATTGCAGGTTTTGCAAATTGGATTTCTTCTTCTAAGATACTTTGATACCACAAATAGAACCCAAACAACAATAAAAGATAATGCAGTGGATGCATCGCACTCGCTAGCCAAACCAAAAGATTTGCGGTTGGAAGCTGCAAAATTGCCAAGCAGAATCGACCAACAAAACTAAACTGGATACTAGAACTTTGTAAGAGTTGATACAAGCCTTGTAAGCTTGTATCTTGTAATCCTTGCAGGATTAACCTAAGATCAAACAAACTCATCCCTATAACAATCAAATAGAACAGCAACCAACCTTTTGTTGTTTTATTCATCTATTTCAATCCAGTTTTCACCTTTCAACACTTCATGTCCAACAAGACCTGGATAGTCTTGTTGACGTAATGCTTCATAGACAATAATAGCTGCACAGTTGCTTAAGTTTAAGCTACGTGCATCCTCGACCATGGGCAAACGCATACATGTTTCTAGGTGTGGACGTAATATTTCTTTGGGGATTCCCGTACTCTCTTTTCCTAACACGAAGAATAAGTCACCCGTAAATGATTTGTAATCAAACTGTGAAGGTGCTTTTTTCCCATAACGCGTTAAGAAGAAAAGATTTTCTGCTTGGGTTGTCGCTAGAAACGCTTCCCAAGAATCATGGATTTCATACTGCAACATGCTAACATAATCCATACCAGCACGTTTTAAGTTTTTTTCTGTTAATTCAAAACCCAAAGGACGAATCAGGTGCAGCTTGGTATTGGTAGCTGCACACGTACGCATTATGTTCCCCGTATTTTGAGGGATTTCAGGTTGATATAATACAATATGGTTCATAAATCGTTACCCTTCCAAATAAGCAACAAGTGCTTCGATGGCTTTTCCACGGTGAGAAATCGCATTCTTCTCATCACCTGTAAGTTGTGCTAAGGTTCTCGTATCGTTTTCTGGTACAAAGATAGGATCATATCCAAAACCTTGTTCCCCTTGTGGTTTTAAAGCAATACTTCCATGCATTTGTCCTACAAAGCTCATAGCTTCCCCATCAGCCTCAAGTAAAGCGATCGCACATTCATAATAAGCGCTACGATCACTTGCATCTTCCAATAACTGAACGATGGCACGATTTTTCAGTTTATAGCTTGTGTCTTCTCCCATATAACGTGCAGAGGTAATGCCTGGTGCACCGTTTAAGTGAGCAATACAAATACCTGAATCATCACTAATGATGAGTCCTTTGAATACTTTACTTACCGCTCTTACTTTAATGATGGCATTTTCTACAAAACTAGTTCCATCTTCCACAATATCTTTTGTAAAGCCAATATCAGCTAAGGATTTCACTTCATAACCCAAAGGTCCTAAGATTTGTTGGAACTCTTCTTTTTTATGTGCATTGTTGGTTGCTAATACGATCTGTTTCATTCTTCAATTTCCCTCCATTGATTGTTTGCTTGGTCCAACCAAAAACGTTTGGCTGGTTGTTGTAAACTTGATAAGTGGATGATTTGTAAAGTTACCCCTTGGTGGTAATACAAATCAACCAAACACATTTTACTTACTTCATTAAGTGAAAAGTCAAACTGTTCACGATAACTCGCTTTTGCTGCTTTTTTTGCTTCTAGACTCAAGCAGTCCACAGGATAGCGTTTGGGTTTGTTTTTTACCAAACGATAGTAATCCATCATAATGAGTGCTTGGCGTACTTCTATAGACTCACTCGCTAGTACAGTTTCAAACAAGCCAAACAAATCGACGAGTTGATAAGGATGTGGTAGCTTCGCTAATGCTTTTCCAAGTTCTACAAACAGTGCAAAGGCACTTGGATATATGTTTAAGTTTAGGATTGTTTTGATTGTGTTTTTGGCTTTATCACTATTGTAGAGTTTTTCTACTGCCATTGCAGCACCCTTAATCAGATCTAGTTGAGCCTCATCCACCCATTTGGTACTTACAATGGTATACGGTGCTAATGGTTCATATATAAACCCATAGACACTACTCTTCATCCGTAAGCTCGTCCCTTTTAGTAGTTTTAAGACACCCAACTGAATTTCTTCAGGATGCAAAGCAAATAGAGTATCAAAACTTGTTTGAAAACTTGCATAGTCTTCATAAGGTAAGCCTGCAATCAAATCTACATGCATGGTAAGTTTGGCTGCTTGAAACAGTCGAATCACTTCTAGTAAGCGTTCGTTGTTTTGAATCCGCCCAACACTACGTAAGGTTTGTTGGTTAAAGGATTGCACTCCAATTTCAAAGCGGAAGCGTGATTTATCCGCTTCTTGGGTAAAGAAGTGTAATAATTCTTCACTTAGGGTTTCGGCTACAATTTCAAATTGGAATACTTGATTAATACAATGTTCATTGATATAGCGTGCAACACGTAAGGCACGTTGTGGACTGACGTTAAACGTACGGTCTAAAAATTTAACTTGTTGGATCTTAGAATCTTTGATTTGTTCTAGAATTGAGAAGACATAGTCTTCTGGAAACAAGCGTACTTGATTATCGGTAGAACTTAAACAATACTCACAGTTATACGGACAACCACGACTTGTTTCAAAATAGAAATAGCGTTTATCCATATCATTGGCATCGATGTCTAAGAAGTAGGGATTGAGTGCACAAATACGCTCTACACTTTCCTTGATATAGTGATGGGTAGTAAACGTTGGTGTTAACACCCCTTCTATTTGTGGAGCGATACCTCTTGCTACTTGCGCAAGGTAATCCCACATGACGTATTCAGCTTCCCCTTGCAGGATAGCATCTACACCATAAGCAAATAAATCAGTTGCTGCAAAACTAACTTCTGGTCCTCCTAAAATAATATGAAGGTCAGGTTGTTTGGTTTTCAACATTTGGATAATAACTTTTGTTTCTTCAATATTCCAAATATAAACAGAAAAGCAAACCACATCAACATCATGACTTAGGATGTTGTTGGCAATCTTTTCTAGATCATCTTTGATGGTATATTCTTTGATTGCAGCAGTAAAGTCTTGTGGTTTGGCTGCATAAACTAGGCGTAGTGCCAAATTTTTATGAATGTACTTGGCATTCAGTGTTGTTAATAAAGTTTTCATGGCATTCACCTCAAAAACTATTTTAGCAAATTCCAAGCAAATATGCTATGATATCCTAGGTGATAATATGAATATACAACAAATTTTACAATCTTATTTTAAAACAAATCCTGTAATCTTAACTCCTTTTGAAAGAGGATTAACGAATAAAAACTATTTAACTACAGTAAATGGTATTACGTATGTCGTAAGAATTCCAAGTGAAGTATCCTCAGGTTTTATTGATCGTTTTACTGAACAACACGTTCAAAACTGGATGGATGAACAAGCTTTGGGAATCAAAGCTTGTTTCTTTGATGCAGATACCGGTATTAAAATCAGTGTCTATCAAGAAAATCTAGAAGAGTTTGGTGAGTTTATTACCGAAGAGCGTGTACGCTGTGTTGCAAAACTGTTACGCAGACTGCATCAAGACCGTAATACTTGTGGCAAAGACTTTGATGCTGTTGGTAAACTATTCCACTTTGCGAGCTTTGTAAGTGAAGAAGCGCGTCATCCAAGTGAACAAGCTATCATTGAAGCGACACAAGCTTTAGACTATCAACCTCAACTTTGTCACAATGACTTAGTAAGTGGAAACTTATTGTTTGATAGTATGCGTGTGTATCTTATTGATTATGAGTATGCAGCAGACAATGATCCTCTCTTTGATTTGATTTCCTTTTTATCTGAGAACAATATTACAGATACAAGATTAAGAACTGCCTTTTATTCCACTTACTTTGAGAAACTAACACCAGAATTTCAACATCGACTAGATACTTGGGAAAAGTTCCAAAACTTATTGTGGTATTATTGGGCGTTAATGATGCACAAAGAACAACCACAGGATATTTATGTAACGATTGCACAAGAAAAATTAAGCGCACTGGAAGCGTGCTTAGACAAAAAGCCAACTAC
>JBOFMT010000031.1:0-1126 GCA_051658525.1 Erysipelotrichaceae bacterium | reverse complement strand
AATACTTGTTACTTTGATCGTACTTGGCTTTGGTGTTTCATTTTGATTTGTTGTATCAGAATCTGGTTTTTCAACCGTTTCATCTTCGGGAGTTTCTTGTTGTTGGAATTCCACAACCACTTCACAACGTCCAATATTTCCACTCGAATCCGTTGCCGTTAGTTCAAATGCAAATTGACCTGCTTCTTCTGGTATGGATAGTTGTTGGAGTGATATTTCATCTAGCACAAGACCTTCATCATAATTATCACTTACTTCCACGATTGAGATTAGCTTTTCCACTAATTCCTCTAGTGTTGTATCCAATGATACAACCAAAGGTTGTTCCACTTGTAGGATAAGTATTGGATTTGTAGTATCGACTACTTCAACCTGAAACGCATGATTAGCTCCATTATAGGTAAGTTGAGCATCATAGGTTCCTAATGTTCTAACATCTACCTGACTAAAATCAAAAGCAAACGGTTTGTTATCATCAGCACCTTCAAGATAATCCGATGGTGTGGTTGACAATTCCATATGTACTTCATGGGTTATCAAAGTATCAAGTAGTTGTATCTCATCCGCTTGTGTATTACCTTGCTTCATCATTCCACTACCCACTAGTAGAATTGCTACAAGCAATAAGAAACCAAATAATAGGATTCCTTTTTTTTGCTTTTTCGACTGTTTTTCTTGTTCCATTGCATTGCCTCCATTTGATATTTGTTTTGTGAAAAATCAAACACAGTATAGAGCAAAGACCAAAAGAATGCTATAGGTGATGAACAACTATAAAAAATTTTTAAAACCTCTATCAAAAATACACGATAAAACAACAAAAACAGGCTCGCGCCTGTTCCAATTTTATTTCATTTCTTGTAAGATTCTGGCTTTCATTACCGCTTTGGCTTGTTGTTCTAATTGATCATCAAGCGGTGCTAATACCACATCTTGATAACGCTTCGCTAACCCTTTCGCAATAACCAAATCTGCTATTTCTGGATTTTTTGGTAATAGTGGACCATGTAAATACGTACCGAGTACACAGCCATTATAGAAACCTTCATGCGTATCTCTTACACTATTTCCATGCCCCGCAATCACACGTGCAAACGGTGTAGCTACATTACGTGTTTGACCACCA
>JBOFMT010000030.1:0-6161 GCA_051658525.1 Erysipelotrichaceae bacterium | reverse complement strand
ATATGTTGAGGATGATACCCCAGCGATTGATAAACCGCCAAGTGTTGATGAAACTTTAACCAAAGAAGAGCGAATCTTACAACTCGTAACATGGGTTGTAATGGCCATCAATGAACGAGATGCCAGTGTAGTAAGCAATCAAGACTTGCAAGACTTACCAGAAAAAGAAGATGTTATCGTTGTACCAGACGTAGAGACACCTGTATTGCCTGGTACACCAGTACAACCAAGTATTAGTGAAGCACAACGTTTACGGATTGCGAATCAAGGAAAGTTAGCAACTGTGTCGTCCATGATTTATACAACACAAAAAGCAGTAAACTATAGCTTCTATGGAGTTCGAGAAGTTGATGTGTTACAACAAGTGTTACTTTCGCTGCAACAAGCTAACATCAAAGCAACCTTTTTTGTCAGTTCAGATGATTTAACGCGCTACGATGTTCAAATAAAACAAATTGTGGCTGCAGGGCATGAACTACAAATGATCATCAAAGAATCCGATGGTACGACGTATGAAAGTGTTGCGAATGATTTGCTGTGGATGAAAGCAACAATACAATCACGCTATGGCCAACAAGCAAAATACGTTCGTTATGCGTATGATCGCATTGTAGAAACAGAGGTGTTAGAAGCGATATCAGCTACCGGATGTGCTTTTGTTCAACATACATTGGCAATTGCACGTTCCAACATCGATCAGACTGCAAATGCAAGTATCATCTATAATGAATTATCCAATACAGGAACAACCGCACTAAAACGCGGGGAACTGGTATATTTTAGAATGGATTACTACAAAGATCCAACGGTAATTGCGCAACTTGTAACTAGTATTAAAGTAGGGAAAGTTGATCCAATTGCTTATTTTGGACAAGGTGGTTACAGCTTTACTACAATTAAAGATCTAAATGATAGTACTATGCGTTACCAATTGCTCGATGGCAGCGTTGCACTACCGGTTGCTTTTGGAAAAGCTGATACAAGTGTCCAACAAATTCAACAACGTTATATTGGAAATCCAGATATCGATGCAGGAAATGTATTACCTGGATTTAGTGAAGAAGAATTATTAGGTCTGGATACCGTAGGTAAGCTAAAATTACAAGCGCAACCGACGATGTACCTAACGTTTGATGACTGGGGTTCGGATGCAGCCATCAATAAACTATTGTTTGTTTTAGATAAGTATCAAGTTAAAGCGACGTTCTTTGTTCGTACGAATTATGTACAAACAAATCCAAATTTACTTCGAGCCATTGCAGAAGCAGGACATACGATAGCAAGTCATACCGATAACCATTTGGTTCTATCAAATTATGTCACAGGAAGCGACCCTTCTCAGTATTTGGATTTAACAGCAGAAGAAGCAAAAGCATTGCAAAGTGATGTGGTAACGTCATATCGTAAATTATATGAAATTGTTGGAGATACCAATGCGCTTAGTACCATCTTCCGTCCACCAACACTTGCTGTTGGGAAAACCGGAATGAAAGCAGTACTTGATGTTGGTTATACGTATTTGATTTCAGGTGATTACTCAACCAAAGATTATGAGGCAACCTCAGCACAAGTATTCATCGATGGTTTTCATACTGCTTACCAAAACCAACAGGTTGGTGATGGTAGTGTTGTAGTTATGCATATGTCTGATACCGCAGAATATACCGCGGAGGGGTTGGATACAATTCTTCCAAGTTATCTTGCGCAAGGTTATTCCTTCAAACGTGTCGTGGAAGGGGTGAATTAAGATGAGTGATGGAACAAAAGAAAAAATTAAAGATAAACTCTTGCATACCAATCCTGATCGACGATTATTATCACATGTGCCAGATCCTAAACATATCCGCTCTGGAGTGGAACGTCGAGGGGAAAGCAAAGGTGCAAAAGGAACACGTTATCAAGTGCACTATCGTGTCACAATCCACTACAAAGATGCAATGCATGCGAAGCAAGTGTTGCATGTGGAAGGGGTAGATGTCAGTGCTACTGGGATGTTGTTGCTTGTCAACGAGCAGCAAAAAGAACAGTTACAACAAGCAACAGCGATCACCCTACGTTTTCGTATCCTGCCAGGTAGTATGCCGGAAGGGATGGAAATGCGGGTCAAAGTTGGTGCTAGCTGTGTACGTGAATTTTCAGAAGCTGGTCAATGGTATGTAGGGGTGGAATTCAAGCAAGACTTGTATGCCAAGGTCAAACAATCCAAAGATGCGTTCTTACTCGTTATTGCATGCTTCTTGCTTGCATGTATTTCCTTCTTTATCGTACTCATGCGAGTCGAAAGTTTTTTATATTTTAAATTTAATCGCTGGTTGTATTTATACAGTATCTTAACTGCGGTATTCTTACTAACTCGCTACATTTTTGCAACTTGGTATCGTCAGGCACCGATTGATCCTAACTACACACCAGGGGTTACCATTGTTGTTCCTTGCTTTAATGAGGAAACATGGATTCATCAAACCATCATTAGTGCTGTCAACCAAGATTATCCTATCGATAAATTGGAGGTCATCATCGTAGATGATTGTTCAAGTGATCAATCAGTGGAAGAAATCAAAAAGACGATTGCTCGTTTACAACAAGAGGATGGTTATGATATCGCTACACGAGTAAGTTATATTGCGATGGAAGAAAACCATGGGAAGCGAGAAGCTTTGGCACAAGGTGTTGTGGAAGCAAAACATGAGCTTGTTGTCTTTGTGGATTCCGATAGCTTTTTAGATCCATTGGCGATTCGATATTTGGTACAACCATTTAAAGATCCTAAGATGGGTGGTGTGTCAGGAAGAACGGATGTAGCAAATACTTACACCAACACCTTAACGAAAATGCAATCCGTTCGTTATTATATTGCTTTTCGCGTTATGAAAGCAGCAGAAGCATATTTTGATACGGTAAGTTGTTTATCGGGTCCTTTGGCTTGTTATAAGAAAGAGATTTTATTGGATAACATGAATGCTTGGTTGGAACAAACATTTTTTGGTCAACGAGCAACATTCGGAGATGATCGTTCCATGACAAATTTCATCTTAGCGCATCATCGTACCCAGTACCAGGATGCAGCTATTTGTTCAACGATTGTACCAAATGATTATCGTATGTTTTTAAAACAGCAAATGCGTTGGAAGCGCTCTTGGCTACGAGAATCACTCATTGCAAGTCGCTTTATGTGGAAGAAAGAACCATTTGCTGCAGTGAGTTTCTATATTGGGTTATTGGTACCAATCTTGGCTCCCATTGTTGTTGGTTATAATTTAATCTATGTACCATTAACACAAGGCGTATTTCCAACTACATTTCTTGTCGGAGTTTTCTTAATGGCGATGTTAATGAGTGCAGCACAGTTGCTACTTAGAAGAAGTACCACATGGTTATTTGGATTAGCATTTGTAATCTATTATGAAGTGGTCTTGTTGTGGCAAATGCCAGTCGCTTGGGTAACATTTTGGAAATCTACGTGGGGAACGCGTATGACACCACATGATGTAGCCGATCAAGTGAAAAAAGCAGAGCGAGCACAACGGCGAGCCAATCGCAAACAAGGTATAAAACAAGAGCATACACAAGATGGAGGTCAAGGATGAAACTACAAAAAGATCAAAAAAAAATCCTGCGTGGTATGGTTCAAGCAATCATCTTATGTTTTGCAGTAGGTGCGTTGCTCATTAGTTTTGTGGAAACCACAGCGTATGAGCCGTATCAAGATCAAGACGTTGAAGAAAGTACAACTCCAGATAGCGGCTTTATTACCATAGCTTATTTTGGTACGAGCCGTGTAGGTAGTGACATTAATATTGCTACAAGTCGACTAGAAGAACATCTAAGTTTATTGTACGAAAATGGCTATGTTACGATCACGCAACAAGATGTGATGGATTATTATGCAGGACGTAAGAACTTACCAGAACGTAGTCTATTTTTATTATTTGAAGATGGGTATACAGGTACGGCAATCTTTGCAGAGGATATTTTACAAAAATACAATTACAAAGCTACAATGGTTGGCTATGCTAACAATCTAGCTGCCAATGATTTGGGCCTTTTGGATGAAAAGGACTATCGTGAGCTCAGTCAACGAGATTTTTGGGAAGTGGGAAGTAATGGCTATCGCCTTGCATTCATCAATGTATTTGACCTAGATGAAAACTATTTGGGAGATTTGAGCATTCGAGAAATGAATGCGATTGGTTATGAAGTCTCAGAATACAACCATTACTTAATGGACTATAAACGAGATGCGTTTGGAATTCCAAAAGAGAGCACGAGTGAATTACAAAAACGCATTGATGATGATTATCGTTTGATGGAACAGGCGTATCTAAAAGCAATCGGTCGTATCCCTGATCTATACGTATTGATGCATTCGAATACCGACGCGTTTGGTACGCATCCCAATGCAAGTAGTGTAAATGAAACGAATATTAAAAATATGTTTCAAATCAACTACAATCGGGAGGGATTTGCTTTAAACAATCGCGATAATAGTATTTATGACTTAACAAGAACCCAAGCACAAGCCTATTGGTATCCAAACCATCTATTGATGCGTGTGAAAAATGACGTTGGAGAAGATGTAGTTTTTCGACAAGGGGATCCCACTCAAGCAAGTGATTGGACTGTAGTAAATGGAGCAGTTGAATTTCGAGATGAACTCATTGCCCTTACTTCAGAACCATCAAGTACAGGGCGAATTGAACTCAAGGATGTCGTTGTAAAAGATGACCTTAATGTTTCAATGCGACTACTAGGTAATATTATGGGATATCAAACAATCTACTTACGAGTAGATGAAACCCAAGAAAATTACATTAAAATTAGTATAGGGAACAATGAATTAAGTGTTTATGAACAATTTGAGGGAAATGAAATTACAGTTACCGAACAAAAAATTGATGCTTCTTTAGAACCAAAAGACATTCAGGTAAAGGATGCTGGAGATTATCAGTTAGGGATCCAAGTGCATCAAGACCGACTCACGATTCAAATCAATGGGAAAGAATATGTAGATGTTGAACTTCGTAGTAATAACGCAGGAGGCGTGGTACTAGAGAGTGCTTGGCTTGCTGGTGAAGGTTTTAGAAATACCTATGACGATGTTTATGATGGTGCATTTTCTCAAATTAGAATTGAGGAAGGGAAGACATTGTTGTATTCCAATGAACAAACGGGCTGGAATAAAGTTGTTTACACAATCCAACAAACCATTGACCGTGTTGTAAATTGGTTTATCGACACCTTGTAGGTCAAAGCTATGAAACAAGGATGTTTGATCGTACTATTAGGGTGTATGTTGCTCGTTGGTTGTAGCCCACAATCTACAAGCAAATTAGAACAGTATGGAATCGAAGCTGGAATTCCCGAGCAGATGTCTAGTGCTTGGCTAGTCTATTGGGATGTTGATGATGGCAGTAGAGAAGCAAGTATGCTCTCTGAACAGTGGAGTGAGATGATTTACTTTGGTACATATTTTGATGAAAATAATGAGCTAGTACTACCAAGTGCATTAACACAGACCAAAACATTACTGGACGAAAGTTTAACATCAGTGAAACCAATTTTAAGTATTGTAAATGACCAAGTGTTAGCAGATGGCTCCTCTATCTTAAAAAGTAGTGATGTATTACAAATTATATTTCAATCGCAATCCACACAACAAGAACATGCAAATGACCTAGTCAATCTTGCACTTGCACAAGGATATCAAGGAATTGAACTCGATTATGAGGCAATACGAAACGATCTTAGCTTATGGAATGATTATTTGGATTTTATTACTATTTTATATGACTTGTGTCAAGTTAACGATTTGAGTCTACGCGTGTTGTTGGAACCGGGTGCACCCATAGCGGACTTGGAATTTCCACAAGGTCCGCAGTATGTCATGATGTGTTATAACCTATATGGATATAATCTTACTCCAGGGCCCAAAGCCAATGCGGATTTTCTAGCTACAATGGTAGAAAAAATGCAGCTCGTTTCGAACAATCGTGGTTTTGCTTTGGCAAGTGATGGTTATGACTTTTCACAGAGCGAAGTCAAATCGATTACTTCTTTAGAGGCGATGACGTTATTAGAAGCAAAAGGAGAAACAATTTATCGTGATGAGGCGAGTCAAAGTGTAGTATTTACGTATTTTGATGATACAGGTAGTGAACATA
>JBOFMT010000029.1:0-7995 GCA_051658525.1 Erysipelotrichaceae bacterium | reverse complement strand
CACTGGTAGTTGTGTTACGTATCACAACTACATTACTAGCCACGAAAAGCAGGAGAAATTGCTGTTTACCTCCAGCAACGTTCCTGCTCAATATTGGAAGGATTTAGAACGTGAAAGTGAGAAAACTCATGCACGAGGACTAAATATCGCAATCCCAAATGAGTATAAAGGCGAAGCAAATAGAGAAAGATTAGAGAGATTTGTGAATGATTTCGTTGAATCATTTCACGTGAAAAATGGATGTGATTACGTAGTTGCAGTTCATGATAATGAAACAAATCTTCATATGCATATCATGTTTTCAGAACGCACTTTGTTGCATCTCGAAAACGTTCCTAAATTGAAGGAAAAAATGATTCGTGAGCGATTTAAAGTCGAAGGCAAGTACGTATCCAAAGCTAGGTACTTAGAAGCGATAAACGAAGGAAAAACGGCTGTTGAGCACATCAGAAAGAAGAAAATCATCGAACTGGTAGATAAGAAGTTTTCAAAAAAAGATGATAAGTACAAATCGAAGGAATGGTACGAAAATACAAAGAACGAATATACCCAGTTCATCAATGATCGCAAATTGGATCATGAAACTGAATGGTCTAGAAACATCAAAGAAGGCCACGTTGCCGAGATTCACGTTGGAAAAGCGAACCCAAAGAACAATAGAGTTACCCAAGAACGAATGAACTTTAACAAATCGGCACAGGAACACAACCGAATTTTCGATGAATTGCAAGCCCAAGGTCACGATATGAGTGTTGGTGTTGTTGCAGTTCTAACAAGCATTCAAGAGCAAACAACAAACCTAATCAACGCAATTTCCGAGGAGATTGCCAACCTCAAAAGAAGGTTAGAAGAGCGTTTTAAGAAGGTTGATGAAGTCGATAACGAGGTACAATCTATCAGTGATCAGCTTGTTAGCACCCCTTCGATTGAGTGCAGCCAATCCGGAATTAAAGAAAAACTCGATAATCAACAACAAGAACTTGAAGAGTGTGAGTTGGAATTGGATGTCTTGAACAAAGAAGTCGCAGCAAAAAGGGTTGAATGCAAAAAACTTAAGTCAAAAATCGACGAAAATAAAGCACAAATCAAAAGAATTGAATCAAAAACAGGGTTGAAAGCAGTTTTTAACAACGAAACCACCGACAACTACATCTCCAATAACATCGAATTAAAAGGAATCCTTGAAGAAACAATAGCAAAAGGAAAGGAAATGGTATCGGCGATCAACGTTCTAACGGCAAAAATAAGCGATTTAAGAGCCGAAATCGATAATTGCCTAAAACTACTCCAACCTCTATCAGAAAAAACGGCTAAAGAGCCTAAAAAGAGCCTCATTAAATCACTGGAAGATAAAAAGAAAAAAGTTGCCGAAAAGAACAAAAAAACACGGGAAAAATCATACACACGGTACTGATATATCATTGAACACGTTACAGATATGGATGAAGTTATCCATATTAATGCTTTAAACCAACTACACGCTTGGTTTAAACAAAGCTATAAATCATATAGAGGTGTAGCAAGTAAGCATATCAATCGTTACTTGGCACTATTTAGTTTTATAAAACGTTGTAAGGCATTGGAACTATCGGAAATCAAAGGTTTATTGTATTCCCATATCAAAGAATGTCAAACATACTTGACAAATAAACAAGTGTATTTAGAGCACTTGGTAACTGATATTTAAGCTAAGTCCGTGATTATATAGTTAAGCGTAATTTTATATATTATTTTTTTTACGCCTCGTAATAACAGAATAATCGACTAAATATTTAATGGGCATTAAAAATATATAAATTAGTGAAATACCACTTAGTTTATTTGAAATTTCAGATGAATTAAAAACGTATATAATTGTTATAAATATAATAACATCTAATATTGCCATAGCTATCCATCTTATTTTATTCTTTTCAAGAAAACGTAAAAATCCTATCTCATTTTTTTTCATATTATTAACACCTTTATTTTAATATCCCATACATGCTCCACCAGCGTAATCTGGTCTCACTGAATGAAAATAACTATAAGTTTGTTTTAAATAACCTGAATGATTACTATATTGATAAAAGTTTTTTCTTTCTCTTATGTAACTTGTGCAATCACTACGTCTAGATTGATAAGTAATAGTATAGTAAGTTGTATAAACTAGAGATCCTATAGTTAAAGCACTACTTACAACTTGTGAAATATAACCACCAACAACATTTCCTGTTAGTGTTGCAACCCAACCACCAGCAGAAACAACTATACTAAGGACTGTTAACCAACCTCCTGTTTTTCCTTTAATGCCACCAGCTTCACTAAGCCAATACGCACCTGCGCCTTTAGTGATAGGATTTAAATTTTCTTGTTCAACATATAGATTATCTTCATATTTTATTGAATATAAATCCATAGAAATATCATCTGTAGTTAATACGATTTTTTTATTCATATCACTTATTTCGAAATGAATATAATATTTTCTATATCCAATTTGAATTAGAATTTTTTCATCATTATTTACTGAAGCATAGTAAATAGGAGTATTTAAATTTTCATTTAAAATAATTTTACTTTTTTCATCATTTTGTAAATCTGAAAAGCCATTATATTTGAAATGTTTAAAGAAATCATAAAAAATATTATTAACTTTTTGCTCTTCTAAAGCTGTGATATCACTTTCAGTAAGATCATTTAATTCGTTATTTATTCTACTGTTTGCATTCTTTTTTTTATATTCTTCATAAATTTGAAGGTAAGAGTCTTCCAAATCTGTTTTTTGATATTCAGCATTAATTGTAATTCCAGACAATAGCATCATAAAACAAAGAATAACACAGGGTATTTTTATTTTTCTTTTCATAGAAATGACCTCCTTAATATATTTTTTACAATAACAAATTAAAACGTGCTTGTCCATTTTATCATATGCATACAATTAAGAAAGTCGTTTCTATTTTTGCTTACGCCGAGTGTTACGCTCCATTTCATCAATTACGCAATTCGGCATATTCTCCATCACTTTCGTTTAGTCTGATGTACGAATTAGGAAAGAATTAGAAAATATGTCATATATTACCTAAATAAACCTCCCGAATGAAGCAATGAAAATTATTTATTTATACAAAAAGAAAAGAAAAATTTGATGTTGAGTCAACGTGATTTCTTCTCACCTATTAGCTTTTTCAACCTTCAGTATAGCCTTTATTTAAAGTCTTAAATGCAAGTCGAATTTTATTCTTAAAGAGGCTTTAAAGAGAATTACTTAAAAGAGTATTTAAACAAGAGGACACTTCGCGCCTGTCGAGAAGTATTTTTTAATAGTTTTTTCTCAAAAACAACACAAAAACAAAGTGATTACATCTTAATACCAGTAATTGGTTTTTAAAATACCGATAAAAGCATTTTAAAAGCCACCACAAGACAAACCTAGCTTTTTGCTATCGAGGTTCTTAACAAGGTAAAAACAAGGTTCCAAAGAAAAACCATTATTGAATATTGTTGGGAAAAGGATACAATAAAGAAAACATTCCAAAATAGTGTAAAAAAAATGTATTGATAATATAACGTGCCCCTATGCTAATCTTGTGGTATTCTTTTTTATGTGTAAAAAAAATGTATTGATAATATAACGTGCCTTAGGAGGTTTTTATGAAAATTAAACAATTGTTTTTACAAAATATAAATTATGAAAATTACAGTTTGGAGTATGGAGAAGAGGATATTGACTTTTACTTATCTTCGGATGATTTGTTGGATCAATCTGAAATTGATGACCTGAATGAACCTTTGTCGTATGTATCTGAAATTGATAAAGATGGTTTAATTCATATTGATGATCCTGCTATGAGTTTTTTTACTGAGTATACGTATGAAGTTGAGATGGAAAATATTATTGCTTTATGGGGAGGATATAGAGTTTCAGCATATGAATTGTATAGTGATATGTTCAGACTCGGCGATGGTTATATCCAGAAAAACAATGAGGATAATAATGGATTAAAAGGAAATCCTATTATTTATTTTAAAAATGATAAAGATATTAGAGGACATTATAGAATTATGTTTGAAGATTCGTTTCGTGAAATTTTAGAAGAAGCTAAAGAATATGATTTTTCAATTTTAAATGGTATTAGTTATTTTGGTAGAAAGAGAGATCAAAATCATGCCTCAAAAATGTTTGCGATGATTATAGATTTGGATTATGTAGATAAAGATAAATTAAATAATTTATTGAATGCTGCATTTAAAGTAGATGCTTACCCCATACCTAATTATGTTGTGTTATCTGGATCAGGAATACATTTATATTATTTGTTTGAAGAGCCTATTCCTTTGTATCCAAATATAAAATTACAATTAAAAAACTTTAAATATGCATTAACAGAGAAAATTTGGAATCAATACACGAGTAATAATAGCCAAGTACAAAAGCAAGGTATATTTCAACCATTTAGAATCGTGGATGGAAAAACTAAGTATACATATAATGATGTTTTGATGGATAAAAAAGGGAAGGTGGTATTTAGAGCGAGGGCATATAGGCTTAATGAACATCCTTTTAATTTAAATAATTTAGGAGAATATATTCAAGAGGAATTTAGAGTAGATGAAGGAAAGTTGTTCAAAGAAAGCAAATTATCTTTGACTGAGGCAAAAAAGAAATATCCGCAATGGTATGAAAAAGTAGTAGAGAAAAAAAATACATCAGTAAAAAAGTGGGATATACAGAACAAAGTGAATGGAGATGATCCATTTGCTTTGTATAATTGGTGGATTAGACAAATTGAAAGTGGAGCAACTTTTGGACATAGATATTTTTGTGTTATGTGTTTAGTTATCTATGGTGTTAAGTGTAATATATCATTAGAAAAAATTAAAAATGATGCATATCAACTTATTCCTTTTTTGAATGATTTAAACAGTATGGAACCCTTTACTCAAGATGATGTAGATAGCGCTTTGGATTGTTTTGATGATAGATATTGTACATTTCCAATCAAGGATATTGAAGCGCTTAGTGGAATTATTATTGCAAGAAACAAAAGAAATGGAAGGAATCAAAAACTTCACTTGAAAGGAGCAAGAGCAATTCAAGATATTAATGATGAAGCTAATGGAACTAATTGGAGAATAGGGAATGGAAGAAAATCAAAAGAATACGTAGTGAAAAACTGGAAGAATCATAATCCAGGAAATATTAATAAAAGTCAATGTGCAAGAGATACTGGATTATCAAGGCCTACGATCATTAAGTGGTGGTGAGAGTTCTTCATATACTTGTATTTCTCTTTGAAATACGTATGATATACAATTGATATATATTAGATATACAAAAAGGAAGTGTGAACGGAAAATATAAATGGAAATATAGCACGATATCATAGAGATACAAAAATAGGAAAAAAACCATTCGTAGATAGAGGGATGACTTTAAATACTGTGTAAATTATACTTATAACAACATATAAAAACAAAAGATTGAGACTATTGTGAAAAAAATGGTAAAGCAATCGTTTATATGCTAGTATATAACTATAGGAGGATGCAGAAGTTATGAAAATATTTAATTATTGTTTAAAATTAGTAGTATGTTTTGTACTTCTATTAGGGGTTTCTTCTAGTTTGGTACAGCAAGTAAGTGCCAAAGACAACGAAATTCCAAATTTCACTTATGATGTGGCCGTTGAAATAGACGAAGGATTTAAAGATGTTTCGATTAGTAGTATTAGTCCCAAATGGTGGCCAGGTAATCCTAATCCACCTTATGGATCTGAAGCGTGGTTATTCCAAAATTACGGTTATAATTACGGAGCTTCAGCACCAAAAAAGGTTACTGAAAAATGTGGCCGAAGCGCTGTAATAGGGGGAGTTGTCGGAGGTTCATCATCACTTTTCTATACATGGTGGAAGGGGTTTCCAATAACGTTGGGAGTGTTTGTAGCAAAGTTTGGAGTTGCAGCAGCAAGTAGTTATGCAGCCTGTCTCGTTGAAAATGGAATCAAGAAATAAGCTAAATAAACTAATTGATGCAACATCCTTGACTATGTCACTTGTACTAGGAGTCTATGCTACGCTACTAGTAATATCTTTTGATTCATATTTTAACATTGTATTTTTAGCTACTATTATAATAAGTAATATATCATATGCTCTGCTGCTAAGGTGTATCAAAAAAATGCATTTGGGAGAAAGCTAGTAATGTAAATTATTATGTGTGAGAATAAAAAGAACCGATAGAAACTAAACCCTATAAGATCTACACGAAAAAATGTGCATCTTGTAGGGTTTTTCTTTTTTTTAATAAACGGATTGTTTATATTTCGAAATTTACAATCGAATAAATTGAGTTATTAAATAGCCTTAATATTGTTATAAAGCGAGTGAATCACATGTTGATTTCACTACAATTTAAAACATTGGCTGTTTCAAATTGTAGTCAAAGAATTTCTCAATAATACTCTTCTAAGTAATGTAGATTATATCCTACTTTAGGAAAGCGTAGAAATTAGTTGTTCTTTGGAAAAATAGAGGTAAAATTACAATGTAAAAATATAGAATAATCGATTCAATCACCTCAAAAAAAGAAACAAATTTAATATACGCTATATGTGTAACTTTTCTGGTTTATCTAAAGAGACTGTGTATAAGTAGTGGAAGTGAATATATATTCACTTCCACTACTTATTGCTTTTTGCCATACAAATGATATATTATTGAATTGTAAATGATATACAATGTAAACCTAGGAGGGAAGTTTGATGATAGTTATATCAATGATTAATCAAAAGGGGGGAGTTGGAAAAACAACTTCAACGTATAATATAGCAACTGTATTGGCAAAAAAATATAGAGTACTTATGATTGATAGTGATAGTCAAGCAAGTTTAACATTGATGACAGCGAATAATCCACTTGCATTGGCTAATAGTTTATCTGATATATATTCTGGGAATGAGAAGATAAGAAAATGTATTTATGATTTACCCATTGATAATTTGTCTTTAATTAGTAGTAATCTTTCTTTAGCTAAACTGGAAACAACATTAATGGCAATCCCGTTAGGAAGAGAAACAAAACTTTTAAAAGCGTTAAAAGAAATAGAAAATGACTATGATTTTGTAGTAGTTGATTGCCCACCCTCTTTAGGGTTGTTGACAATCAATAGTTTAGTAGCCAGCAAGTATGTTATTGCACCATGCGAAACAAGTCCACTATCTGTTTACGCGCTAGATGATTTAGTTGATACAATTAATGCTGTGAGTGAAATCAATAACGAATTAAAGTTCATGGGAGTTATTGCTACGAAATTTAACAAAGTTACAAATTCTGATAAATCAACACTAAGAGTATTAGAAGATGAATATAACGTTTTAGGTGTAATAAAAAATTCAGTCAGTGCAAAAAAAGGTATTGAAGAGGGTATACCTTGTGTTATTGCAGACCCAAATAGTGATGTTGCAAAAGAGTATACAGCGATTACAAAAAGATTGTTGGAGGAAATAAGAAATGGCTAGACCATCAGGAACTAATATTAAAGAAAAGAACAATTTAGCGAAAGAAACTATCAATTCAATCGTGTTGGGAGCTGTGAATGAAGATGACAGTATTAAAACTATCACAACAACTATAAGGCTTCCTAAAAAAATGAAAGATGAGATTAACAAGTTAGCAAAAGAAAAAGGTATTACATCATCTGCATTTATAAAAATGGCAATTTCGGATGCAATTAAAAAATAATACACAAGAGAATTACGGTATTCTAAATAATCGTGGGGCGCTTTGCACCCCGCGATTATTTAGAGCGCCAGAATTACAAACGATATATAAACAAAATAAGAATAATTAAAAAGGCAAATATTCTTGCCTTTTTAATTATTCTTATTTTTCCTAAAGAACTTATTTCAAAAATTAAATATCCTCTAAAACCAGCTGTTGAATTTCCTGTTAAATTCATACCTAGCCCATTATAGTTTATAGCGGATCTCCAGCAGTATTTTTAAAAGCTGT
>JBOFMT010000028.1:0-6554 GCA_051658525.1 Erysipelotrichaceae bacterium | reverse complement strand
AGGATAAATATGTAAGACTTCATACACATCCGAATCAATCCAATCATTGAATAGTGCGGTAACAAACATATTAAGTAAGAGAACTGCGATACAAGCATTGATAACACGCAACGCTTTTAGTGTATCTGGTTGTTTCATTTTTTCACCTTCTTTTTCCCACAGTACAACGTAAATAAGGGAAAGTCAATTTAGGTTATCTAGGTTCGTTTGTTTAGGGCAACAATCACAAGCGCTAATCCCACCAGTGATCCAAATACAAAAAGTGGAAGTACTTCAAGTCCAAAGGTTGTTGCTAGCACCCCAACCAAAGGCACAACAATCAAACTAGATACATAACTAAACGAAACTTGATACCCAATGATGCGATTGGCCTGAACGTGTGGATAACGTGCAGAAGTCTCATGCATAAGGGATGGATAAATTGGGGCAAAACCAAACCCTAGCAATAGGATACCACTTCCGTAAATCCATGGATTACTTGCATTAAAAAACAACAAACTACCGAATAAAGCCAAACTCAACCCCAGTTGAATCAATTGGCGATTACCCATTCGATTCGCCAAGAAGCCCAATAAGAATCTCCCTATCATGATACTTGCGAAATAACAACTGACAAAGGTTCCACTCATCGCAATCGATAATCCTCGTGCTTCTAGTAGTAAAGCACTCATCCAAAGCCCAAGTCCACCTTCAAGTGCAACATAAATTACATATGTTACGATGGATAGCATTGGTGCTATCCCCTTGACGTTCTCTTTTGGTATATAACTTGTCGTTACTTGCTTTGTAGGAGAAGCTTTCCAAAGCTTAAGGTTACTCCAAATTAAGATGGATAATGCGAAAACCAAAACTCCAATCATGAGATAACCTGCACGCCAGGAGTGAAAACGGGAGAGTCCAAAGGTGATGATCATGGGAGAAAGCGTAGCACCAATTCCCCAACAACTATGTAGCCAGTTCATATGTTTGCTTGATAAGTGTTGAGCAGCATAGATATTGAGGGCTGCATCTACTGCACCGGCACCAAAACCGAGTGGAATCGACCACAATACGACAATCATAAAATTCGGCGCAAAACTATAGCCAACAATCGCTAAAGCGGTAGCTAGTGTTGAGATGGCAGTTAGGGTTCCTGTTCCCAAACGCGCAATGAGTTTTGCGGTAAAAAATCCACTCATCGCTCCGCAAGCAATCACGATTGCCGATAGTATTCCCGCAGCTTCCAGTGGCATCGAAAAGCTTAAGCGCATTTCATTCCAAGCAACCCCAAATCCCGTATCTGGTAATCCAAGAGCTATAAAGGTTCCAAAAAGGATCCATAAAAACCATGTTTGTTTGTTTTTCATCTATTCCTCCAAAAAAAAGATAGTGTTGTCACTACCCTTATCGTCCTTCGCGTAATGCCGGGATCAATTCATTTGCTATCATGCGATTGTTTTCAATCGCTTTTACCATTGCTTCTACATCATAAGGAATCGAGTGAATCGTCGTTTCGATGCTTTCCTTACAATCCAAAACAATATAATTAGCTTCCGGCTTCCCTATTTTCGGTTTACCGACGCTACCGGTATTGATGATGGTTTTACCGCCCACTTCACGGTGATATGGAATATGCGTATGAGCGCATACAATGATATCAGCACTAGTTTCTTGTAACCAAGGCTCCACATCACTATCTTCATATACATACTCGGTATTGCTGTTTGGACTGCCATGTACAAGTAACAAAGAATACTGTTCAAAGGTCAGTGTGAGTGATGTTGGTAAATAGCGTAAAAACGCATGATGTTCTTGTGTTAACATCGCATTGGTGTAGCGAGCGCTCGCCTTTGCTTGAACTTCAGCATCACTGCATACATCCAAATCCGCCATCGTTTCGCGTTCCATCTTAGCAATACGTTCATCATGATTTCCTTGAACACAAACAACACCAGCATTCCGTAAGAGCTCAATCACTTTATTGGGAAATGGTAAATAACCAACCAAATCTCCAGCACATAAGATCGCATCCACATCTTGGGTTTCAATATGTTCTAATACACTTTGTAATGCATAAACATTACTATGTATATCTCCAATGAGTGCTAATCTCATACTACCCTCCTACTTCCAACAACGTATAGGCATTGTTTCGGCTTGTTTCTAGTAATGTTCTTCCAGCATCTAACAGCCAGAAATACCCATCCGTCGTTTCTTTTAAAATCCCTTTTGCTTTCATGGTTTCTAGTAACACATGCAAATGTGCATTTGAAACATCATAACCTTGTAAGGATAGTAATGTCATTAACTCCGTGCACGTAGCCTCTTTGTTTTGTAATTCCCATAATAGTTGTACTTGCAACAAACCGAATACGTGCAAGCGTTGATTTTCATTGTTCATCCTTACCTCCCCAGTCTATTTTTTTCAGTGTAACAAGCATTTTCCATCGAGTCAATAGACAAAAGAAAAAGGTAGTTTCCTACCCTCGTCTTTTATGTTTCAATTGTTCCATTTCTTCCTCTACACGATACCGTGTAATTTCTTGAATGAGTGCGATAGGCAATGGTTTCCCATAAGGAAACTGAATTGCTCCTTTGCTTGTTCGATACGGTTTTAATTGTTCTGCGAATATTACAATCGGCTCGTTATGGGGATAAAATCCTAGATGTTTTTTAAATGCTCCAATATAGACAATATTTCGTCCTTGAACAACAAAAGAAACTAGTCCATAACTTATTGTTTCCTTGGCTCCTGGTATCACTTCTAAGATCGCACTACGAATGGTGTTTAATGTTTCTAGCGCGACATCATTTTGTATCGCATAATATTGCTCAACCTCACTCATCTACTCACCTTCAAACACGAGCCGCAACACTTCAATATCAACGCGTTCCATCGCTTGAAACGCAGCAATCATACGCCGAACCTTTGCTTCATCAGGATCTTGCATCCAAACAGTCACAATGTTTGGTACTACTTGCCACGTAATACCAAAGCGATCACTCACCCAACCACACGGCATCGTAATACCGCCTTCTTTCAGGGCATACCAATAGCGATCTGCTTCCTCTTGATTATCACATGGTATGATAAAACTTGTAGCAAGTGAAAACTGAAATTCCGGACCGCCGTTTAGAGCAAAAAAAGGCATTCCAAACAAGCGAAAGCTAACACTCATCACACTACCATTGGCCTTGTTCGCTATCGCACCACCATCACCTCGATAGGTTTGAATCTCACCAAGTTCACTCGATGCAAATAAACTAACATAAAACTCTGCTGCTTCGAGTGCCTGTGTATCAAACCATAAACAAGTTTGTATTTCTTTCATCCCATTCACCTCTTTAAAACATCATATCACGATAAAGAAAAAAACAAAGCGATATCCCTTATCTCCAAGTGATACGACTTGCATCAAAGCGGTCCACTTTTTGGTTGGCATTTTCGTTTGTTGGTATGCCAACCGCAACGATACAAAATGGTAATAGATGCGCTGGTAAATCTAATACATTTTGAATGTGTGTCATTCTAGCTGTATCAGGTGCAGCACTCATCCACACCGTACCAAGACCTTGCTCAACGGCTTCCAATAAACTATTTTGTACGGCAGCAGCGAGATCGTGTTGCCAATACTCCTGCCAACGAATACGATCGGTATTTGCAAGAAAGACAATCGCGCAAGGTGCTTGTTTGGTTGGGGTTGCATAGGGACTCATTGTGCTCAATGCTTCTAAGATCGTTGGATCTTCCACAACAACAAATTCCCAAGGTTGTTGATTTCCAGCCGATGGGGCTTGCATCGCAGCTTGCAACATCGCGGTAAGTTTCGTTTTTTCAACAGCCGTTGGTGCAAACGAACGCACACTTCTTCTTATCTCTATGGTTTTCATACATTCCTCCTAAAACGCTAGTATAGACAAAAAGTACGGTAGCTTCCATACCGTACTTTTTCGTACCTTATTCGTTTGGTGTGATTACAATGCCACTGTGATTTGCATACTGCTCTCCAAATTGACATAATGAATAGATTACAGGAATAAGCGAAGCATGTCGCTCTTCTAGTGCATAGGTAACATGCGGCCTAACATCAACATGCTCTTCCCGAATTAAAATACCACTGTGTTCCATTTCCTTTAATTGCGTAATTAACATTTTATGGGTGATGTCAGGCATCGCCTTCAACATTTGTGAAAAGCGATTTCTGCCTTCTAAAATATGCCACAAGATACGCAACTTCCACTTTCCACCAATGACATCATGCGTTAAATGTAACGAGCACGAATAATTTTGTTTTATTTTCCCCATCTATACACTCCTTATCGTAGAATTTTCTCCAGCTTTTTCCCTTTGGCAAGTTCATCCACAAGTTTATCTAAGTATCTTACCATTTGAATAAGAGGATCCTCAATTTCCTCTACGCGGATACCACAAACAGTTCCCGTAATTAAGCTTGCTCGCTCATTCCATTTTGGTGCATCTTCGATAAACTCACGATAACTTACGTTACTCGCAAGTACTGCATCTAGTGTTGTTTGGTCATACCCTAACAGCCACATGGTTACAAGATCAACTTCAGCTCTACTTCTTCCTTTGCGCTCAGCTTTCGCTACTAACATTTGGTAAAGTCCATCACAAGGTGTGGCAAACAATCGTTCATAACTCATCTTCAATCCCTCACTTTATTTTATTTTACCATAACATTCGACACTCGCCTCTTCTTGTGCACCCAATCTCTTGCAACCCAAAGAAGCAAATAGATAGGAACCATCAAACAAAGGATGAGATAAAAATCTCGTAAAACATGGTAACTCGTACCATTCACCCCTTTGATACACACAAAGGCAATACAATAGGAGAGTGGAATTCCTAACAAAGTGAAGATTCCCTGTAGTAAACGTGGATACCTTCTAGTTACAAGATATAACAACAAGAATATACTTGATAATAGTAGTGACAAGCTCAAATACATCCCTAGCACCAATCGCGGAAGGCTAATGACACCCCCGTTTGGATTGAGATCACTTCCATACACTACACGATTGCTCTCCCCATTACTCGAGACATAAGTTAGTGTATAGAAAGGCTCGTTATCTGGATTGATGATTATGGTTTGGGATTTACTAGCATCTGTTAGTTTGTCCCAAAGGGTTGTATAAATACTCAACTCATAGACTCCTGTGGTTTGTTGTTGTAAGGTATAAGAACCGATAAAACAAACCTGTACCATTCCATCCCGCTCTTGAATTTGGATTGTAGATGAAACTTCATCCCACCCTAGATAGTGTGGTGTTGTAAGCTGTGCAACCATCGTAATTAGTATTACGACTGAAATCAGCATTGCAACGATGCTTGCTTTTTTTCGTTTCCGTTTGATGGTTTTCGCAAGCTGCGTCAAAGCATTCCCTTCAGTTATCGATTCTTCTACTATGAGTGGTGTTTGTAAACCATGATAATAAGCGTTACATTCGCTACACTGTTCTAAATGATTTGTTAGAATAGCTGTGGTTTCCACCTGCAAACTGTCCTCTATATAAAGAGGCAAAAGATCTTCTACTATACTACATGTTTGTTTCATTTTGTTCTGAGTTGTTGTTTTGCGCGGTAATAGGTGACACAAGCCCAATTATCACTCTTCCCAAAGATTTGACCTATTTGTTTGAAACTTAGTTCTGCAAAGACACGCCACATTAACACTTCTTTGTATGGAGCTGTTAAGAGGTGTACTCCTGTTTTTATCCACTGTTTTTGTTGACTATCATTCCAAACTTCAACATCTTGCTCCACAACCAACTGCGCCCATTGTTGTTCTTCCATCTGAATAAATTTTTTGTTGCGCTTAAGCAAATCATAATATCTTCGCTTCGCAATTTGACACAACCAAACAGATAGGTCACAATCCCCCCGAAATTGCTCAATATGTTCGATAGCATAAAAGAAGGTGTCACTCGTTACTTCTTCCGCAATACTTTCATTGCCGGACAGTTTACGAATAAAGCGATAGACCCTTGAAAAATACAGTTCATACAATTGTTCCAAATCCATCTTGTCCCCTCCTCTATCTATAAGACGCCGTAAACAAACATATCTTACATAAAAAATAAAACTTTATAAAAAAACTTAGATTTCTCTAAGCTTTATTGTATTTCTTTTACTCTACCTACTGTACCATCTTCCAACATTACTTTAATTCCGTGTGGATGATTGGGGGAATTGGTTAAGATTTTTTTCACGACCCCTGCAGTCAAGGCACCACTGCGCTGATCTTGTTTTTGTACGACTAATACCTTTGCCCCAATAGCAATATCACTTCTTCTGTTCCCGTCCATACGATTCCTCTTCTCTTCTTTATAATGCTATCATACCACAAATCATTGGAAACAAAAAAAGAGTGATGCTGAAATAACAAAATGAGCTAAAAGAAAACATAGCTTATCCTTTCTTTGAATGCAATTGAAGCATACTCATCAATTACTTTTCTTAAACCAGTAGCACCAACACGATTTGTGTGCACTGATTTGATCGAAATTAACCATAGAAACTAAGTAAAGAATGCGGATAGTATCACACTCCTTGG
>JBOFMT010000027.1:0-1060 GCA_051658525.1 Erysipelotrichaceae bacterium | reverse complement strand
CTAAGGTATCGTCCTTAGACACATCATATGAAATAACAAGTTCATCTTTCGCATCTAATTGGATTAGAATCGAATCGATTTGTTCCTTTAGATACTTTGCACCTTGGTATACTGCCATTGCTACCGATACGTTCATACGTTACGCTCACTTGGTCGATATCCACCATAAACATACAACAATCGATAAAACAGCGATTTGAATCCACTTTGATAGTATAACTTTGTACGTAGCATATACGTTATTCGTTTCCACAACGAAGTCTGTGAATCAAAGAATAAATCCATCTCTAGTTGCACTTCTTGTTGTAATCTACCACGATAATAATTTTTAAAATAGGCAATTTGATTCGAACGTAAATTCGCTTGGTTATCTTTGACTCGAAAATATCGTTGTTTTATCCAACCCAAAACGCCCTTGGAGTATCCTGTTACATTTTGGTTGTGTTGACGATACAACGTATGTGCATTGTTGTCAAAAACAACAGTTCCAAAATTAATCGCAAGGGTAGAAATCCAAAAATCGTGCGCATATACTTGTGTGCGATCGATACCTTCGAGCACCAACGCACGCATCGCACCGTTTAACACTTGGGTATGACCGGGAAAGAAACATTCAATGAATGCATTGTATGGGGTAATATCACGTTTTTGTTCTTGTGTCTTTCCTAATGTAACACCATTATTATCCACAAGCAAAGAACAGGATGCATATAACAAGGGAGTACAATCGTCCTTTTGTTGCAATTGTTGAATAGCACATTCAATTTTCCCCTGCATCCAGATATCATCTTGATCTGAAAAAGCATAGTAGTCATAGCCATGTGCATGTTCCAACAAATCAAAAAAACTTAATACATATCCCACATTTTCACCACGGTAGTAAGAAACATTGTCATACGTATTGGTGTATTGTTCTAGTATGGATATGGTATCATCACTTGAACCATCGTCTCGAATCAAGAGATCCAATCGAAAGTCTCCCGTTTGTGTTAAGATACTATCCATTTGCTCTTTCAAATACGGAGCACCGTTATAGGTAGACATCAGTACTACAACGCTT
>JBOFMT010000026.1:0-1695 GCA_051658525.1 Erysipelotrichaceae bacterium | reverse complement strand
AGTTCTGCTAACGCTGCAATGATTTCTTGTTGTTGTTCGCTTGCTTTATTGAATTCACTTGCAAACATCCATTCTTCAAAGGTAGAAAACATTTTTTCAACTTGCAATAACTTTGTCTCAATATAAGTATAGGCATCGTTATATAAATTTGCATGTTCAACAAATTCTTTCTTTAATGCTCTAAATTCTTCTTTTTGTACATTGATTTGCTCACGTTGAATGTTTTCTTGTTGTAATACATCATCTAATAAATCCAAGACGCGTGCACTTCCCGCTTCCACTTCACTTAAGATAGCATCCAATTTGTTATACACATTACGCGCTGCTTTGCGTTTGCGAACATACAATAAGTCATCCACTTCCCCTAGCATTGCAGAACAAGTTTTAATTTGTTCTTGAACGGTTTCAAAATCAACCTTACAATCATCAATCGCTTGGTTGACACTATCGTTAACGCGTGCCAAAGCGACCGCTTTGTTTAGTTTAAACAACAACGGTGTACTTTTGATTGATTGAAAGCGTGTCTCCGCTTCTTGTAAAGATTTCTTTAATGCTTTGAGTCGAAACGAGCGAACTACCATCCCTACTACAATTAAAATACCAAGTGCTACTGCCCCATATACAACAACTGAGAAATCCACGTATTGTTCTACAATTGTTTTAAAATTTTCGAATAATATATTGAATCGTTCCATATCCCTACCTCACTGTACATATTGTACCATATTAACACGTTATTTTTGTAGGTTTTCAGACTAAAAAAAGCTCTTTTTTTCTTAGATTACAAAAAATATGACAATTCCTGATTCCATTGTTTTAAAACGAGCCTTTCATCGATTTAAATTTGACTTTTAGCATTGAAAGTGGTATAGTTATCAAGCATCAAAATGATGGCAGCATACAAAGTTCAATCGAGTGTGCGTTGATGACACAGTAATGTGGGGTATCCTGTAGCTTGCTGCAATAAGTGAAGATATCGTTTGCATCAACACCCTTGGCTGATGATTTGTACCTGTTTTGTTTTGTCGCCAAAACAATTAGGAGGACATTTAATTATGGCAAGAATTACTACACCAGTATGGAAGATCTCTCGTCGTCTTGGATTCTCAATCCTTGAAACTGGAGAAGAACTTCAAAAACGTGCTTACGCACCAGGACAACACGGTCCAACTCGTAGACCTAAGTTAACTAACTACGGTACACAGTTACGTGAAAAACAAAGAATCCGTCACATGTACGGTGTTAACGAAAAACAATTCTATAACACTTTCATCAAAGCATCAAAAATGAAAGGTGTTAAAGGGGACAACTTCTTATTCATGTTGGAAAGCCGCTTGGATAACGTAGCATACCGTATGGGATTGGCAACGACTCGTCGTGCTGCTCGTCAATTGGTTAACCACGGACACATTTTAGTAAATGGTAAAAAAGTGGATATTCCTTCATTCGTAGTGAAACCAGGAATGGAAATTTCTGTAAAAGAAGGTTCTATGAGCATGAAATGCATCAACGAATCTTTAGAAGCTAAATTGAACACTGTTGCTTACGTAACATTCGACAAAGAAGCGAAAAAAGGAACTTTCGTTCGTCTTCCAGAACGTAGCGAATTGAACCAAGAAATCAATGAATCATTGGTAGTTGAGTTCTACAACCGTTAATCTGAAATTTACGACAATTCTAAAAAAAGCCATGCTC
>JBOFMT010000025.1:0-19367 GCA_051658525.1 Erysipelotrichaceae bacterium | reverse complement strand
AAATTCCCTAACCCTTTCCACAAGACAAACAAAAGCGAGCAAACGCTCGCTTTTCTCGTTATTTTGAATGAACGATCTCACCATTGATGAGGGTTGTGTGCACTTCATGCATCACATCAAATAGGTCACCATCACAAATGATTACATCCGCATCTTTTCCTACTTCCAAGCTACCAACACGATCCGCCAATCCTAACATTTCTGCTGGATTGATGGTAATTGCTTTTAGCGCTTCCTCTTTTGGTAAACCAGCTTTGCAAGCCAAACTTGCACAAAGTGGAAGATAATCTAGTGGAATCACCGGAGAATCGGTAATAATTGCAACTTTTACTCCTGCCTTGTGTAAGATACCTGGCGTTTCAAACGTGAGGTTTTTTAATTCGAATTTTGATTTATCACTTAATGATGGTCCTACAAAGGCATCAAATCCACTCGCTTTTACCTGCTCTGTAATCAAATGCCCTTCCGTACAGTGATCAAGGGTCATCAATAGATCAAATTCCTTTGCAATACGAATTGCAGTTAAAATATCATCACTACGGTGCGCATGTGCCTTAAGTGGAATTTGTTTGGTAATTACTGGAATCATGGCTTCTAGTTTCATATCAAACGCCGGCATTTTGCTCGCATCCTCTTGTGCAGCACATTTTTTCGCATAGTACTCTTTTGCTTTGAATAATGTTTCACGCAACAACGCAGCCGTTTGCATTCTTGTTTTAATTTTTGAACCTTGGTATACCCGTTTTGGATTCTCACCAAAAGCACATTTCATTGCCATATTATCAGCAACGATCATTTCATCAATCGCAATACCATGCGTTTTAAACGTTAAGAACGTACCTCCTAGCACATTGGCAGAACCAGGTCCTGTACACGCCAAAGTAATCCCCGCTTTCGCTGCGTTATGTACCGCCTCATCACAAGGATATAATCCATCAATTGCACGCATATGCGGTGTAACTGGATCACTCATCTCATTGACATCATCCCCTTCAAATCGAATTGCACTCTCCATCATCCCCAAGTGACAATGCCCATCAATTAAACCTGGATAGACATATTTACCCGTCGCATCAAGTAACGTTGCCCCTTGTTCATTTAAATTTTTTCCAATGGCTTTGATTTTTCCATCTTCTACCAAAAGATCACTTTCCAAGACACCCATTGGCGCCATTGTATGTAATAATCCATTCTTAATCAATATCATGTCTAAACCCTCTTTTCTTTCTAACCTTATCATAACAAAAAAAAGCCATCTTTGAAAGATGACTAGTGTAAATTTTTCACGTTATTATTGAAAACTTTTCTGAAAGCGAAAGCAACATAACATAAACCAAATGCTTCTGCTACAATGAAGGCACTCCAACCATAGGTTACCCCAAAGATACTGAATAAAACAAAGGCACTTGGAACAAGTACGAGCAACTGACGGAACAAGGAAGAATACATACTGTATTTCGCTTCTCCCACTGCTTGGAAAATACTTGATAAGGTAACCGATATCGCAACAAGTGGAAATGCGAGCGAAATAATACGTAAAGCATAAATTCCCAATTCTAAGATTTCACCTTGTGCATTGAATAACGACAAGAGTTGTCTTGGGAAAAGTTGGAACATTACCAAACTTAAGAGCATATAACTCATCGCAATGACAAGACCAAATCGCAATGCTTGCAACATGCGCTCTTTATTTTTTGAACCATAGTTATATGATAAAATTGGTAGAATCCCTTGATTTAACCCAAATACAGGCATAAATACAAAACTTTGCAACTTAAAGTAGATTCCCATAACAGTAATGGCTACATCCCCAAAATTAGCTAAAATTAAGTTCATAGCTGTTAACATGATACTACCAACACCTTGCATAATCGATACAGGTAATCCGATACGGAAAATATTATTAACATAGTAACTATCAAATTTAAAATCTTTAAAGGTAACTGGAACATGTTTCTTGTTGAAGATTAAAAACCCAAACGCAACCAACATCCCAGCAATTTGACCAATAACGGTAGCTACAGCAGCACCAACAACACCCATACTAGCAAACCCAAACCATCCAAAGATTAAAATCGGGTCTAAGATGATGTTCACAACGGCTCCGGTAAGTTGAATATACATACTTGCAACCATATCGCCACTTCCCTGCATGATACTCATAACCGTTTGCGCAAACAAACTACCAAATGAGAAAATCATACAAATTTGCGTATACTTTGTCGCATCCGCAATGACTTGTGCATCATTTGTAAAGAATGGGAAGTAGTGTTGTACCGCAAACAATCCTAGTAGCAATAAAAACACATACAATACGGTTGTCATCAACAATCCATGTTGTGCATATCGTTTGGCATCTTCACTGCGTTTAGCACCTAGGCTTCGAGCAATAAAGGTATTTACCCCTACACCCAATCCAATAAACAACGCCACGATAATAAGTTGTAGCGGGAACGCTAGGGAAACCGCCGTTAATCCTTGTGTGGAATATTGTCCGATAAACATACTATCGACAATATTATAAAGCGCCTGAACCGTCATTGAAATGATGGCAGGTAAACTCATGGTTATCACCAACTTTTTAATTGGCGTTATTTCCATTTTATGTTCTTTCATTGTTGTCCTCTTTTCTATCGAAACGATGTTTGAACGTGCATCGTTGACACAGACCTTCGCTACAGGTACGACGTGAAAAACCTTCTAATAAGGCTTGTACGCGTTTCGTGGATAGAATCGATGTAAGCGACTGCGTAAAGATATTACCAAAATCCATAACCCCATGCCCATCCAAACAACAAGCAGTAACTTGACCAGATGATAAAATCGCAAGTTGATCTACCATCCCCAAACAACGCCCCTCACCAGCGCGTTGATGTTGCATACTTGGCCAAACAAATACTTCTTCACGGTGCAAAAAGATTCGAGGAACAAGTGTTACACTACTTTTCTCACCAAATAGTTTTGTAGCCTCTGGGAAATACGTAGCAAGGGTTTCCACAAGTTCTAGTGTTGTATCATCAAACACCCCTTGATTTGCACACCATAAACGCAACGAGATATACGTCGTCGCACTTAGTGCTTTCGCACAAGCGATGATATCTGCAAGATAGTCTTCCATCACAATTCCATCCTGTTCTTTAAAATTGTGCAAAGAGACATTGATTTGACGTACGGGGTGTTCTAACAAGACATCCAAACAGCGCACGAGCAATGTGCCATTGGTTGTCAGGTTTACAAAAAAGCCACGCTCGTGTGCTAAAACCAAAAAACGAGCAAGCTTTGGGTGTAAAAGTGGTTCCCCCAATACATGCAAATAAATGTACTTGGTAAATGGTGCAATTTCATCCAAAATTTGGATAAACTCAAACTCTTCCATAAAGTGAACGGGACGATTGTTAATCGCACAAAAAGAGCATGATAAGTTGCAGCTATTGGTAATTTCGATATATATTTTTTTAAATCGCATAGTTATCACATCCAAGGTATTATTATACTAAGATATAGTTGCCATGTAAACAAAAAATACAAAAAAAAAACGTATCAAGACATACTTGATACGTAATCTATCCTTATTCTTTTGGCAAGATAAGATTTAAGATAATTCCTACCACTGCAGATAATGCAGTACCACTCAATGTTAAGACAGTTCCAAATGGTAAGACTGCTCCACCAAGTCCAATAACTAACATTGCACTCGCAATAATTAAGTTTCTTTGCTTTGTAAAGTCTACGTTATTATCAATTAGGATACGTAACCCATTACTAGCAATAACCCCATACAATAAGATACTCATACCACCAAGCACTCCTACTGGAATCGTATTGATTAAGGCACTTACTTTTCCCATACAAGCAAGTACAATAGCGATCACAGCTGCACCTGCTGTTACATAAACACTACCAACTTTCGTAAGACCGATAACACCTGTATTTTCTCCATATGTCGTATTCGCAGGTCCACCGATCAAAGCACTAACAGCAGTAGCAATACCATCACCCATTAGTGTACGGTCCAATCCTGGATCTTCTAAGAAGTTTTTACCACAAATTTTACCCAATACCGTATGATCACCAATATGCTCGGCAATCGTTACAAAAACAACCGGTAACATCGCAAATGTTTCAGGACCAAAGTGGAAACTCCATTGTTTGAATTCACCAACAGCAAATGGGAAGGCAAATTCAGGAAGTGAGAACCATGATGCTTCCATTACCGGTGTAAAGTCAACAACCCCTAAAAGAACACCCAAGAAATATCCACAAGCAATCGCTGTTAAGAATGGAATAATTTTAAAGAAGCCTTTGGCTTTTGTACTAACATATGCAGCAATTAAGAAGGTTACTAATGCAAGCATCATTTGTGCAGCATCACCATCCGCAACAAAGTTTGCATTGATAACTGCATTTCCTGCCAATCCCAAACCGATTACGGCAATCATTGGACCGATAACAATTGGTGGTAATAATTTATTTAACCACCCTTTTCCTGTTACTTTAATAATACAAGCAACAACAACATAAGAAAGACCAACTAGCACAAGTCCAGTTTGAGCTGCGGAAATATCTCCACTCATGGCAGCAACTGCAATTTGCACCGCACCAATATAAGCAAATGAACTTCCTAAATAAACAGGAACTTTTCCTTTGGTAATAAACGTATACAATAGGGTACCAATTCCACTTGCGAATAACGCAACACTAATTGGGAAACCAGTAATAATCGGAACCAAGATGGTAGCTCCGAACATTGCAAATACATGTTGGAAACTTAAAAGCGTCCATTGCAATGGTTTTGGGCGTTCATTTACGCCAATTGTAAGAAATTTGTCTGACATGTTTTCCTCCTAAATAGTGCACAGGCATAAAAAAACAGACCGTATGGGTCTGTGTTCAGGAAAGAGTCGTTCTAAATTCTAGAAACGTTTCGCCTTACTGACCTCTCTGGATCAGCTTAAAGACCTATGCTTGTTCCTATGCTAACATACTTTCAAAATCTTGTAAACATAATTCACACGTTTTCGTATGCTTTGCACAAAATGCACAAAATTGCACAAAATTAAAGGGTACGTAATGCTTGTGCCAATTGATCTGGACAAGATGTAGTTTTACTACCACAAGTTACACCCTCAAGCTTAGCAATTACCTCGTCAACACGCATTCCTACTACAAGGCGTGAAATCCCTTCTAAATTTCCAGGACATCCACCCTCAAATTGACAAGCGACGATATCATCCCCCGCAACTTCTACATGTAACGCTTTGGCGCATACCCCTTGTGGTTTGATTGTTATTTTCATACTGTTTCCTCCTTATAAAAAAAGCGCAGTTTGCGCTTAATGAAATTTTTTAGCTTTCGGATCGACACGCGGAGAACGTTTGGCTTGTTCTAACAATGCCTCTAGTTCTAGTTGCAATGCCTCACCGAGTGCATCAAGTGCTGCTTCCTCAGGCAAAAACATCCCGAGAAAGATACGTTCATGACGCAAGATAGGTTCTATTTGAATCACTACCATCTCTTGGTCAAAAGCAACCAAATCAGGGTAGCCATCAAGTTGTAAACAAACCTCATCAAGTTGTGCTTGTAACCCTAAGTGTGAAAATTGTCCACTCTCTTGAAAACAAGCAATATTTTGGGTTTCACAGAAGTCGTATAATTGCTCAAGCCCAGCTGCGCTTGCTTCTTGACCCGATACGACAATACAGGAGCAATCACTTAGAACGCAGCGTTCAAACAAACGCTCTTGCAAGATGTTTGCTTGTGGGGTATCTAAGAATAAACTAGAAGCTACTAAAACAATTGACATTAGCGTTTGAAGAAGCTTGGGATATCGTTAGTAACAACATCTTCCATTTCACTTGCATATAAACGCGTACGTTCTTGTACCGGTTGAGGTGCAGGTGCACTCGCTTTTACTGGTGCAATTTGTTTTTGTACTACAACTTCCTCTTTTTGATCAAATCCGGTTGCGATTACCGTTACGATGACGCTATCACCAAGTGCCGAGTTGATTGCAACACCAAAGATGGTATCGATATCATTTCCAGCTGCTTCACGAATTAATTCAACTGCATCTTCCGCATCAAATAATGATAGTGATTCTCCACCAGTAATATTGATAATTGCATTTTTAGCACCAGAAATTTTAGCTTCTAACAATGGGGAAAGAATCGCATTGCTGGCCGCAACTTTAGCACGTTCTTCTCCATCCGCAATCCCAATCCCAATGAGTGCATTTCCTTGGTTTTCCATAACTGCACGTACATCGGCAAAGTCAAGGTTGATAAGCGCAGGAACAGCAATCAAATCCGTAATGGTTTGAACCCCTTGACGCAATACATTATCCGCAACTTGGAAAGCTTCCACAAGTGGCTTACGACCAATCGCATACAATAAATTATCGTTGCTAACAACAATCAAACTATCGACATGTTGACGCAACTCTTCAATTCCTTCAATCGCAGACTTGCTACGTTTGTTTCCTTCAAAGCGGAATGGCTTTGTGATAATACCAACCGTCAAAGCACCCATTTCTTTCGCAATCTTTGCAAACAACGGTGCAGCTCCGGTACCAGTACCACCACCCATACCAGCAGTAATAAATACCATATCAGCGTCTTTGATCGCTTCACGAATTTCTGTTTCGCTCTCTTGTGCAGCGCGACGTCCCATTTCAGGATTCGCTCCAGCACCCAAACCACGCGTGATTTCACGACCTAAAACGATTTTATTTTCGACAGGACTATCTTTTAACACTTGCAAGTCGGTATTTGCTACAAAGAACTCAACTCCTTGCATTCCTTCGTTCACCATGCGGTTTACAGCATTGCATCCACCGCCACCAATTCCAAATACTTTAATCTTAACCACTTGATTAAAATGTAATTCACTCATATGTTCGTCTCCTAACCATTGAATATTTTCTTCAATTTTCTTGTAAATGTACCTTCTTCTTCATCGACATGCTTGGCATGTTGTAATGTCTGTTTCACTTCATTTAACATAACGCTTTGCAACTCGCTTTTACGGTAGTTGGCTGGATGTTCATAAGAATAGAACGTCCCTAGCACATGCGTTAATGCTGGGTTACGAGCCCCAATCGTTTGTGGAATATACACATTCGCTTCCGCATTAAAATGATCTAAGATGGAATGGAGTCCAATGATTTGTGCACCAGATCCACCAACAATATATTTTAATCGCCCGCTATCCGCAATGTTTTGACACGTTTCATTGATTGATTCAATCCACGCCTGAACACTTGGTACGACCAAACTACACAGCGTTCGTTCACTTAAGTACTTCGTCTCTTTTTCCTCTTGCCACAAATGTACAATCGCATCATCCATCAACTCGTGTTGGAAGGTCAAGCAATTGTTTAAGAGTCGGTAGGTATCTGAAGTTGAGAAATTGTACTCTTCTTTGATTTTAGTACCCCAATTGCCATATCCATGATCCAATACTTCACAATTGACTAAGCTTCCCTTATAAAATAAGGATAAACTAGTCGTTTGACGACCAAGTTCCACTGCAACAATATAGCGGTCCATCGATTGTTCAAAGATAGCTGCTTCTTCCCCGAAGGCAATCGCATCCATACAAATATCCAATACTTCCAAACCACATCGTTCCACTAAACCTACGTAGTCAAACACGACATCCTGGCATGCATACAATAAATCTGCTTCAATGCTTAAAATTTCACTTTGTTCCCCAATCGGCATTTTTCGAGAGGAGATACCATTGCTGATAAACTTAACAGCCGCCATATTTACGAGTTGTACCTCGCGTTCTGGTCTAAAAGCCGTTAATTTTTCAACACCCAAATCGATATGTTCTTTGGTGATGATGCCATCATCTCCTGTAAACACATTGACGCGTTTGTTTACGCGCTCAAATTGCAAGGATGGAATTACAAGTAAAACTCGATAAATACGATAACCGAGTTTTTTGTGGGTTTCATCCAATGCTTTTTTGATTGCTTGTTCTACACCCTTTGGATTGACGATTACTTTATTCACTACACTCTCGCACGCAACTCGCTCCAAATGTAGCATATTAAAGCGCGATTCGTGAAACTCACCTACAACAAGGCGAACTTCATAATCGGCAATTTCTAAACTAGCCAATATTTCCATGAGGCACCCCCCTCTTTTCTTTGTTACTTACTAACTAATAATATCATAACCCATCACTTTTTTAAACATCATTTTATGTATAAAATACCCGTTTTTTGCATTTTTTTCGCATTTTAAAAAAAACATTCCCTTTTTCGAAGATAGATTGTTACAATCCAATCCATAAGCTTAAAATTATGGGATTATTCGCTTCTTTTTTTCTCATTGTATCGCTCTAATTTTTTTATAGAAATTTTTAATTTACACTTGATTTATCTAGAATATGATGGTATCATTAGTAAGCAAATTGTTACAAGTATTGAAAGGAGGTTACGGTATGTCAAAAGTTTGTGCAGTTACAGGTAAAGGACCTTTATCAGGAAATAAACGTTCACATTCACTACGCGCTACTCGTCGTAAATGGAATGTAAATTTACAAAAAGTTAAGGTTATGGTGGATGGAAAACCTCAAAAAATCCGTATTTCCGCTCGTGCTTTAAAAACATTGAAAGCAAAAAAAGCGATCTAAAAACAGGGCAACCTGTTTTTTTTCGTCTTATCCCTTTAAACCAACGAAAAAGACGAACCTATTTGGGTTCGTCTTTGCTTTGTATGAGTAGAAAACTACCAGATACGACTGTAATCGTTGCCGTTGTTAGAATTTCATTGGAAATCGTATAAATATCATCAACATGAATCGTTTGCTGTTGCAAAGGGTACTTTACCCCTTCTAAACTTACAACACTCTCAACAAGCGGTAATAACGATAGGTATTTCATCAATGGTTTTACTTGATGTACTCCTGGCATTAATTTTTGAATGCGATTGGTTTCATTCATCAACACGATGTTCGCATCATGATGCACCAACAAGGAAAGATTTGCTAGTTCATGATCGATTCTTCCCCCAAGTCCTCCATAAATGATAATTTCATCATATCCTTGCTCTAAAGCATAGGATAGAGCTACCTGGGTATCCGTCTCATTTTTTTCATGTTGTAACCGTTGGCATGTTAACTGCTCAAGTTGTTCATGATAACGGTGTGGAAGCGAATCAAAATCTCCCACAGCTAGCATCATCTCAATGTTATGGTCAAGCAAATAGGCAACACCTCCATCAACACCGATGATATCAGCATCCAATAAGGGCAGTTGCTTTGTTTTTGGTAATACTAATACGACGCTGCGCATGACAATAATCGCTCAATCGGCTCATGAATGCCAGCTTTGAATACATAACTACCAGCTACTAGGACATTAGCTCCAGCAGCAACACATGGACGTGCTGTCTCATCGGTAATACCACCATCAACTTGAAGATCAAAACTAAGGTTGCGTTCTTGCTTCCATGCGTGCAGCTGCGCAATTTTATCAACCATATCAAACATAAAACTTTGACCACCAAATCCTGGTTCTACACTCATAATCAAAACCAAATCTACAACATCCAGCAATGGAGCTAATACACTAACTGGTGTTTTTGGCTTGATACTAATACCAGCTTTACAACCTTGAGCTTGAATCCAAAGACATAGTTCACGTGCTTCGTTTTCATCTGCACATGCTTCATAATGAAAGGTAATAAGATCTGCACCAGCATCAATAAACGTTTTTGCTACTGCTTTTGGCTGAGCCACCATAATATGTACATCCATAAACAGTCCTGTACGTTTTTTAACACCTTTTAAAATATCTGGACCAAACGTAAGATTTGGTACAAAGTGAAAATCCATCACATCAAAGTGAAGCCATGTAGCTTTACTTTTTTTTAATTCATCCAACTGTTCACTCATTTGTGCATAATCCAATGCCAAAATAGATGGGGAAATAATCAATTCTCTCATTTTAACCTCCGATGCAATGCCGCTTTCGACATTTTACTTATTTTTTCAATCTCGACATAATGATCGTAGCGAATACGGGAAATCTCATCTGCCTCTACCGCTGCTTTTACACAGCAATCCGGTTCATTGATATGCTTACAGTCATTGAAGCGACAATGTCCATGATAGCCTCTAAAATCCGGGATACAGCTTGCTAACTTTAAGATATCAAAGTGTTCAAAATCCATACTGGAAAACCCTGGAGTATCTCCAACCCAACCAGAAACTACATAATGAAGTTCACAGTGGCGTGTTGTATGCTTCCCACGTCCCAAAGCTTTGGATATTTCTTGGGTTTGTAATTGAAATGTTGGATCAATGCGGTTTAGTAAACTACTTTTACCAGCACCACTTTGTCCTGTTAATACGGAAATTTTGTCCCGCAACACTTCAACAATCTCATCATTACCATAACCCAAACCGCTCTCAATCACATGATATCCACGTTTGCGATAATCATTGATTGCTTCCATAATCTCGGTTTTATCCTCTACCAAATCAAGTTTAGTCACACAAATAATCGGTTCAATGTGTTCCATCACAACCAAAAATAAGATACGATCAATCAACACGGTTGAAAAAGCAGGATCCACCGCGCTCATGACAATGATAGCCTGATCGACATTGGCAATGCTTGGACGAACCAAGCGATTGCTACGCGGATAGATTTTTTGGATTCCATATTGGCTTTCAAACGCTTCTACATCAACCAAATCACCAACGAGTGGTGCATGTTGCTTTCTCAATTTTCCCATTGCGACACAGTTCCACTGTGTCCCATCTTCCAACAATACCAAGTATTGATTGGATATATTTTTTATAATTCTTCCTTTTTTCATATTAATAATAGTAGATCGTTATACTCAAACCATAGTTTTGGATGTAAAGCGTTCCAACAGATGGATTCGTATCGATTACAACTCCTTTTTCAATCAGTTCCAGCTCTTCTTCACTCATACCTTCTGTTGATAGTTGTGAGAGATTAACCTTCGCTCCAAGACCTTCTAAGGTTGCTTGGGCTTGTTCAATACTCACACCTTTGATATCAGGAATTACAAACTCTGGATTGCTTGCAATTACGAATTTAATGTTGTTTGCTTTGCTTGGGTCAATACTAGTGCCCGGCAATAAAATCGATTGTTCTAAGATTGTTCCAAAACTATTGTCCTTATCCGGACGATACTCTTTGGAAATACTTAAATTTAAAGAACTCAATAAGGCTTCTACCTCTTCTAGTTTCATTCCTACATAATTATCAATAATAAACGGTTGTCCTTTGGAAACGGTCAATTGGATGGTCGTACCAACACTTTGTTCGCTGCCAATCCCAGGATTGGTGCTAATGATGTGACCAACAGGAATGGTATCATGCAATTCTTCTTTGATACTTGTTGATACCGTAAACCCTAAATTCGTTAACATCTCCGTTGCTTGTACAATGGTGTAATTTGAAACATCAGGAATGACTTGCGTTTTGTTCATATTAAAATTGGTTAACAATCCACTAAAGAAAATCATCGCCCCAATCGCAATTGCTGAAATGGTAATCAACAAGATTCCAATGATGGTTTGCGTTCTACTTTTCTTTGGTTTTTGTACCACTTCTTCCTCGACTTCTCGTGGTGTACCAGTACGTTCTAATATGATGGTTTTATCATCATCACCTTCACTAACAAAACTAACGGCTGCTTCATTTTGATAAGCGGGTAATAAACATCGTTCCAAGTCCACTAGTAGTGCAGCAGAACTTTCATAGCGTTGATTTCGATTTTTTACCGTGGCTTTTTTAATAATATTATCAATACTTTGCGGTAACGTTGGATTAAACTCTAAAATAGAAGGTACTTCTTCCTTTAGATGTTTCATTGCAATTTGTACCGGATTCTCTCCCTTGAATGGTGGTTGCCCACGCAACATTTCATAAAAAACAATACCCAAAGCATAAAGATCGATTTGATTGCTAGCTTGTTCACCACGTGTGGTTTCCGGCGCAAGATAATGAGCACTTCCTAGTACCGCATCACTTTGCGTTAATTGGACAGCATCGTGCGCCAAAGCAATTCCAAAATCGGTAATCTTCACTGTACCATCATCTTTAACGAGTACATTTTGAGGTTTGATATCTCGATGGATGATATTCATTTCATGTGCATGGCCGACAGCAGAAACAAGTTGTTTCATAATGTCTACCGCTTCGACTTTATCGAGTGCACCACGCAACATAATGAGCTGTTTTAATGTTTTTCCTGGAACGTATTCCATTACGATATAATGACGTGATTCAAACTGTCCTACATCATAGATTTCCACCACATTAGGGTGAGACAATTTGCTAACCGCACTTGCTTCCCTTTGGAATCGCAAGAGGGTAATCGGATCGCTCGACATATCTCCACGTAAAATTTTAATCGCAACATCGCGTTGCAAAATTTCATCGTGTGCTAGGTAGACATCCGCCATTCCACCTTCACCAAGGCTTTTGATCACTCGATAGCGATCGGCTATTTTCTTAATCATAAGCGCACCTACCTTATACTTTCGCTAAAATGACGGTGATATTATCTGTTCCACCGTGCAATTTGGCACTTTCCACCAACAAATTGGCCTTGGAAACCAAATCCATATCATTGCGGATCATTTTTTCTATTTGTTGTAACGAAACCAAACCATGTAACCCATCACTACTTAACAACAGCATGGAATATCCTGGTCTAATTTTTTCAATATCTACTTTATTTTGTTCCCAAATACCAATGGCATTGGTTAACATATTACGATGTGGATGCGTAAGAGCTTGTTCTTCACTCATTTCCCCTGCGGAGATTAAATCTTCTTTGAGGTTATGATCTTGTGTTAGCAAAATCAAAGAATCATACATTGCATAAACACGAGAATCTCCCGCATTGAAAATATAGGTTTCTTCTTTCACTTTGATAAATCCTACCATCGTTGTTCCCATACCTGCATAGTCTTCATTTTGTTTTGCTGTCTGAAAAATCCATTTATTACAAGCAAAGACACATTCTTCAATCCAAGCGATGACATTGCTATCACTGCTTAAATCCGGGTTATTGCAAAAACGTTGTTCCATATAATCACACGCCATTTTCGCAGCAACATCACCGGCCTTGCCCCCACCGATGCCATCACAAATAATGCCAATAAGATCGTGTTTGTCGTTGTAACAAATCACAAACATATCCTGGTTGATTTTTCGTTTTAAACCAATGTCACTTACTCCATACGCATTCATATCATTACCCCCTATTGTTCGTGTTTCGCACGCAATTGACCACAGGCTGCATCAATATCTCCACCATGTTCTTTTCGAATGGTACAACGCACCCCTTTTTTCATTAATTTATCGTAGAACAACATTGCTTTTTTACGGTCGACACTTCGGAAACCATGTTCATCAACTTCATTGTAAGGAATCAAGTTAATATAGGCATTCACACCGCGCATTAATTTTGCCAACTCCTCAACATGTTGATCCAAATCATTGACCCCTTTCAATAAGATGTATTCAAATGTTAAGCGACGATTGTTCTTTTCACCATAATACTGTAACGATTCCATCAACTCTTTGAGTGGATAGGCATGGTTGATTGGCATCAACTGTGAACGCAAGGCATCGTTTGGTGCATGTAGGGAAATTGCAAGATTGTATTGGTATCTTCCATCAGCAAATTCACGAATTTTCGGCACCAAGCCACACGTTGAAATCGTTAAATGACGGGCTCCAATAGCAAAACCTCGGTCGTGATTGATCGTTTCTAAAAAGGTTAAGACGTTGTCATAGTTATCAAAAGGTTCTCCCGTTCCCATAACAACCACATGACTGACACGCTCTTCTTGTGCGTCTAAGTCACGTTGTACCGCCATTACTTGGGCAACCATTTCACCGCTAGTTAAATCGCGTTTCTTTTTCAACAAACCACTCGCACAAAAACTACAACCCATATTACAACCCACTTGGCTTGTAACACAAACACTGCGCCCATATTCATACAACATTAAAACCGTTTCGATTAAGTAACCATCTTGTAGTTCAAACAAGTACTTGGTAGTTCCATCGCTAGACACTTGTTTGGTAATACATTTCAGTGGTTCTAGCGTATAGTTTTGTTCTAGCACTTCTCTTGTTGTTTTCGCTACATTGCTCATTTCATCAATCGTATTGACACGTTTGCGATACAACCATTCAAACATTTGTTGGGCATGAAATTTCTTCCATCCACGTGCAACTGCCATTTCTTGAAGTTGCACAAAACTAAAATCATATAAACTTTTCATAAGGTTCTTCCATTTCTATTTTTTTTCAAGTTTTGCCATATAGAATCCATCACTTTGCATCGTATAAGGGAAGATGGTTTCTTCTTTTACGAGTACAAAATCAGGATGACGGTCTAAAAAGGCTTTGACTTGGAATTCATTTTCTTTTTTATTTAAGGTACAGGTTGAGTATACCATACTCCCACCCGGTTTTAATACTTCAGCTGCACTATCCAAAATTTCACGTTGGATTTGGATAATCCCATCCATGTCTTCTGGTTTTAGGTGAACTTTGATATCGCATTTACGTTTCATGACCCCATAACCCGTACAAGGCGCATCCACTAAAATCTTATCAAACATCACTTCAGGAAAGAGACTTGCTAACTTTGTTGCATCCCCTTGCATCGCTTTGACATTATGAATATGCAAACGTTGTAATCCTTGCTTGATGAGTTCTACACGGTGTTCATGTAAATCCAAGGCGATAATTTCTCCCTGGTTTTGCATCACTTGTGCCAAATGACTTGTTTTTGTACCCGGTGCTGCGCAAGCATCCAGTACAAGATCAGTTGGTTTTGGAGCTAAAAACGGTGCTATCTTTTGTGATGCATAATCTTGAATCAGGATGGCTCCACTTTCATAGGCAGGTGTTGCTGCAATGCTTCCATCATACGTATAACAATCATCCGCAAACAGAGTAAACCCTTGTGCTTCCAATTCACTACGCGTTGCTTGTAGCGTATTCAAACGTCCCATATTGAGTGGAGTTAACGTATTATCATGACATAACAAACGCGTTACTTCTTCTCCATACTGTTTTTTCCACATATTTACTAACCACATTGGGTGTGATGTAGTTAGGGCAAGACGGGTAAACTCATCCCCTTCTACCGCTTTGATTCCGTTGCGCATCACTTGGCGTAAAATGGCATTAACTACTTTTGCATAACGTCCACTTTTACGTTTCTTCGCAATGGCTACTGCCTCACTAACGACAGCATAGCTTGGAATTTTACTCATAAATAACAATTGATAGATGGAAAAATCCAACAACAACATGATTTCTTCTGGTAAGGTTTTTTCTAACATAGTTGCATATTGATAGCGTAAATAACGATCGTTTTGCAAGGTTCCATAAACGATGTAGGTAATCAAACGTTTATCATCTTCTCGCAACCCTTCTAAACTTGTACGCAATACCAAATTGCTATAACGACGAGCCTCGACAATTTGTACTAAGGCATCCAATACGATTTCTCTTGTTGACATTCTAATCTCCTCTTATGACTCTAGATCTTGTGGATGTAGATCGATTGATACTTGCAATCTTGATTTATTTGCTAGATGATACTCCATCACCTTTGCTCCAAGAACTTGCAAGTGTTGTTCTTGTTTGGCTTTGACCATCAAGCGAACCCGATATAGGTCATTGCGTTTTTGTAGGACACTTGGACCAATCACATGCACTGCTTGTTCTGCACTTACGAGTTGTTTTAACGTATGGGCATAAGCACTGACTTGCTGTTCATGAATACCAGAAACACTAATACTCGACATATATACATAGGGTGGGTATTGTGCTAGGTGCCGAAACCGCATTTCCTTTTGGAAGAAATCCAAATAGTTCGCAGCTAAGGCATCGACCAAGGCATAATGATCGGGATTGTATGCCTGTAAAATGACCCGTCCTTGTTTCTCACTACGTCCGCTTCGTCCACTCGCTTGTACAAGTAAGGAGAAGGTACGAAACGTAGAAAGATAACTTGGACTCATCAAAGCATCATCGGCATTGACGATACCGACTAAGGTAACATTTTCAAAATCCAATCCCTTAGCAATCATTTGCGTTCCCACCAAAATATCCGCTTTATGTGCTTCAAAATCTTGTAGTATCGCAGTATGCGAGTTTTTTAAACGGGTGGTATCATAATCCATCCGCAAGATCTTCGCTTCACTAAAATGCGCTTGTACCTCTTCCACTAGACGTTGTGTCCCCATACCCAATAGCGCATAACTCGTAGCGCGGCATACTGGACAGTGGTATTGTGGGCTTTCTTCATAGCCACAATAATGACAATGCAAATGTTGATCGGCTTTATGATAGGTTAAGGGAACTTCACAATGGGGACAAGCACGTACATCCCCACACTGCATACAACGCCGTTGGCTAGCAAAACCACGACGATTGAGTAATAAAATGATTTGCTCTTTACGCTCTAGGGCAGCGCCCATTGCTTCCAATAAGGCTTGGGATAGATGAGCATTACCACCACGTCGTACTTCTTGCATCATATCTACAAGTTCAACACTTGGCATACTTTGATTGATACGCTCCTTTAATTCCACAAGTTGATATACTTTTTTTAACGCTCTTGCATAGGACTCCAGACTTGGTGTCGCACTTGCTAACACCAAATTCGCTCCATGATAGCTGGCGCGTTGTTTCGCAATGTCCAAAGCATGATATTTGGGGTTACGATCTTGTTTGTAACTTGTATCGTGTTCTTCATCCATCACAATTAGACCCAATGTATGAAACGGCATAAAAATAGCGGAACGTGTTCCTACGACGATATCAACTTCTCCATCTTGAACCAAACGATACTGTTCGTATTTTTCTTGGGCGGAAAGATGCGAGTGATAAATGGCTACTCGCTTTCCAAAGCGTCCCTTCACGCGGTCAATCATTTGTTTGGTTAAGGATATCTCAGGAACTAGGATTAAGACTTGTTCGTCCTTATCTAGATAGTGTTGTGCTAAGTGCAAAAACACTTCGGTCTTTCCAGAACCGGTGACACCGTGTAACAAATAAATATCCTTGTTTGCGATAATCTGATCAAAGGCAGCTTGTTGCGCTTTGGTCAACGTTTGCTTTTCATAAGCAGCTACCGCTTCTAAACGGGCTTTGCGCTCCCTAGCAACAACCACTACACAATCCGTAGCAATGATTGCTTTGGCAACACTTTTATAGAGGCGGATAAATTCTGCCTTATCTACACTGCCTACTTGTTTGACATAAGCCAAAGCAAGATCCTGTTTTGCTGTTTTCATCGGCTCTGTTTTCACAAACTCCACAACATCGCGAAGTACGCGTTTATCTTTGTTTTTAAAGTTCTTTAAGGCAGGTGGCAACATCGCTTGATAGCACCCCATCAGCGGCGTAATATACGCTTGTGCCATAAAGCGTCCTAAGGCAAGCAATTCCTCACTTAGAAACACTTCCGCTTCCATGACCCGATTGATTTTTTTAACGACATAATCAAATGATTGAGAGCTTTCCGTTAGTGAAAGCACGATACCAATCAAATCTTTTCCACCAAAATTAATCTCAACACGACTCCCAATTGACACAGCAAAACCATCTACGTCATACGTAAATGTGCGGTTTAATCCCATGGTTGCGTGTTGTGTTAAAATTTCAGCTATGATCATGTCTATCCTCCACTCTTATTATACCATACATGCAAAAAGTACTACGGCTGTAGTACTTTATTTTTCCATGTTCTCTTTGATGATCGCTGTGATTTCCTCTGCAGCATGTTCTGGTACATGATTGCATACCACATACTTATAATCTTTTTTCTTATCGATTTCTCCAGCTGCTTTTGCTAAGCGCTTTTGTACGATTTCTTCCGCTTCACTACGACGTCCACGAATACGACTTTCTAGTTCTTCCATGCTAGGTGGAACAATGAAGATCGTCAAGGCGTCTGGACATTTTTCAATGACTTGCGTTGCACCTTGTACTTCAATTTCAAGCACAACATTTTTACCTTGTTCACGCAATTTATTTACCGCTGACAATGGCGTTCCATAGTAATTGCCGACAAATTCAGCCCACTCCAACAAATCACCTTGTTCAATCGATTCTAAAAATGCTTGTTTGGTTGTAAAGATGTAGTCCAAACCATCCACTTCTCCTGCACGTGGACTTCGCGTCGTCATCGAAATTGAATACGCTAAGTTCAACGTTTCATCGTTCATAAAGAAATTACGAACCGTTCCTTTTCCTACGCCACTTGGACCACTGATAATTATTAACAACCCTTTTTTCATAACACACCTCAACCTTTGTTTCCTATAATTTTAACGAGCGCTCTTCCTGATGTCAATTGAAACTTTGTTTTTTTCTTAAATCTTATGCTCCTTCCAGCATTTATGGTATAATTACCCTACTCTAGGAGGTAAGTTATGGCATTTGATGGATTATTTTTACATGCAAGCATTGCGGAAATACAAGCTTTTTTACCCGCTAAAATCAATAAAATACAAGGTGTCAGCGACACGGACACCTTGTTTCAACTACGTGGACAACGTTCATCAAAAACTTTGATGATTTCAGCCCACTCCCAACACAATCGCATTCACTTTTCAAACAAACGTTACACTACGTTTGAAACACCATCCAACTTTATTATGGTGTTGCGTAAATTTTTAGATGGTGGAACGATGGAAGGGGTAGAACAACTTGGACTCGATCGCGCGATGAAATTTACGATTCGCGTTCGCAATGAACTTGGTGATTTACATCTACGTTACCTCTATGTTGAACTTATGGGAAAATATGCAAACTTAATTCTTGTCGATGCAGATGGACGTATCGTTGATGCAATCAAACGGATTCCTCCTTTTTTGGAAAACAAACGAACCATTCATCCTGGTGCACAGTTTGTTCCTGTAGAACAACAAGAAAAAAAGAATCCATTCCTATGTGTTACGCTTGAACTAGAAGCAAGTCTTCAAACACAGTATTATGGATTTAGTAAAATTCTAGAAACAGAAGTTCGTCACCGCCTTGCGCAAGGCGCAGCTTGGAGTGATATTGCAACTATGCTTGCAACCGCCCATACCCTGTATACTTACCCAAGTACAACCAAGCGCGTATTTCATATTCTAGAACTAACCCACCTACAACAAACCCCGATTACTGCTCCACTCATGGATGGGATTGATGCTTTATTTGATGTGGTAGAAGAACAAGAGCGGATTCGTCAACAATCCGGTGACTTGTTTAAAGTTGTGAAAAAGGAAATCGTTAAAAACAAAGCGAAGTTACCAAAACTTGAAAAGACCTTAGCACAAGCCTACAATGG
>JBOFMT010000024.1:0-24061 GCA_051658525.1 Erysipelotrichaceae bacterium | reverse complement strand
TTATGATTCGAAGAAATAATGGATCCATATTACCTTTTGTATTAGTTGTGTTCTTTGTTGCTACTGTCTTTGGTGTTGTTTTAGCAACCATGGGATTAACGCAAAATACTATGTCAAATCATGAAGTACAAACAGAACAAGCATTTTTGAGTGCAACAAGTATTACGGAAATTTTGGAAAAGAATGTCAATAGCGTATTTGATCTATTAGAAGGAGATAGTTTTGTACCTGTAATAACAGACCAAACATTAGGGCTTGGTCTAGTATCAGCAAAAATTACAAAAGAAACCGAAAAACAGTATTTGTTAAGTGTAAAGGCAAATTATAATGATGTTGAGCGAACCGTTTACACTTCATTTGAAAAAAGAACATTACATGTAGGTCAAGTAACGGTTTCACAAACGGTTGAGTTTTGCGGAACAGCAAATGGTTTGAAATTTCCAGAGTCACTAAATACACAGGAACTGTTTAACTGTAAAACGCCTACAATTTATGATAGCAATGATGCAATTGTTGATCATACGGATGAAATTTTAGTAGCTGGCGGGAATATTCAACCTACATTTGTAGATAACTTTAATAATTCCCTCTTTATTCAACCCACTGTAGCTAAGGAGTGCGTAATTACTAAAAATGATATTAAGATCAACAAACAAGATTGTAGAGTAACTGAATTTGGGAATAAAGCGAATGAAAGAAAATTATATGTGGAAGCTACAGAGGGGACAACAGTAAATATAATATTGGTTGTACAAGACAGTGGAATAAATAAGCTGCCAACAAGTAGTTCTATCGATGGGATTGTGAGCAATCAAAAACCTGAAATTTATGTTCAAGGTAAGGGAAAAGTTAATATATGGATAGAGGTTCCTGCGTTTGCTACTTCTGCCTATTATACTTTGCCCCAAATTATCAAAAATGTTGAAGAAGACCAAAAGAAGGCACTTGAAGTAAATGTGATTGCAACTGCGAAGAACTTGAATCTAGTTATTTATAATAATGACGATCAAACGGGACATAATAGCAAAGGAAATGGAACGATTGACGCAAATATCTTCAATCATCAGGGCACTGTAATTTTAGCTTCTGATAGTGAAAAGAACAATGCTGAGATGGGTGAGTTTAATATTTCAGGTACTATTGAAGCGAATCGACTGGTGATTGATGCTAGTGAGCGAACAAATCCATTTGAAATATCCACTGATCCTGATGTTGGAACAACGATGATAAAGTTTGTTTCTCTTGGTCATATAGATATTCAACCATAAAGAGCGTAATGCTCTTTTTATGTTGGAGTATTGTTATTGCAATTGTAAATGTTAGACAAACTAAATTGCAATTGTTAGAAAAGTCTTTTTGCTAGAACTTCACTAAGGTAAGATAAATCTAGTGAGGTAAAAATATGTTAAAAGAAAAAAAAGGTTCTATTTTATCCTTTGTAATGGTAGCGTTTAGTCTGGTTGTGACATTCTCGCTTGCCCTAGCAAGCTCAAGTTTGATTCAAAATGCGATGGCAAACCGTGAAACCGCCAGTGAACAAGCGTTTTTAAGTGCAAAAAGTATGAGTGAATACTTGACTGTAACAGAAAGTGATGTAATCGAAACACTTGCATTAAAACCATTAAATAGTGAATTGGTATTAATAGATGAAAATCATAAAAGCTATCAACAGTTGGGTCGTGTAAGTATTCGGATTACGAATACATATGTTGACAATCTTCAAGCGGCTAAAAAATACAATATTGAAGTTATTGCAGAGAAAGAAGGTATCTCTTCTACAATAAAAAGTGTTTGGAGACAAGCATTACAACCAGCTGTTGGCGGTGATGGATTAAGCTTTGCCTCAAACTTTTTGGTTTCTGACTGTATCGCTGATAGTGAAACTGGATTTGGTCTATGCGAGAATAGTACTGTGAAGCCAAAAATACGTAACCTAGTAGAGGAGAATCCAAATCTAGAAACATATACTGTAGATGAACATACGTTACTAACACATGAGTATGCAAGCTTTAGCGCTACAAAGGTAACGCAAGATGAGCAAATTCAGCGTTATAAGGATGCTTACAAAGAACAAGGGATGTTAACCGAAAATGAATATAAGAATATTAAGCATAACTGCATTGTTCCAAGTTCTACCTTTCCACAAATGAATTTTAATAACATCTCTGAAAGTGTAAAGAATAAACAAAACTGCATCATTGATACAAAAGATGATAAAGACCCTGTTTCTTCAACAACCAACCGTTGGGGCAAGGCGGTCATCTTTGAGATTCCAGAAAATACCACAATGACAGTCTTTGTAAATATTCACAAGGATAATTCAGTAGATCCCCTAACAGTAGATCTAACTTCTTGGGAGCAAAATGTCGTGTTCTATGTAATGGGTAAGGGAACGTTAAATATTGTTTATGATTATCAATCCAATAACGGTAAGGCTAAGAGTATTTTCCTTCCTGAAATTTATCAAAAAAATCCAGAGCAAACAGAGGTAAATATTTTCTTCCCTCAAGCAAAAGAAGATGATAAACTCAATTGTGAGACCGATAAAAAGTGTAGTGTGATTGAAAATGTTGTTATGGTGTATGGTTACGCTGGTTCAAATCAATTAACTAGCGCCGGTGTAGCGGGGTATGGAAAGCGCGATGGAAGTGTTGATGCGAATATTTATATGCCGTACTCCAATCTTGTTATCAATGGATTATATCGAAGAAATGCAGATTCAACTCAAACACCTGATGTTGAAGCACAAAATCGCCCAGTACTAAATGGTGAAATTGTTACGAATTCCGTTTATATTTATAAAGCAAAATCAGATTTTTATACCAATCCAGGTAGCATACCTACTTATCAGGCTGGTAATGGGAATTACTTTACCTCTAAAGCTTGGCGTATCACGAGTAAGAATACCAGTAGTAACAATGGACAAGGTGCTATAACCTTTGAAGTGTATAAAGATTAAGTTTTAATGATAGGAGTGCAGCCAATTCAGGTTTCTGTACTCCTTTTTTGCTTTTAGATAAATGGATAGATCATTATTCTTATTGATTGCAAGAATATGAGTTGTTGATGTAATAAGTTAACTTGATTAACAATAGTTGTTGGCCTGTAATACTATAAAGTGACTTATTCCTAGCTTATGATACACTACAATAAGAGGTGATAGTGCGTGAAAACGAAAATGGAAATTGAAGAAATTGTGAAGATTATCATGGAAGAAGATGCAATTGATTTAGAAACGAGTGATGAAGTTATTGATTTAATATTAGCGCATAAAGTTGCCAGAGATACAGCAAAGCAGAGCAAAACTGAACGTACCTTTGGTGAAACATTATCGGATACTATTGCTAGTGCTGCAGGTAGTTGGCCTTTTATTATCGTGTTTCTACTATTATTGTTTTCGTGGATTGTACTCAATGGGGTGATACTACGCCAAGCATACGACCCATATCCTTTTATCTTATTGAATTTGATATTAAGTTGTGTTGCTGCACTACAAGCACCTATCATTATGATGAGCCAAAACCGCCAAGAAAAAAAGGACCGTCTTCGAGCAGAAAACGATTATCGTGTGAATTTAAAATCAGAACTCATCGTAGAAGATTTGCATAAAAAAATCGATCATATGATAGAAAATCAAAAAGCAATCCTACAAAAAATTCATTGTCTTGAACAGGATAAAAAAAATCCCAACCAAGAAGGTTGAGACTAATGTGTTCTTTCAAATTTTTCAATCCACGTAAGAATTGCTTCTTTTTTCCAAACAATACTACCAAGAGCCAATCCAATCAAAATCATCATAATGGCGGCTTGCAAGTATTTTCCTGAGATTAAGGCATCTCCAATATACGTAGACATTAAGATGCTTGGTATAGAACCAGCAATAACGATGAGTAAGTATCGTGTAAGTTTGAATTTACTTTGGGCATAGACATAAGGAATAATTCCATTTGGCATACCAGGTAAGGTACAAATTAAGAAGAGAACCAAATCGGGGCTCTTAATCCGATCCAGTGCTGACATTGCTTTGGTACCGAGGGTGGATTTGGAGCCAATACCAAGTTTTCGAGCGGTAATGAAGACAAGTCCATTCCCGATGGTTAATCCAATCAAACAATACAACAAGCCGGGGAAGGTACCAAAGACAATCCCTGCCGGAATCCATACCACTGGAGATGGGAGGATAACAACGATTACTTGTAAGATTTGAATGAGAATGACTGCTACGATACCAAGAACACCAAAGGAGCGGAAATAAGCTTCTAAATCACTCATTTGACCACTTTTGATAATGGTTAATAGTTCTGGTATCAAAGTAGATAAAATAGGCCAAAGTAAGGTTGCTAGGAATAAGACACCTACCAAGGGAAAGAAATATGTACGCATAAATTGCTTCATTGTTTTATTCATAGATACCTCCGTGCATGTATTATTGTATGATATTTTTAAGTATTGTCAAATAAAAATCTTCGAATGTGTGAAGATAAAAGGGGAAACAGGAATGCTAGAACTGTTGTTTTTATTTTTGTATGCCGTTGCCAAAGCGTGCTTACCACTACCAAGTTTAGAAGTTGTACTCATCCCAATGGTAATTCAAAATCCAAATAATTGGATTTTGATATCGTTGATTGGAGCTGTGGGAACCTTTGTAGGTGGCGCAATTGGTTATGTGATTGCTCGCATGTTTGCACCATTTGTACTCAAACATATCAACCAAAAAGATCAGGAAAAAGGAATGTATTATATTCATCGTTATGGGGTGTTAGCTATCTTTATAGGAGGGATAACACCATTACCTGATTTTATCTTACCTTATGTTGCAGGTCTAGCGAAGATGAATTTTTGGTTGTTCGCAAGTGCGGATGCCATTGCACGTTTATTGCGCTCATTACTCGTTGCTTATGCTATTGTAGTATTTGGTACCGTTGTTGATATCGAATTTTGGGGGACCATCATATCTGTAGGAATCATTGTTTTACTCTTGGCAAAATATGTATGGCAACAATATCAGACTCGAAAATCCTAAAATGCATTGTAATCGACATAATATGGATTCGTACTATAATCTATTCATGAAATGCAAAAGCATAAGAAAGAAGGATGTAGTATGAAGCATAAAAAAACAAAAATTTTATCCGGATTGTTGGTTCTAGGTTTGTTGCTGGGTGGATGTAGTTCTTCTACAGATTCTGGAACAGATGATGGGACAGGAGAAGAAACCAACGTGTTTACCGCTACCACACTAGCACAGTACAATGGACTCAATGGGGCAAAAGCTTATATTGCTGTCAGCGGTGTTGTGTATGATGTAACCGGTAATGAAGCTTGGACTGGCGGAGCTCATAAAGGAATAGAAGCCGGTAAAGATGTAACTGCAGCGTTTGAAGGATCACCACATCAAGTTGATATCCTAGCTGATTTAACTGTAGTTGGTACATACGAATAGGACCTTAGGTCCTATTTTTTTTGCGATTCGCTATTGTGAGTAAACGCGGGCGATTATAACGCTGTATTAGGATGCAAGGTAGGTTAACGACAATTGCATAGATCCACATCCATACAACGACGCTAGGCTCTAAAAACAAGTAAAAAAGTGGTGTTGAAGCGATGCAAAACAAGTGCAAGGCTTCTGCCCGACATGTCTCCTGTGCAAAAACAAGATAATTTTGTTGTTTGGGGTGTTGCAGTGAGGCTTTCGCAAAGCCACGTTTCATCCAAGCGCCAGCATCGGGTACAAGTGACTTCCACTTGTGAATTTTGAAATAGGTATCATAAATTCGACCACTTTGTTCCCAAGAAGCACTACGAAACCAAAACCCGTGCGGTGAAAATGCAGATTGTGGGATAAAATTCACAAGAAATCCACTCCCACCTTGAATGAGTAACCATAGGGAGCTAATTTGAACGATGAGGAGTAAGGTTGAGTTCATTTATTTCACCGCCACATCACGCTCATTCCAGTTGGTCGTGCGATGTGTTAAACGTAAGTATAACGACTTCATAAATACAAACAGGAAGAATAACAGGTGAATGGGATAACAACATGCCGCTACAAAGCCACGACTCGTAATGTTTTTACTCATACGCCATAGTTGCATGACAATCAGAGTATAAGTAAAGAATGCTAATATGTAACGTTGCCAGAATAGAAAATCAGCAATACGAATACTGAGGCCAATGAGTCCACACAACCATAAAAATAAAAGAAGTGCTGTTAGTTTAGGGATTTTGATAAACCCACTGGCCATGTTTTTACTCCATCCAGCAATCATTGCCTGTAGGCCCTTAGGATACATGCGAAAGGAAATACTGTGAAGACCTACATAGGTTTGGGGTTGATAACCAACGTATTGCAATAAGAGGCCCATAGAGACATCTTCGACGATGCTACCTTTTGTTGCTTCATGGGTACCCATTTTTTGATACATGGATTTACTCATGACTTGGCAAGGACCATAAAAGCTACTATGATCTTTTTGAAACAAGGAAAAGCGATGACTTGATAAGACAACAAGGAGATTAAACAAGAGGGAAAGGGTTTCTACACTATGTTTCATCACATGCAATGGTTGCACGGATAATGGCTGTGCTTTGGCTTCATATGCACACAAGATGCGATCCCATCCATGGGGCTCTATTTTAGTGTCTGCATCCAAAAAAACAAGTTGCTCGTGTGCTGCAGCTTCAACACCTTGATAGAGGGCCCAGGATTTTCCTGTCCAGCCTTGTGGTAAGGGTTTGCCCTCAATGACACGAACACCAAAGGTTTTCGCAATATTTCTAGTTTGATCGCTACTTTCATCATCAATCACAATGATTTCATCCCCTTTGTGGATTTGATGTAGGAGGCTTGTAAGCAGGATAGGAAGGTTATGGGCCTCATTGCGTGCTGGAATTAAGATGCTGTAATGATATCTAGGTTTGGTTGTAGCTCTAGGTAAGCGATGGATTGGTAGATACAATAACCATCCAATAGCCCATAATACGATAAATATAATCCATAACATAGCAACCCTCCTTACGCTTTGTTTTGCCTTGTATAAAAATATAATCCAACAACAACCAAACAAGCACCCAATAACTTTAGTGGTTGTAATTGTTGTGTTTGAATCCAATCTAAGACCATGCCAGTGACCATCTGACCAATAAAGATTAACAAGGTCATGGTAAAGACGGAAATGTGTAACGCTACTTTATTTGAAAGATAGTTAATCGCGATTCCTATCATTCCACCGGTAAACATAAATGGAGTTAACCTAGCAAGGGAAGGTAAAGCGAATGTAGGATTTGATAGTAAAAATAATAGGATCGCAAACACGCTTCCAGTAAAGAAAGCAACGAAGATACTATCCCATATGGAATAGCGCTCTGCTAGTTTTGCACAAACCATCCGGGTTAAAACAATACAAATGCCCCCAACGAAGGCAAACGCAAGATCGAGTAGGTACATATGATTCTCCTATCCCAACATCAGCACGATGCCAATGAAAATAATGCTAAGACCCATAAGTTGTGTGAAATGAAAGCTTTTCTTTGGCATATCAAACAAGCCAAGGAGATCAATTACAAAACTACTAAGGGATTGTCCCAATAAACCAACTGCGCTTGTTAGGGCTACACCTAAGCTAATAAAAGTAATATTGTTTAAATACACACTGAGAACACCAAAGATTCCACCCAAATACCAAAACAGTGGGATTCCTGCTTTGTATACAAAACGCTCTTTTCGTAATAAGAAGAATAGACAAGTAAACATAAGACCAATGACTTGCACGAGCACATTGGCCAATGCATTACCAAAAAGTGCGGCTAATTGCCCATTGGCGACAATCATAATCGCGATGAGTGCACCGGTTATTACAGAGGATAGTTTGTTCATCGTTGGTCTCCCTTCTTTGAAATAGTTGGTTGAATGGATGCATGCGAGTTGAAGATTTAGAATCAAACGTGTAGAGTCATAGAAAAAGGAGAACGAACATGTTAGAAGCACAAATCCAAATTCCCCAAGCGTGGGTAACAGCTTTTCAATTACCTGGACCACGAGAAAAAATAATTCTAATCATCAAAGATCAACCAGAAAAAATAGCAAAGTTTTTAAAGGAACATCAATTTCTTTTGGATGAGCTCTTTCTGGTGGTAAATCCAAATGATCCATGTTTTAGTGAACCACAAGGTGTGGTGTTGTGTGATCGAACCCTGCTTGTTCGCTATGCAAGTTGTGAAATTCAATATGAACGACTATCAAGTGATCTTCAAACGTTAGTTAGTGCTTGTGGTTGTGGGTTGAGCGATGCTTATTAAAAGCGGTTGCATGAACCAACTCAATTCCTGCAAGCGTAGATGTTTCTTCGAAGATTAGGGCATCTTGATGATAGTAACAAAGATGTACTTCACCTTGTAAGCCTTCCTTGATTGCTTCAATCATTGCCCCCTCTTTTGGCGCCAATAGGACGCCTTTTTCTTTGCTCTTAGCAACGACTACAATACGATGCGCAGCTTTACTGACTTCAAAGCTGATCTGGTCTTCTTGGATGTTTAGAATCGTTAAAGTTGCATGATTGTAGGTAGCAAAGCGTAAGTGTTCTCCGTTGATGTAGAAGTTACAAATAAAACCATCAAAGCTTTTGCGAAGGTAGGGGATGTGTGCTAAGGAGAAAAAGAAGCTTACTGGTTTTGAGAAATCATTGGCATGAATCCATACATAGTGTTTGGGAAAACTACTCCCCCAATCCTTTTCGATGTAGCCATTGCTATTTGCATAATCATAAAAGTTATTATTGATCCATAAAGAACCATGGACTTGATGTTGCATACTAACAATGCCATGCATACATTGCATGCCGGGAAGGTAGTCAAAGGGACCCATAATACTTTGGGTGCCGTAGCGTTTGGGAAGTGGGGTGAACCCTCGATATTGCAAGGAACCTTTGATTGTGATGGTTTCATCCTTTAAATCAAGCAGACAACCATCAAAACTAAAATGGTTGTTAGCAATTGATAGTTGAAATGGTTCGTTTTGTACTTTACACTCTGAAAGTTGAAAGCGCAGGTAGTGGGTAGTACTACCTGGTACTTGCAATACTTGAATAAAGGCATGGGGATCGGCTTGAAAGGTGGAAAAACCTACAATAAAACTAATGGCTCTACCTTGTTTGGCATTGGTGTGTTTAAAATAATAACCTTCAAAGCGATTGGGTTGTAGAAAGCTGGTTTGTACTAATTCACGTCTTCTTTTTGTCGTTCGCATAAGGCACCTCTTTTTTTCTAGTGTACCTTAGATTTTTATACTTGCAATTATAAACATCAAGGAACCGCTATTGCTTACTACTATTGAATTGTCTATACTATAAAAAAAGGGGGAGGCAGATGAAGAAAATAGAGTTAGGATCATCCGGGGTTACAGTATCTCCCATTGGGATAGGTTGTATGGGGTTTGGTGATCCAAGTACAGGTATGCACACATGGACACAAAGTCAACAAGCGTGTGAAGCGGTCGTTGCTGCGGCTGTTGCTATGGGTATTCATTTTTTTGATACGGCAAGTAGTTATCAAAATGGAACGAGTGAGTCATACCTAGGACAAGCACTTCAAAGCTTAAAGCTTCGAGAAGAAGTTGTTATCTCGACAAAGTTTTTATCGCGTAAGATGTCCAATCAGCAAGGTATTAGTGTACAAACGCCTATCGATACGATGGTATCACAAAGTTTAAAGCGCCTGCAAACTACATGGATTGACTTGTATCTATGGCATGCGTGGGACGATGCGGACCCCATTGAAGAAGTGTTGGCTGCACTACAACCACATTTACGTAACGGTAGGATCAAAGCAATTGGGATCTCCAATTGTTATGCTTGGCAACTAGAGCGTGCCAACCAAATTGCGAAAGCGCATGGTTGGATTGGCTTTGTGAATGTGCAAAATCATTATAATTTGATTCATCGTGAGGAAGAACGTGAAATGTTACCTTGTTGTAAGGCCAATGATGTTGTGTTTACGGCTTACAGTCCACTTGCTGCAGGACGCTTGGTTTCCACAAACAGTCAAAGTTTACGAGCCCAAGAAGATGTCTATGCAAAGGGGAAATACGATGCAACCCAAGCACAAGATTGCAAGGTGGTAGCAGTAGTGGAAGCTATTGCATCCCAAAGAGGGGTCAGTATGGTGGAAGTTGCTTTGGCATGGTTGCAACATCGAGGCGTAATCCCAATTGTTGGTGTGAATCGAGTAAAACGTTTAGCGGATGTTGTTGCTAGTGCTAACATTACGTTAAGTAGTGATGAACTAGCAGCTTTAGCAGAACACTACGTACCACATGCAATGGTAGGGATGATGAAATAAAAAAAAGACGCGTTCTCGCGTCTTACATCCATTTGATTTTATTTTCAGTTCCGTTTTTAATCTTCGCGATATTACCGCGATGACGAAAGATAATCAAAGCACTCAGTAATACCAAGGCGATGGTAATCACAATATTTTGGCTTACAAACCCAACCAGGAATACCACGAATACCGAGGTGATCATCGAAGATAAACTTACAATTTTTGTGATTTTTAATAGTCCGAAGAAGACTGCTAGTGGGATTAGAAACATCCAAGGGTTGGAAAGTACAAAAGCACTCATCCCAAATAAGAACCCAAACATCGTGGATACGGCTTTTCCACCTTTAAATTTCGCAAAGATGGGATAGCAATGTCCAATGCTAGCAAAGACCCCTGCAAAGATGGCGAATTCTTGAGAGAACAGTGTGGTAACCCAAATGGCAAATACCACTTTTAAGACGTCAAGGACACTCACAGCAATGGCAGCATTTTTACCCAATACACGTCCTGCATTGGATGCGCCAAGATTTCCAGAACCGAAGTTTCGAACATCGGTATTATAAAAGACTTTCCCAATGATTAAGGCAAAGGGTAAGGAACCTAAAAAGTATCCCAATAAACAAGCTAATAGTAACATATACATACCTCCAACACTATGATAGCATAAAAAGCAGGAAGTACAGGGTTAAGATTTAGAAAAAGATGAAAAAATAAGTGCTTTTTTTGGCTTTTTTTTTCTAGACCATGCTTTTTTTTCAGGTTTGTGATAGGATAGAAATATCATAAAAACCGATCATTAACAAGATTGTAATGTTCTTTTTTTTTTGTTAATATCATAGATACGAGATTGAGGAGTTGAAAATATGAAAGAAAAACAATATGATGCCAATAGTATTCAAGTCCTAGAAGGCTTAGAAGCCGTACGCAAACGTCCTGGTATGTACATTGGTTCAACAGATACCAGAGGATTACATCACCTGGTGTGGGAAATCCTAGACAATGCCATTGATGAGGCAATCAATGGACATGGGAATTGTGTTCAAGTTACCATTCACAAAGATGAATCGATTACGATTGAAGATGAAGGACGCGGAATGCCAGTTGGAATGCATGCCAAGGGCATTTCCAGTCTTGCCGTTATCTTTACCGTACTGCATGCAGGAGGAAAGTTCTCGGAAGCGGGTGGTTATAAAACAAGTGGTGGATTACACGGTGTAGGTGCCAGTGTAGTAAATGCACTTTCCCGTCAAGTGATTGTGGAAGTAAAAGATGGAAAACAAATCTATCAAATGATCTTTCGTAATGGAGGGAAGGAAATCTCTGAACTAAAGGTCATTGGAAAAACAAATAAAACAGGTTCAAAAGTTACCTTTGTACCAGATGATCGTATCTTTTCAACAACCAAATTTTCTTATACGACCATAGTAGAGCGTTGTCGTGAATCGGCTTTTTTACTCAATGGCCTACGTTTGATCGTTCGTGATGAGCGCAAGGATAAACAAGAATCCTTCCATTTTGAACATGGTCTAAAAGCGTTTATGGAATACTTGCATGAAGATAAAACATGTTTTCATGCACCCGTTAGTTTTCATGGGGAAGAAAAAAGCATTCGCGTAGACTTTGCGTTCCAATATACGGATGAGTACCAAGAAAACATGTTCTCCTTTGTTAATATGGTTAGAACCAAAGATGGAGGAACGCATGAAGTTGGGGCAAGAAGTGCGTTTACCAAAGCGGTAAACGATTATGCAAGACGGTATGGACTGTTAAAGGAAAAAGATAAAAACTTTGATGGAAGTGATATTCGAGAAGGGTTAACGATGATTGTCAGCGTTGGAATCAATGAGAAAATGTTGCAATTTGAAGGACAAACCAAAGGAAAACTCGGAACTGCCGAAGCCAAAAGTGCGGTGGAAGCGTTGGTGAGTGAACAACTCGTTTATTTCTTAGAAGAAAACAAAGAATTGGCTCACACCTTGATTCGTAAAATGCAACGTGCAGCCTTAGCGCGTGAAGCAGCTAGAAAAGCGCGGGAAGAAGCAAGAAGTGGGAAAAACCGTTCAAAGAGTGAAAAAATCTTGTCGGGGAAACTCTCAGCAGCCAATAGTAAGGATGCAAGAAAAAAAGAATTGTATCTGGTCGAAGGGGATAGTGCCGGAGGAAGTGCCAAACAAGGACGTGACTCTAAATATCAAGCAATCTTACCGCTACGTGGAAAGGTGTTAAATACTGAAAAAGCGAATATTGCGGCAATTGAGAAAAATGAAGAGCTCAATACGATTATTCATGCACTTGGTGCTGGCGTGGGAGCTAGCTTTAATGCGGAAGATTCTAGTTATCATAAAGTCATTATCATGACCGATGCCGATACGGATGGAGCACACATTCAAGTGTTGTTGTTGACGTTCTTCTATCGTTACATGAAAGGCTTGATTGATGCTGGTATGGTGTATATTGCTTTGCCTCCTTTGTATAAAATTAGCAAAGGGAAAAAAGTAAGTTATGGCTATAGTGACGAAGAATTAGAAGTCTTGAAAAAAGAATATGGTTCAGGTTACATGATCCAACGCTATAAAGGGTTAGGAGAGATGAATGCTGATCAGTTATGGGATACAACGATGAACCCAGAGTCAAGAACTTTGATTCAAGTGAGCATTGATGATGCGATTAGTGCAGAACGTCGTGTTAGTGTACTGATGGGAGATAAAGCACATTTACGTCGTGAATGGATCGATGAAAATGTAAGTTTTACCCTAGAAGATGTATTTGGTTTGGAGGATAACGCATGAAACAACAAAATGTCATTACCACACCTCTAGAAGAAATCATGGGAGAGCGCTTTGGGCGCTATTCCAAATATATTATTCAAGATCGTGCTTTACCGGATGTACGCGATGGTTTAAAACCGGTACAACGTCGTATTTTATATGCGATGTATGAGGATGGAAATACTTCAGAGCGCGGTTATCGTAAATCGGTAAAAACCGTCGGTTTGGTTATTGGTAACTATCACCCACATGGAGACTCTAGTGTTTATGATGCGATGGTACGTATGAGCCAATACTGGAAAATGCGAGAAATGCTCATTGATATGCATGGAAATAACGGGAGTATTGATGATGATCCAGCTGCAGCGATGCGTTATACCGAAGCACGCTTAGCACCAATCTCTGAAACTTTATTACGTGATATTGATAAAAATACGGTTCACTTTGCACCAAACTTTGATGATACTTCCAGTGAACCAACCGTACTTCCAGCCGCGTATCCAAACTTGCTTGTCAATGGGATTACGGGTATTGCAGCAGGGTATGCAACTAATATTCCTCCCCACAACCTAGGTGAAGTCATCGATGGAACCATTCATCGGATGAAAAATCCAAACTGTGGTCTTGATGCGCTGATGCAACATATTTTAGGACCTGACTTTCCAACAGGTGGTACCATTCAAGGTGTGGATGGTATCAAAGATGCCTTTGAAAAAGGAAAGGGACGTGTGGTCGTACGTTCGAAACTGAAGATTGTTCAAAATAAAACCAACCAACAAATTGTGATTCATGAGATTCCATATGAAGTAATCAAAAGCAATCTTGTGAAAAAGATTGATGAGATTCGCATCAATAAGACGATTGATGGTTTATTGGATGTGCGTGATGAGAGTGATCGTAATGGATTGAATATTGTCATCGATGTGAAAAAAGATGTTGATGCCAATTTAATTGTTCAATATTTGTATAAAAATACCGACTTACAAGTTTACTATAACTACAATATGGTTTCTATTGTGCATAAGCGTCCATTACAACTTGGAATCTTAGAGATGATCGATGCTTATATTGAGCACCGTAAAGAAGTGGTTTATAAGCGAAGTCGTTATGATTATGATAAAAAAGCCAAACGTGCTCATCTAGTAGAAGGACTGATCAAAGCGATTTCAGTTCTCGATGAAGTCATTGCGATCATTCGTAATGCACAAGACAAAGCGGATGCGAAAGCAAAAATCATTGCACGCTTTGACTTTAGTGAAGAACAAGCAGAAGCGATTGTTGTTTTACGTTTGTATCGTTTAAGTAATACCGATGTCACTGCGCTACAAGGTGAATATGCAACCTTAACAGCAGAGATGAAAGACTTATTGGATATTATGGAACAACCAGCACTATTAAACAAAACGATTATTTCGGAATTAAAAGAAATCAAAAAACGATATGCAACACCAAGAAAAAGCGATATCCAAGCAAATATTGAAGAACTTGTCATCAATAAACAAGCGATGATCGCCAATGAAAAAGTGATGTTAACGATGTCCAAAGCGGGATATATCAAACGTGTAAGTCTGCGTTCGTTTGGAGCGAGTGATATTCAAACTAAAATCAAGGATGGAGATGAATTGCTTGGGTATGGAGAAATCAATACCGTTGATAAAGTATTATTCTTTACCAAACTTGGACAGTATGGATATTTGGATGTGCATGAAATAGAAGAAGCTAAATGGAAGGATATCGGTTCCCATCTTAACGCTTATGTGAAGATGGAAAATACCGATTCCATTGTCGCAACCTATGCGATGGATAATTTCGCAAGTGAAGCTTATATCATTTCTTTGAGTAAACAGGGGATGATAAAGAAAACAGCTTTGGCTGACTTTGAAGTTTCTCGTAACAATAAACTGTTCAATGGGATGAATCTTGCCAAGGATGATGAAGTGGTGCAAACCCTAGTTGCTTATCCAGGTAGTGAGGTTTGCTTGTTGAGTGAAAAAGGTTATGTAACACGTTACAATATTTCTTTGATTCCTTTAACGAGTGCCAAAGCCAAAGGGGTAAAAGCGATGAACCTAGTTGAGGATCAGATGGTGGATGCTTGTATCATCAAAGAACAAGATCAAGTGGTCTTCCTTAACAGCCAAGGTGGCAGCAAACGTATGAAGGCAAATGAAATTGGAAAAACCGGACGTCCAGCACGTGGTGAAATGATTTGTAAGAAGAATAAGACCAATCCATATCGTTTGCGTTATGTGATTGCCAAAGGGTTGAATGAGAGTTTCTTCCTTCAAAATGGTGACAATCAAGCCATTGATATGAAAGATATTACAATCATGAGCAAAGACGCAACTTTCTCAAGCGCATTGCACAACGACAATTTCTACTTGTATCAACATTTACAACGCATTGCTTTTGTTGAGAAAACAAGTGAAACAGAAGAAGTAAAAGAACAAAATTTTGAAATGTTAAATCTTGACTTATAAAGTGTGAGCTTCACACTTTATTTGTTTTTTATGCTATTATATTGTTGAAAAAGAAGAGGTATCTATGAGTATTAAAAAAAATATCAAACAGTTTTGGACTGCATTTTCCAAAGAAGAAGCCAACTTGCGTTTGGCTTTTGCCAAAGGGGAACATGAAAGTTATGTTGAAGAACTTGTTGGACTTTCCCAAGATTTATTTGGCTTAGCAGTAGAAATAGAGAGCGATGGTTCTTTTTTTGAGTTAAGCTTTTTACCAATTTTAGATAAAAACTTACAATTGATTGCGCAAACCTTAAAAGATCAAGCTCCAAAAGAGTTGGTTGATTTTTGGATTATCAACGCTTATCGTCAACCGTTGAGTGATAAAGCCTTTCATACTTATGTTCCAGTAGGCGAAGAGCAATATCATTACGATGCCTTCCAAGTAGAAGTAAGTATGGATGAAACAACCAAAACCTTTGCATTAGAAGTGCAATCACCTGCATTCAATCACTTGGATGAAGCAAATTCACAAATGGTTGCCAACCAAATGTTGCAATACTTTGTAGGAGACTTATATTTACAAGCTTATATTAGTGCGGTTAGTGTAAAAGCAATCGATGCGATGCAACTGCACCCTTATAGTGATGAAGAATTGGAAGAATTACTAACGGAAACAACATCACTTCCATTTGTTGCCTTGGAACAACTCTTTGAAGTCTTAGCATTTGTTGTAGATCAAAAAGAATGGCCAACCTATCATTCCTTATTGGATATTTACCATGTATTTAAACTTGAGGAAGAGCGTATTAGTGAAACGATTCGTCACGATATGTTGTTTATTACTACAACACATGAACAACTCATTTCAGAAAGCTTACGTGATGAAACCCAAGCAGCTGGTGAATTCTTCGATCTTGGTGGGGAATATGGATACTTCGTTTACCGTAACAAATACGAAGGTGAAAACAATGCCTTATTGAAACAAACCTTAGAAAAACAACTACAATCCCTATTGTATCCCCTTGGTATTGCGCGTGTGATCGGTGGAGCAATCGGGGTAAATTATACCTATTTGGATGTAGCTGTATTTGATAAACCACTCTTTATCAAAGCACTTGCAAAAATTCAAGATAAATTATCGATGGAAATTGACTATCATAGTTTTCTCTAAGTATGTTATAATAGAAAACCGAGGTGAAAAATATGCTATCGAAATTTTATCCAAACGTATACGTAGAACGCTATACGGCATTGAATGTTGAAAAATTAAAACAACAAGGGATCACCTTGTTGCTTTGCGATATTGATAATACATTGGTTGCGCACGATGAAGCGTTGCCAAACGAAGAGGTAATTGCCTTTGTACAACGTGTGCAAGCGGCAGGTATTGCGATTGTACTTGTTAGTAACAACAAGCTCAAACGTGTACAAACTTTTGCAGAAGCACTCGGTTTACCGTATTATGCGTTTGCAAAGAAACCACTCAAACAAACCTATCGTCAGATTTTAAAGGATCTTCAAGTTGAGCCAAAACACATTGCGGCTTTTGGTGATCAATTATTAACCGACGTACTCGGTGCCAATCGTATGGGAATCTATCCGATGCTAACCAAACCTTTGGTAATACGAGATTTGAATGTGACAAAGATCAATCGTAGTTTAGAAAACTTTGTGTTTTTCTTACTAAAACGTACCCATGCTTTGTCCAAAGGAGAATATTATGACTAAAACATGTACTGGCTGTGGCGTAACGTTACAGTTTACAGACAAAACGGCTATTGGTTATTCACCAAAAGCTGATGCAAGCTTATGCCAACGTTGTTTCCGTATCAAGCATTATGATGATGTTGTCATCAATATGCAAACGGGAATTGATAACAACCATGTACTATCTGCAATTCAAAATATGGATGCATTGATTCTTTGGGTTGTTGATTGCTTTGATTTAGAAGCAAACATTTTACATGGTATCAACCGTCACTTAAAAGGCAAAAACATTGTTATGGTTGCAACCAAACGTGACTTGTTACCATCGAATATGGGAAATGAAAAGCTTTCGAAGTTTATTTTCCGTCGCATGAAACAACTTGATATCAATATCAATGGACTTGTGATTGCTGGTGACTTACACCAATTTAATGCCGATTATAACGCTAGTGTAGAAGAAATCAAACGTGCGATTGCACACTACCGCGATGGTGGTGATGTAGTCGTAATGGGGATGGCCAATGCAGGGAAATCAACGTTGTTGAATGCGGTTTTGAATACTGATAACCACTTAACAACATCACGATACCCAGGTACTACACTAGAATTATCAGCACAAACGTATGAAGATTATACCCTTTGGGATACACCGGGTTTAACGCGTGATGATAGCTTATTAACGATGATTGATCCAAAACAATTAAAAACTGTAATTCCATATAAAGCGGTAAAAGCTAGAAACTATCAATTAAAAGACGATCAAAGTATGGCGGTTGGTGGTTTTGCGCGCTTGGATATGTTTGGATGTGTTGGTGTAAGTTGTGTTGGTTACTTTAACGATCGTTTACCACTACACCGCTCCAAAGCAGAAAAAGCGGATGATTTATGGAACAACCATCTAAATGGGTTGTTGGCTCCAAGTCTAGATACGAATTTCGCAGATATGAAAGCTTATGATTTCAATGCATTCGGAAAGACAAAAATTGATGTTGTGATTCATGGATTGGGATTTTTCACCCTAGCTGGAGAAATGGATCGCATTCGCATCTATGTAAATAAACATGTGAACGTAACGTTCCGGGAGGCTATGATTTAATGTTGAAAAAACAAGATAAAACTTTTTTAAGAGGAAAAGGACAAACGTTGAAACCGTTGTTTCAAATGGGAAAAGATGGATTAACAGAAAACTTCATCAATACACTAGAAGATAGTATTTATGCACATGAACTAGTTAAAATTAGTTTATTGAAAAGTGCTCCGATTAGTGTTAATGAAGCAGCAATCGAAGTAGCGCGTTTGACAGATAGCGAAGTTATCCAAGTCATTGGACGTACGTTTGTAATCTACCGTAAATCTTCGAAAAACAAATTCGATTTATAAGATGAAAATCGGAATCCTAGGGGGAAGTTTTGACCCCATCCATCATGGCCATTTGGGCATTGCCAAAGCAGCAAAAAAAGCTTTGCGATTGGATGAAGTATGGTTTATGCCAGCAAAACAAGCCGCATTCAAAATGGGATCTTCTCCCTTTTCGATGCGTTGTGATATGGTGGCACTAGCCATCAAACCGTATCGCAAGTTTCACTTATGCACGATTGAAGGTGATTTAGCTGACACAAGTTATACTGTGGATACGATGTCTGTTTTAACAAAAAGGCATCCCGAACATCAATTTTATTTTATCATTGGAGAAGACCAAGTAGAAAAACTAGACAAGTGGAAAGACATTGAACGCTTGCGTACGATGGTTACCTTTGTTGGGTTTACGCGTGTTTCAGAAACACTTCAACGTGATGATGTGGTGATGGTACCGATTGAAAATATTCCGGTATCTTCTTCTCAAATTCGCTCCAATCAAAAACTAAACTATGTCAGTCCCTCAGTGCTTGCCTATAGTGCCAAGCATGGACTGTATTTAGAAGATCGCTTGCAAGCACTAATGAGCCCCAAGCGCTTTGCGCATAGCAAACGTGTGGCAGAGTTGTGTGAGGAGCTAGCGATTGCCCATGGAATGGACGAAGAGCAAGCGTACCTTGCTGGTTTATTACATGATGTTTGCAAACATATGCCATATGAGAAAAGCAAACGATGGATTACATTCGTAGATGCTTCGCTTACATATGCAGCACCTGCACTATGGCATGGACCACTCGGTGCTTACTTCTTACGAAAAGAATTTAAAATCCATGACCATGCGATTTTACAAGCTGTACGCTATCATGTACAAGGAAATCCAAACACACCGCTTAACTGTATTGTTTACTTAGCAGATAAGCTAGAACGCGGTCGTGGCTATGATACCAGTAAACAAATTGCATTAGCAAAACAAAATTTAAAACAAGCGTTCGATGTTGTGAAGTTTGAACAGCTCGAATACTTAAAAAAGGAGATCAATTAAATGAATGAATTATTAAGCTTAGTAGTAAAAGCGATTGATGACAAAAAAGGGGAAGATATTATTGTTTATGACTTTAGTGCATCGAACCCATTTATCGATTACGCAGTTTTAACATCAGCATCCAACTTACGTCAAGTGTATGCAATCGCTAGCAACATCGATGATGAAGCAAGCAAAAACGGAATTCAAATCCGTGCGTTTGAAGGGGACAAAGATTCTCGTTGGATCTTAGTTGACCTAGGATTTATCGTAGTACACGTATTCTTAGATGAAGAACGCGAAGTGTATTCTCTTGAAAAATTATATGCACACTTACCAACGGTGGATATAAGCGATGTACAATAAACTTGCAGACGTCTACGACTTATTAGTTAAAGATGATCAAGCTACACTTGACTGGTGCAACTATATCGAAGCACATAGCCAAGCAAGTAAGATTTTAGAAGTTGCCTGTGGAAGTGGTGAAATCACCTTAGAACTTGCACGACGTGGGAAACACGTCGATGCGAGTGATTTAAGTGCAGAAATGCTAGAACGTGCCAAGGCCAAAGCGGGAAGTGAACAAGTCAACTTTTCCTGCATGGATTTGCGTGACTTAGCAGTTACAAACGAGTATGATACAGTGCTTTGTTTGTGTGATAGTTTAAACTATATTTTAGAAACAGAAGAAATTCAACGCTTTTTTCAAGCGGCTTATGATGCCCTACGTTCAAACGGTACACTCATTTTTGATGTGCATTCGATGGACCGTATTGCTGAATTTGCTGATGAATTTTATGAAGAAGGACATTTGGGTGGATATGACTATGAATGGAGTATTCTATCCGATCGTGAATTAATTTATCAAAACTTTATCTTCTTTGATGAACAAGCGCATGCCGTACATGAACAACACATTCAACGCGTCTATGAACCAGCACTTTTACAAGCGATGTTAGAAGCGATTGGATTTAGTGTTTCCATTGATACGGACTTTGTACACAAAGGAATTCAAGAAGGTGAAAAATACTTCTTTGTATGTAAAAAGGAGAACTAGATGATTGCAATTATTGGTGCAATGCAAGTTGAAGTGGATGAACTTTGCAACTTGATGCAAAACGTAGAGAAAAAACAAATCTTTGGTACGGACTTCTACACGGGAAGTCTTGCTAACCATGAAGTTGTTTTAATGAAAAGTGGAGTAGGAAAAGGCAATGCAGCCATGAATACTACGATTCTTTTACAACAATTTCCAATAACACACATCATTAATATTGGAACAGCTGGTGGTCTGCTTGCAACGCAAAATGTGTTGGATGTTGTCATTAGTGAACGCGTGATTCAACATGATTACGATACTTCAGCACTGGATGGAGAAGCGGGAATTGGGTTAACCTTTGAAGCTTCAAGCAACTTGGTTCAACAAGCTAAAGCTTTGATGGAACAAGAAGCGTGCCAAGTATTTGTTGGTGATATTGTAAGTGGTGACCAGTTTATTAGTGAACCTCAACAATTAGAAACAATCAAAGCTAAGTTTGTCAATGCGATGTGTGCAGAGATGGAAGCAGGAGCAATTGCGCAAGTCGCACAACATTTTAATGTTGCTTATGTCGTGATTCGTTCCCTAAGTGATGTAGCAAGCAATCCAGAATCTCATATGGATTTTGTTACGTATGTACAAAAAGCAAGCAAACGTTCTGCAGAATTCTGCGAACGCTTTGTAGCACTCGTTTAAAATCAAAAAAGGCAATCCTGTGATTGCCTTTTTATTTGCTCGTTATATGACTTGGTAAGTGCCATACACTACCACATAGTTGATAGCTATGTTGATTGCTAATGAGTAGGTTTTCTTGTTCTAGCTTACTTAATTCACGTGAGAGGCTACTGCGGTCCACACAAAGGTAAGCAGCAAGACGGCTTTTGTTGAAGGGGACTATGATGCTAGTGCGACGTTGTTGTATGGCAAGTGAGCGGAAATACTCAAAGATACGTTTTCGAATGGTATTTTGACTAATACAGCTTACTTTCTTGGCAAAGTGAACATTTTTTTCAGCCATCACCTTAACCATGATGCTCATGCTTTCGGGTGCGATTGCAAACAAGTGCTCAGGTGTGATTTGTAAGAGTTCACAATCTTCACTCACACGGATATTAAACGGTGAGATTTGCTCGTTTGAGATCGCGATGCTTTCGCCAAACACATCATGCGCTTGTAACATCGTTACGATAATTTTATTTCCATAAATATCGTATTTGGATACTTCGATCACACCCGATAAGACGATGGAAATCATCGTGATCGGATCTCCTTCTTGATAGAGTTCAACATCTTTTATTAAGCTACGTTTAGCTGCATGTTGTTCGATTTTTTTCCAAAGCGTTGGGGATTGTATAAATGTTGTTTTCATAAAGCACCTCTGTGATAATTGTCACATAAAATAAGGTTCATATCAAGTATAATTTCTACCATAGTATGTGGAATTCACATGCGTAAGTGAAAGTAGAGAGGTAGTTTATGACTTATAATATGTATTGTATGCAGTGCCAAGAAACTGCAGGAAATAAAGCATGTACCAAAGTAGGGGTATGTGGGAAAAGTGCAAATGTATCAAATATGCAAGACTTATTGATTTATACAACCAAAGGCTTGTCCGAGGTAACAACCACGTTACGTGAAGAGGGAAAAGTGGTAGCAAATGAAGTAAATGAGCTTATCACCTTAAACTTATTTACAACGATTACCAATGCCAATTTTGATGAGGATGTGTTCTATGCGCGTGTTAAACAAACACTAGCAACCAAGGCTACATTGCTTAGACAGTTAAACGATACAAGTAAGTTATCCCAAGCAGCTCTATGGGATGTTGAAGAGGGGGGAAGTTCAAGTTACTTGTCCACCTTAAAAACGATTGTAAAGAGCGATTTGAGTGGTAAAGAGGTAGACTCTATGTTGAAAGCGAAGGCAGAGTCGCAAGAAGTTGGTGTGTTAGCAAGCATTGATGAAGACATCCGTTCTTTACGAGAACTCATTACATATGGTTTAAAAGGGTTATCGGCTTATGTAAAGCATGCGAATGCTTTACACTACAATGAAGAAGCGATTACTGCTTTTATGCAGGCAACATTAATGAAGTTGTTGGATGATAGCCTAAGTGTTGAACAACTCATCGCCCTAACACTAGAAACGGGAAAGGTTGGAGTTGATGGGATGGCACTATTGGATCGTGCCAATACGTCAAGGTTTGGAAATCCGGAGATTAGTAAGGTTAACATCGGTGTAAGAAACAATCCGGGTATTTTAGTATCAGGACATGATTTAGCGGATATTGAACAATTGCTCATCCAAAGTGAAGGCAGCGGAGTTGATATTTATACTCATAGTGAAATGTTACCAGCGCACTACTATCCAAAAGTAAAGCAATTTAAACATCTTGCTGGAAACTATGGAAATGCATGGTGGAAACAAAGGGAAGAGTTTGAGAGTTTTAATGGACCAATCTTAATGACAACCAACTGTATTGTGCCTCCAACTGCCAAACAAACCTATCAAAATAGAATGTTTACAACGGGTGCTGCTGGATATCCTGGATGTACGCATATCAAAGAAGCTGCGGATGGTAGTAAAGATTTCTCGGAGCTCATCGCCTTAGCAAAAACTTGTTTACCACCAAAAGAACTTGAAACAGGAAACCTTGTTGGTGGATTTGCTCATAAACAAGTGTTTGATTTGGCAGATACGGTAGTAGATGCAGTAAAATCGGGAGCTATTAAAACGTTTGTCGTGATGGCTGGCTGTGATGGACGCTCTAGTGAAAGAAACTACTATACCAACTTTGCGAAAGCCTTGCCACAAGATAGTGTGATCTTAACTGCAGGCTGTGCAAAATATAAGTATAATAAATTAAACTTAGGAGATATTGGTGGAATTCCTAGAGTTCTAGATGCGGGACAGTGTAATGATTCCTATTCGTTGGTAGTCATTGCTTTAAAACTAAAAGAAATCTTTGAATTAGACGATATTAATGACTTACCAATCATCTATAATATTGCTTGGTACGAGCAAAAAGCGGTGATTGTTTTATTGAGTTTGTTGTATCTTGGTGTCAAAGATATTCACCTAGGACCAACGTTACCAGCCTTCCTTTCAGCGAATGTAACAAATGTTTTAGTAGAAAACTTTGGCATTCGTGGAATTGATCGTGTAGAAACAGATCTAGAACGTTTCTTTGAAGAATCTAAATCATAAATCATATCAACTATTTTAAACATAGTGAAAATAAACAGCCCCATTTTACGATTACGGTAAGAAGGGGCTGTATTTGTTTGTTATCTGGTAAGGGTTAGACTTACAATAAAAAAAGTGCCCTAAGGCACTAAGATTTCATATGGTGTTAAAAATGCTTCTAGATTGGATAAATCAATAAACTCAT